>NZ_CP089746.1:6046670-6358337 GCF_029541745.1 Streptomyces sp. LX-29 | reverse complement strand
CCACCCGGTGCACCGGCTTCACCGATCCGGTCCCAGGAGCCCTGGGATCGACCCGGCGGCTGAGTAAGGCCGTTCCCGGGACCGTCTCCGGTCCGTCTCCGGTCCGGCTCCGGGGCCGGAGACGGACCGGAGACGGGGCCAGCCCCGCGTCCGGTGCCCGCATCCCGCGCCCCGCATCCCGCGCCCCGCGTCCCGCGTCCCGGCGTGGTCCGGCGGGCGTCTTCCGGGCGTGGGTTGGCCGGATTCGGATCACTCCTGGGGATGAATCCAGGGCCGGATTCGCGACCCTCGGGTGGGGCTTCGGAGCGGTCCTCGACCTCCTCCGAGCCGGTCCCGGGGTCGTTTTCAGCCGTCCGTCAGACGGATTCGGGCCAGCTTTCGACGCGGGATGCGAAACAAGGTTCGACACGGGCGTTCGAAGCGGGATGCCGGGATGCGGCGGGGCCTCGTCCCAGGTCGCGGGGGGGGGCCGGCGCCGGGCCCGGTCAGCGTTGGGCGACCTCGTCGTAGACGCGCAGCACATGGGCGACGGTGTCGTCCTCGGTGGGCCAGCCGGCGGCCTGGGCGAGGCCGGCGGCGGCGAGTTCGGCACGGCGGGCCGGGTCGGAGAGGAGCCGGAGCACGGCGGCGGCGAGGGCTTCGGGACTTCCGTAGGGAACGAGTTCGGCGGCCTCGCCGACCAGGTCGGGGACACCGCCCACCGCGGTGGCCACCAGCGGCACCCCGGCGTGCAGCGCCTCCTGGGCGAGCAGCGAGCGCGCCTCCCAGGGGCTGGACAGCACCGCCATGTCGGCCGCCGCCAGCAGCTCGGGCACATCGTCGCGGCGGCCCAGCAGCCGCACCGGCAGGCCCTCGTCGTCGATCCGCCGTTGCAGCGCCGCCCGGTCCCGGCCCTCGCCGGCCACCGCCAGCAGCGGCTGCGGATCGAGGTCGCGCCAGGCGTGGGCGGCGTCGAGCAGCGGGTCGAAGCCGGCGTCGGCCTCCAGTCGGCCCACCGAGAGCAGCAGCGGCCGTTCCACCGCGCCGAGGTCGGCGCGGGTCTTGTGCCACCAGTCGTCCCCGCGGTCCGGAGCCGGAGGCCGCGCGGGCACGGCGACCGGGGCGAGCCGGGCGTCGCGGGCGCCCCGGGCGCGGGCCCGGTCCACCAGGTCGGAGGAGGCCCCGAGCACCACGGCGGCGGCGCGCGCCACCCTCCGCTCCACCACTCGGGCCAGGTGCGCGCGGCGGCCGGCGGGGCGGCCGCGGGCGTGCCAGGTGACGATCAGCGGGGTGGACCGGCCCTGGAGCGCGAGCGCGGCCAGCAGCCCGGATCGCACACCGTGGGCATGCACCAGCCCGGCCCCGGAGCAGGCCGCGCGCAGGGCCGCCACATCGCCGGCGCCGGTGCGGGCGTCGACCGGGGAGAAGCGGGCGCCGGCCGCGGTGAAGCCGTACCCCTGTTCGGCGCTCCAGGGCGCGCACACCGTCACCCGCAGCCCGCGCGCCACCAGCCCGGCCGCGAGCGAGCGCACGTGCACCCCGCTGCCCCAGGCTCCGCTGCCCAGCACCTGCACGGCGTGCAGCGGCGACTGCCCGTGCGGCGGAACCGGTGTGCTGCTCACGGTGCTGCTCACGCGGGCTGGACTCCCCTGGCTGGTGTCAGGTGGCGCTGGGCGGGTGGCGTAGGCGGCCTCCGGCGGTGTGGGAACGGCACGGAGCGCCTCGCCCAGGATGCCAGTTCCGGTGACCGCCCCGATGCAACGGCCCCGTCCGCTGCGCCCCCGGGCCCGGCCGACGCGACCGGGCGCCCCACCCGCACGAGCGACGCGGCACGCCGCCCGTGCCGCCTCTGACGTGGGAGTCGGCACCGCCGGACGGCACCCGCCGGGACTCCACGGGCGTGGGCGGGGGCGGGCGGGGCGTTCCGGCCCTCGAACCGCCACGCCGGACGGCGGCTTCCGGTGTGCGGAAGCAGCGCCGGAGCCCCAAGGCCGGCGTGTGCGCCACGGGCGTGAGACGGCGGGCGACTCGGGGCGGCCGCGCCGTGACGGTCAGCGCGCGTGGGTCGCGCGGGCCGCCGCCAGCAGCTCTTCGGCGTGGGCGCGGGCCAGTTGGGAGTCCTCCTGGCCGGCGAGCATGCGGGAGAGTTCGCGAACGCGGTCCTCGCCCTCCATGGCCTGGACACCGCTGCGCGTGACGGAGCCGTCGTTGGTCTTCTCGACCACCAGGTGCCGGTCGGCGAAGGCGGCCACCTGCGGGAGGTGGGTGACGACGACGACCTGCGCGGAGTGGGCGAGTCGGGCGAGCCGGCGGCCGATCTCGACCGCGGCCTTGCCGCCGACGCCCGCGTCCACCTCGTCGAAGAGGTACGTGGGCACCGGGTCGGAGCCGGCGAACACGACCTCGACGGCCAGCATCACGCGGGAGAGCTCACCGCCGGAGGCGCCCTTGGCGATGGGGCGGGGGACGGCGCCGGGGTGCGGGGCGAGCAGCAGCTCGACCTCGTCGGCCCCCCGCGGCCCGAAGAGCACCGGACGGCCGCCGACCTCGATGCCCGCGGTCTCGTCGGCCGTCTCGGTCTGCCGGATCTCGAAGCTGACCCGCGCGTGCGGCATGGCCAGTTCCGCCAGTTCGGCGGTGACGGCCTCGGCGAAGCGGCCGGCCGCCTCCGTGCGGGCGTCGGTGAGGGTCTGCGCCAGGGTGCCCAGCTCCGCGCGGAGGGCGTCGCGCTCCGCGGTCAGCTCGCCGATGCGGTCGTCGTCGCCTTCCAGCTCGGCCAGTCGAGCGGCCCCCCGCTCGGCCCAGGCGAGCACGTCCGCGACGCTCTCGCCGTACTTGCGCGTCAGGTGGGTGAGCGTCGCCCGGCGCTCCTCGACGGCGGCCAGCCGGCGCGGGTCGGCGTCCAGGTCGTCGGCGTACCCGGCCAGTTCGCCCGCCGCGTCGGAGAGCAGGATGCCGATCTCGCCGACCCGGTCGGCCAGCGCCGCCAGCGCCGGGTCGTGGGAGCGCACGGACTCCAGGGCGCGGTGGGCGCCGGCCACCAGCGTGGCCGCGTCCACCCCCTCCAGGTCCTCGGGGTCGCCGGCGAGCGCGGTGTGCGCGGCGGTGGCGGCGGAGGCGAGCGCCTCGGCGTGGCCCAGCCGCTCCGCCTCGGCGGCGAGCTCGGCGTCCTCGCCCGGCAGGGGTTCGGCGGCGGCGATCTCGTCCAGGCCGAAGCGCAGCAGATCGGCCTCCTGGGCGCGTTCCCGGGCCCGGGTGGTCAGCTCGTCCAGCTCGGTCGAGACGGCGCGCAGCCGGCCGTAGGCGGCCGCGTACTTCTCCAGCGGCCCGGCGACCGCGTCGCCCGCGTAGCGGTCCAGCGCCTGGCGCTGCCGGGCGGGGCGCAGCAGGCCCTGCTGGTCGGTCTGCCCGTGGACGGCGACGAGCTCGTCGGCCAGCTCGCTCAGCAGCCCCACGGGGACCGCGCGGCCGCCCACGTGGGCCCGCGAGCGTCCCTCCGCGGAGATCGTCCGGCTGATCAGCAACGCGCCGTCGTCCAGCTCGGCCCCGGCCTCCTCGGCCCGTACGGCGACCGAGGACCGCCGGTCGACCGCGATCCGGCCCTCCACGACGGCCGACTTCGCCCCGATCCGCACCAGACCGGCGTCGGCCCGTCCGCCCAGCAACAGGCCCAGGCTGGTCACCACCATGGTCTTGCCCGCGCCCGTCTCACCGGTCACCGCGGTGAATCCGGGCGAGAGCTCCACCACCGCGTCGTCGATGACGCCCAGCGCACGTATCCGCATCTCCTCCAGCACGCCCAAGACCATACGAGGTTTCCGGCCCGGCCGGCGACGGGGTGCCGGTGTGGCGCCGGCGCGGACCGGCTCCACCGCGCCGGCCTTTGGGCCTCCGGGCCGCTCCGGCGCTGATCACGGCGCCGGCGACGGTCGTGGGAAGGTACGAGAGAGCGCCGTCTTCGGGGCGCACCGGCGGCGTCGAACCCCCTCAGTGGGTGAACGGTCTCCGGCCGCGCCCGGCGGAGCGGGCACGGCCGGAGAAGGCGGGCATGGCGACGGCCGCGGGTGCGGCGGGGTGCGCCGGGCCTGGCGTCAGTGGGGGGCGCCCCGCCAGCCGGCGACCGGGAGGGCGAACTTCGCGACCAGCCGGTCCGTGAACGAGGCGTGGTGCAGCCGGGCGAGCCGGACCGGGACGGCGCCGCGGCGGACCTCGACGCGCGCGCCGGCGGGGAGTTCGACGGTGCGGCGGCCGTCGCACCACAGCACGCCGTGCGGCGTCTGGGGCTGCACCTCCACCGCGAGCACCGAGTCGGGCGCGGTCACCAGGGGCTTGGCGAAGAGGGCGTGGGCGCTGATGGGCACCATCAGCAGGGCCTCCACCTCGGGCCAGACGACGGGCCCGCCGGCGGAGAACGCGTACGCCGTGGAGCCCGTGGGTGTGGCGCACACGACGCCATCGCCGCCGAAGCGCGACACGGGGCGGCCGTCGACCTCGGTGACCACCTCCAGCAGCCGCTCGCGGGCGGCCTTCTCGACGGACGCCTCGTTCAGCGCCCAGTCGGTGTGCACGATCTGGCCGTCGTTGCGGACCAGCACATCGAGGGTCATCCGCTCCTCGACCTCGTAGGAGCGGGTGACCACCCGGTCCACGACCTTGTCGAGGTCGTCGCGCTCGGCCTCGGCGAGGAAGCCGACCCGTCCGAGGTTGACGCCGAGCATCGGCACCCCGGAGGTCCGGGCGTACTCGGCGCCGCGCAGCAGCGTCCCGTCCCCGCCCAGGACCACCAACAGCTCGCAGCCGTCCAGGACGTTCGGGCCGGAGTCCACCAGCTCAACGGACGGCGGCAGGGGCAGGTCGGCGGCCTCCTCGGCGAGCACCCGCACGCCGATGCCGCAGCGCAGCAGGCCCTGCACGACCAGCTCGGCGCTGCGGATGGCCGCGGGGCGGCCGGTGTGGGCGAGCAGGAAGACGGTGCGGCGCCCGGTGTCCGGCGGGCACGCCGCCATCCCCGCGGGCTCGGCCCGCCTCCCCTGCCCCACGGTCTCCCCCGTCCCCGGGGTGTCCGCCCGCGCGGCGGGCATGGTCGGGTCGGCCGCTCCGGCCGACTCCGTCGGCTCGGCCGCTCCGGCTGCTGATGAACCTGCTCCTGAAGTGGTCAACGGGGCCCCTCCGCCACTGCACGGTCAACATCCGCCGGGTCCAAAGCCGGCGCCCCGGCGCGCATCCACAGAAAGTACTCGACGTTGCCCGAGGGGCCGGGCAGCGGGCTCGCCGTCACACCGAGCACGCCCAGCCCGAGCCCCGCCGCCTGCTCGGCGACCGTGCGGACCGCTTCGGCGCGCAGGGCCTCGCTGCGAACCACCCCGCCGCTGCCCAGCCGCTCCTTGCCCACCTCGAACTGCGGCTTGACCATGAGCACCAGATCGGCGTCGGGCGCGGCGCAGCGCACCAGCGCGGGCAGTACCAGTCCGAGCGGGATGAAGGACAGGTCACCGACGACCAGGTCCACGGGCTGGCCGTCGAGGTGCTCCAGCGTCAGCTCGCGCACGTTCGTACGGTCTTTCACGATGACCCGGTCGTCGCTCTGCAGCGACCAGGCGAGCTGTCCGTAGCCGACGTCGACGGCGACCACCTGGGCCGCGCCCGCGCGGAGCAGCACATCCGTGAAGCCGCCGGTGGAGGCGCCCGCGTCGAGCGCGCGGCGGCCCTCGACCTTCAGCCCGCGCGGGGTGAACGCGGCGAGCGCGCCGGCCAGCTTGTGGCCGCCGCGGGAGACGTAGTCCGGATCGCTGTCGTCCTGGCCGACGACGATGGCGGCGCTGGTCTCCACCTGTGTGGCGGGCTTGGTCGCGGTGGTCCCGCCGACGGTGACCCGGCCCGCGGCGATCAGCTGGCTCGCGTGCTCGCGCGAGCGGGCGAGCTTGCGGCGGACCAGTTCCGCGTCGAGTCGTCTGCGTTGGCCACGGCTCACTGCCACGTGCGGTTCAGCTCCTGGTGTCGTACGAGGTCGGGATCGACGGGTGCGGGGCCGGCGGCGACGGCAGTCGGCGGTCGAGCGCCGTCAGCGTGTCGCGCAGGCCCCTGTGGACATCCTCGTACACCTCCAGGTGTCCGCTCGCGGCGAGGTGATCGGCGTCGGCCAGCCGGTCGAGCTGCGCGTCCACCCGCGCGTCGCCGGTGGGCGTACGGGCGACCCCGAGCGGCGCGATCGGCTCGCCGCCCGGATCCGTCTCCGAGCCGGTCTCGGCGTCCGTCTCCGCTCGGGATCCGGCATCCGTCTCGCACCAGGGCATCGGCTCCTTCATGGTCCCGACGCTACCGTGAAGGGGGCGTTCTCCGACGCAGGAGGCGCTTGGGTAGGGTCGGTCCCCATGGCGACCATCGAGGAGTGCCGCAGCGCGCTCGACCGACTGGCCACGAATCTCGCGGGGGCCGACGGCGACCTGCGCAGCGCGGCCGCACTCGACCGTTCCCTCAGCTGTCACATCACCGACCTGGCGACGACCTTCGTCGGCCGGCTGGCGGGCGGGCGGATCACGGACGTGACGACGCTGGCCGGCCCCCCGACCGACCGTGCGGAGATCCGGCTGAGCATGACCGGCGACGACCTGGTCGCGCTGGTCGACGGCGAGCTGAACTTCGCCCGCGCCTGGGCCTCCGGCCGGGTCAACCTGGAGGCCGGCTTCCGCGACCTGCTACGCCTGCGAAAGCTGCTCTAGCAACGCCACGGGCCCGCCAGCCAAGCGACTCGGGCAAGGTCGGCAGGGGCGCGGGGACCTCTCCGTTCGACAGGGCCCCCGAAAGGGGCGCGGGGAACTGCGCGACCAGCCACAACCGACCCGCAGACGCCCGACGGCCCTCACGACACCTCCCCGTTCGGCAACGCCCCCCGGCAGCCCGCAAGACGCTCGCGGCCACCACCCCCGCAACGGCTCGACAGCGCCCCGAAAGGGGCGCGGGGAACTGCGCGACCAGCCACAACCGACCCGCAGACGCCCGACGGCCCCTCACGACACCTCCCCCACCCGGAGCGCTCAGCCGCTCACCCGCTCACGCGCGCCTTGCGGGCCGCCGGGATCACCAGCGGGGTGCCGGTCTCCGGGTCGTCGATGACCTGGCAGCGCAGCCCGAAGACCTCCTCCACCAGCTCGGCGGTCACCACCTCCGCCGGGTCGCCCTCCGCGATCACCCGGCCGCCGCGCATCGCGATGAGGTGGGTGGCGTAGCGGGCGGCGTGGTTGAGGTCGTGCAGCACGGCCACCAGGGTGCGGCCCTGTTCCTCGTGGAGCTGCGCGCACAGGTCGAGGACGTCGATCTGGTGCTGGATGTCGAGGTAGGTGGTCGGCTCGTCCAGGAGCAGCAGCGGGGTCTGCTGGGCGATGGCCATGGCGATCCACACGCGCTGGCGCTGACCGCCGGAGAGCTCGTCGACGTAGCGGTCGCCGAGCTCCGCGACGCCGGTGGCCGCCATCGACTCGTACACGATCCGCTCGTCGGTCTCGGACCACTGGCGCAGCAGCCCCTGGTGCGGGTAGCGCCCGCGCGCCACCAGGTCGGCCACCGTGATGCCGTCCGGCGCGATCGAGCTCTGCGGGAGCAGCCCGAGGGTGCGGGCGACGTGCTTGGCCGGGAGGGAGCCGATGGCCTGGCCGTCGAGGAGCACGGAGCCCGCGGCCGGCTTCAGCATCCGCGACAGGGCGCGCAGCAGCGTGGACTTGCCGCAGGCGTTCGGGCCGACGATGACCGTGAAGGAGTTGTCGGGGATCGAAACCGACAGCCCCTCGGCGACCGTGCGGCCGTCGTAGGCGAGGGTGAGCCCTTCGGCCATCAGGCGCTGACGCCGCTCGCCCGAGGCGTCGGCGGCGGGCGCGGTGGACGGGGCGGACGGGGTGGCGGAGGTGGCAGACACGGGCTGTCGGATGTCCTTGCGGTCGGGAACGCGGTCGTCGGTCTTGTCCTGTGGGGGCTGCTCGTCCGGGTGCGGCCGGCCGCTCCCGTCCCGCCGCTCGCGCGGGGTCCGGGGCCGGCTCATATGCGCCCCGCCTTGCGTTCGGTGGCCAGCAGCCACACCAGGTAGACGCCGCCGAGCAGGCCGGTCACCACGCCCACCGGCAGCTGGTCCGAGCCGAAGGCGCGCTGCGAGGCCCAGTCGGCGCTGATCAGCAGAGCCGCGCCCATCCAGGCGGCGGGCAGCAGGTTCGGGCCGGGCGAGCGGGTGAGCCGACGGGCCAGCTGGGGCGCGACGAGCGCGACGAAGGAGATGGGGCCGGCCGCGGCGGTCGCGGCGGTCAGCAGCAACACGGACGCGAGCATCATGACGGTCCGGGTGCGCTCCACCGGGACCCCCAGCGAGTAGGCACTGTCGTCGCCCATCTCCAGCATCCGCAGGGCGGGCGAGTGCCACAGCACCACCGGGATCAGCACGACGCAGGACCACAGCAGCGGCCAGACCTGCTCCCAGTCCCGACCGTTGAGGGAGCCGGTCATCCATGCCACGGCACGTGCGGCGTCGAGGTCGTCGGCCTTGGTGAGCAGGAAGCCGTTGACGGAGCCGAGCAGGGCGCTGGCGCCGATGCCGACGAGCACGAGCCGGTAGCCGTGGACGCCGCGCTTCCACGCCAGGGCGTAGACGCCGAGGCCGGTGAGCAGGCCGCCCACGACCGCGCCGGCGGCGACCGCCACCGGGCTCCCCTGGGTCAGCACGATGACCGTGAGCCCGCCCGCCGCCGAGCCCTGGGAGAAGCCGATGACGTCCGGGCTGCCCAGCGGGTTCTTGGAGATGCTCTGGAAGATGGCGCCGGACAGGCCGAGCGCCGCGCCGACCAGCAGCCCCACCAACAGCCGGGGCAGCCGGAGTTCGTTGACGATGAAGTCCTGGATGGGGTCGCCCTCGCCGAGGAGGGTCCGGACGACGTCGGCGGCCGGGATGGGGAAGTCGCCGGTGCCGACCAGCACCACGCCCATGCCCAGGGCGGCGACGGCCAGCAGCAGCCCCACCACCATGCCGCGGGTGTCGACCCGCAGCGAGAGGCCGCCGCGGCGCAGCGTCGTCCCGCGCATGCCGCGCACGCGCGGCCGGTCGGTGCCGACCGCGTCCTTCGCGACGGCGTCCTCGGGCCCGCGCCCGGTCACGTCCGTACGGGTCCCGTCCGCACCGGTGCCGGCCTCGCGGGTCTCGTCCGCGCCGGCCTCGGGCGTCTCCGCGCGCGCCCCGGGCTTCTCCGCATTCGCGGTACTCGCGTTCACAGCTGGGCCATCCTTCGGCGACGTACGAGGTAGATGAAGACGGAACCGCCGATGAGGGAGGTGACGATGCCGACCTGGAGCTCCGAGGGCCGGGTGATGACCCGTCCGACGATGTCGGAGCCGAGCAGCAGCACCGGCGAGAGCACGGCGGCGTACGGCATGATCCAGCGCATGTCCGGTCCGGTCAGCGCGCGGACCATGTGCGGCACCATCAGGCCGACGAAGGCGACCGGCCCGCAGGCGGCGGTCGCGGCGCCGCACAGCAGGGTGACGGCGACCATGGACAGCGCGCGGGTCGAGGCGAGCCGCACGCCGAGCGCCCGCGCGTGGTCGTCGCCGAGCGCGACCGCGTTCAGGGAGCGGGCGAGGCAGAACGCGAGGACCGTGCCGACCACGAGGAACGGGGCCACCTGCTTGACGACCGTCATGTTGGCCGACGCCAGCGAACCCACCGTCCAGAAGCGCATCTTGTCCAGCGCCGCGGTGTCGAGCAGCTGGACCGCGTAGACATAGCCGTAGAGCGCCGAGTAGATGGCCATGCCCGCGAGCGCCATCCGGGCGGGGGTGGCGCCGCGGCTGCCGCCGAGGACGTAGACGAAGACCGAGACGACGGCGGTGCCCAGGAAGGCGAACCACACATAGCCGGTCAGCGAGGTGACGCCGAAAAAGCTGATCGCCGTGACGACGGCGGCGGAGGCGCCCGCGTTCAGCCCCAGCAGACCGGGGTCGGCCAGCGGGTTGCGGGTGAGGGCCTGGATCAGCGCGCCCGAGACGCCCAGGCCGACGCCGACGAGCACGCCCAGCACGGTGCGCGGCACCCGCAGGTCCCGGACCACCACATCGGTCTTGCTGCCGGAGTAGTGGAAGAGCCCGTGCCAGACCTGGTCGAGGGGGATCGGCTTGGCACCGATGGCGATGCTCGCCGCGGCCACCAGCACCAGGACGCCCACGGAGGCGAGAAGTCCGACCGCGCGCCATGCGGTGCGCCGCGTACCGGGTGCCGGTGGCACGGACGGCGCGGGTATGGCCGCCGTCTCGGCCCCGGTTTGTGCGGAACTGACCAAGGCCACGCGGAACTCCACCTCACAACAGGGCCGATCAAAACTTAGGTTAGGTTAGCCTAAATGACGATCAGCCCTGCTGGGAGGGGATGGAGCCCGCCGGAATCGGCGGGACCGACCGCTTGGCGGACGCTCAGCTCAGGCCCAGCCGCGCCAGCGCCTTCTCCGCGTCCGCGGTGCCCGCTTCGGCCCCCGCCTCGGTCCAGGCCGCCGCGCACAGGGCGCGCAGCCCGTCCAGCGGGTCCGTGCCGTCGCCTTCGAGGTGCAGGACCCCCTCCCGTACGGAGGCCACCCAGCCGCCGCAGGCGAAGCCGTCCGCGCGGCCCTCGGCGGCGGCCACCGGCACCACCTCCGGCTGCGGCTCCAGCAGCCCCCGCAGGTCGGCGGCGACATAGGTGGGCCGGTACTTCGGCTCGGCGGCGAGCAGCTGGGCGGCCGTGGTCACCCCGGTGAGCACGAGCAGCGAGTCGACCCCGCCCACGTGAGCGCCCTCGATATCGGTGTCCAGCCGGTCCCCGACCACCAGCGGCCGGCGTGCCCCGGTGCGCAGTATCGTCTCGCGGTGCATGGGCGGCTGCGGCTTGCCGGCCACCTGCGGGCTGGCGCCGGTGGCCATCCGCACCACCTCCACCGCCGCGCCGTTGCCCGGAGAGATCCCGCGGCTGGTGGGAATCGTCAGATCCGTGTTGGACGCGAACCACGGCACGCCGCGCGCCACCGCGAAGGTCGCCTCCGCCAGCCGCCCCCAGGCCAGCTCCGGACCGCCATAGCCCTGCACCACCGCCGCCGGATCGTCGTCCACCGAGTCGACCGGCTCCAGGCCGCGCTCGCGCAGCGCCACCTTCAACCCCTCGCCGCCGATCACCAGCACCCGCGACCCCGCCGGAACCTGCTCGGCGATCAGCCGGGCCACCGCCTGCGCCGCGGTGATCACATCGCCGGGCTCGGCGGGCACGCCCAGCCGGGTCAGATGGTCGGCCACCGTCTCCGGCGTGCGCAGCGCGTTGTTGGTGACGTACGCCAGGTGCATCCCGCCGGCGCGCGCCACGCCCAGGGACTCGACGGCGTGCTCGATCGCCTCACCGCCCGCGTACACCACGCCGTCCAGGTCCAGCAGTGCGGTGTCGTACGCCTCGCTCGGTTTCTGCGCGCTGCCGTCAGGCCGGGTCCGGACCGTCTCGCTCATGAGGTAGCCGCTCCTCCGCGGATAGGTGAGCATGTCCCCCCGATCATCGCGCATGGCGGCGTGCGACATAACATGCCTCAATGAGCACTCCAGGGTCTGTCGGGCAAGGGCTTCAGCTCGTCCCGTTCCGGGGATTGCGGTACGTCCCGGAACGAGTCGGCAGCCTCGCCGCCGTCACCTCCCCGCCGTACGACGTCGTCGTCCGGCCCGACGGTCTGCGCGAGCTGGAGACCGCGGACCCGCACAACATCGTCCGGCTGATCCTGCCGCAGGCCGACTCCCCGGCCGACCGCTCCCGCCGCGCCGCCGAGACGCTGGAGCGCTGGCTGGCCGAGGGCGTGCTGGCCGCCGACCCCGAGCCGGCGCTGTACGTGTACCAGCAGGACGACGGCGAGGTGCTCCAGCGCGGGGTGATCGGCGCGCTGCGACTCAGCCCGCGCGAGGCGGGCGTGGTCCTCCCGCACGAAGAGGTCATGCCGCACGTGGTCGAGGACCGCGCCGACCTGATGCGCGCCACCGGCGCCCACCTGGAGCCACTGCTGCTCGCCTACCGCGGCCACGGGGCTCCCGCCGACGCCGTCGAGAGCGACGTCGACCCCCACGCCCGCGACAACGGCGCCGCGGGCGTCATCGAGCGCACGGTCGCCGGGTCCCCGCTGCTGGCCACGACCACCGAGGACGGCGTCGACCACCTGCTGTGGCGTGTGACCGACCCCGCCGACCTCGCCGCGATCACCACCGACCTCTCGCACCGCCAGGCCCTCATCGCCGACGGCCACCACCGCTGGGCCACCTATCTGCGGCTGCGGGCCGAGCGCCCGGACCCCGGTCCATGGGACTTCGGGCTGGTGTTGCTGGTCGACACCGCGCGCTATCCGCTGCGGGTGCGGGCCATCCACCGGCTGCTGCACCAGTTGCCCGTCGACAGCGCGCTCAAGACGCTGGGCGACGCCTTCCGGGTCCGCGCCGTCGACGGACCGCTGCCCCAGGCGCTCGCGGCGCTGGACGAGGCCGCGCGGCCGGGTCCCGGCGGAAACGCCTTCCTGTTGGCGGGGGGCGGGCGGTTCCATCTCCTCGACCGGCCGGACCCGGCGCTGCTGGCCCGTACGGTCCCCGCCGACCGGCCGGAGGCGTGGCGCACCCTGGACGCCACCGTCCTGCACTCGCTGCTGCTCGACCACCTCTGGAAGGTCCCGGACGCCCCCGAGCACATCGGCTACATCCACGACGCGGCGGCCGCCGTCGACCAGGCGGAGCGGCGCGGCGGCACGGCGGTGCTGCTCCGCCCGGTCAGCGAGGACGTCGTCCACGACCTGGCCCGCCAGGGCGTCGCCATGCCGCACAAGTCGACCTCCTTCGGCCCCAAGCCGGCCACCGGCCTGGTGCTGCGGAGCCTCGCGCTGGGGTGACGCGCCACCGGGTGCCTCACACCCGCGACCGGGCGCGACAAACGGATGAGGGTGGGGCCCCACGTGGGGCCCCACCCTCATCCGTTGTGTCTCATCCGCTGGGCGTGGCCGTTCCCGGCCTACGCTCAGCGGTCGTCGCCGTCCACCTCGACGTCATCGTCGTCGGCCACCGGGTCCGCCGAAGCGTCGACCTGGGTCTCGGCCGGCGAGTCGGCGTCACCGGAACCGGCGGACGCGTCAGAGGCGGCGGAGGCGTCACTCTCGGCGTTCTCGGCCTCGGCCTCGGCCTCCTCCAGCTCGTCCTCGTCGCTGACGTCCATGGCCATGGCGTCGACGAACTCCACGCCGTCCAGCTCGGCGAGCCGGTCGGACGCGTCCGTCGTGTGCCCCTGGTCGGCCTCCAGCGCCTTGGCGAACCACTCACGCGCCTCGGTCTCGCGGCCCACGGCCAGCAGCGCGTCGGCGTACGCGTAGCGCAGCCGCGCGGTCCACGGCTGGACCGCGTTCGAGGCCAGCTCCGGGCTCTGCAGGGTCACGACGGCGGCGTCGGCCTGCCCCATGTCCCGCCGCGCGCCGGCCGCGACCAGCCGCATCTCGACCTGGCCGGACCGGTCCAGCTTCTGCACCTCGGGCTCACCGGCCATCGCCAGCGCGCGCTCCGGACGGCCCATCCCGCGCTCGCAGTCGGCCATGACCGGCCACAGCTCCACCGAACCGGTCATCCGGCGCGCCGCGCGGAACTCCGCCAGCGCCTCCGCGTACTTCCCGACGCCGTACGAGGCGAAGCCGGCGGCCTCGCGGACCGCGGCGACGCGGGAGGCGAGCCGCAGCGCGACCCGGGAGTACCCGTACGCCCGCTCCGGCTCCTCGTCGAGCAGCCTGGCCACCATGACGAGGTTCTTGGCGACATCCTCGGCGAGCGTCTTCGGCAGGCTCATCAGCTCCTGCCGCACGTCGTTGTCGATCTCGAAGCCGGTCACGTCCTCGGGGATCGGCAGCCGCTTCACCGGCTCCCGGTCGCGGTCCCGGCCCCGGTCGTCACGGCGATCGTCACGCCGGTCGTCACGCCGACCGAAGCCGCCGGAACGGCCGTCACGCCGCCCGAAGCCACCGCCGCCACGCTCCCGGTCGTCCCGCCCCCGGCCCTGGCCGTACGGCCGACGCCCACGGTCCCGGTCGTCGCGACGGTCGTCACGGCGGTCATCACGACGCTCGTCGCGACGGAACGACGGGCGCTCGTCGCGACGGTCATCCCGGCGCTCATCACGGCGGAAGGAGGGTCGGTCGTCACGCCGGTCGTCACGGCGATCGTCACGGCGGTCATCACGACGGAACGAGGGCCGGTCGTCACGGCGCTCATCACGACGGTCGTCGCGGCGGTCATCACGGCGGTCGTCACGGCGGAACGACGGGCGGTCGTCACGACGCTCATCACGACGCTCGTCGCGCCGGTCATCGCGACGGAACGACGGACGGTCATCCCGACGGAAGGACGGGCGGTCGTCACGCCGCTCGTCACGCCGGAACGACGGACGGTCATCACGACGGTCGTCGCGGCGGTCGTCACGCCGGAACGGCGGACGGTCGTCACGGCGCTCATCACGACGGTCGTCACGGCGGAACGGGGGCCGGTCGTCACGACGGTCGTCACGACGGCCGTCACGCCGGAAGGACGGACGGTCGTCACGGCGGAAGGACGGACGGTCGTCACGGCGGTCATCACGACGGTGCGAGGGCCGGTCGTCGCGGCGCTCATCACGGCGGTCATCGCGACGGTCGTCGCGGCGGTCATCGCGGCGGAAGGACGGCCGGTCGTCACGACGGTCATCGCGACGGAACGGCGGGCGGTCGTCGCGACGCTCATCACGGCGTTCGTCACGCCGGAACGGCGGACGGTCGTCGCGGTCACGCCGGAAGCCGCCACCCCGCTCGTCGTCGCGGCGCGGTCCGCGGGGGCGGTCGTCACGGCGGTCGCGGTCATCGCGACGGAAGCCGCCGCGGTCACGGTCGTCGTCACGGCGGAAGCCACGACCGCGGTCGTCCCGACCACCCCGGTCGTCGCGACGCGGTCCACGCTGCTCATCGCGGCGCGGGCCGGAGCTCCGGAAATCGCGTCGGTCACCGCCGTCGCGACGCCGCGGCTCCGACCTGTCGTCGGGGGAGTTGGGGGACATCGACGTGACTCCTGTCTTGAGGTACTGCGTTCATTCTCGCGCACCTCATCGGGGTACGCGCTGTGGCAAGAAAAACAAAAAGGACCCTTGGTCCCAGCGTGAACGCTGGGACCAAGGGTCCTGAAAGATTGTTCGGCGGCGTCCTACTCTCCCACAGGGTCCCCCCTGCAGTACCATCGGCGCTGAAAGGCTTAGCTTCCGGGTTCGGAATGTGACCGGGCGTTTCCCTAACGCTATAACCACCGAAACCCTATTGGGTTCTAGCGAACAAGCACACTCTTCAATTTGTGGTGTACCGGATGCTGTTTGCAACCCAGGAACCACACAGTGGACGCGAGCAACTGAGGACAAGCCCTCGGCCTATTAGTACCGGTCAACTCCACCAGTTACCTGGCTTCCATATCCGGCCTATCAACCCAGTCGTCTACTGGGAGCCTTACCCCATCAAGTGGGTGGGAGTCCTCATCTCGAAGCAGGCTTCCCGCTTAGATGCTTTCAGCGGTTATCCCTCCCGAACGTAGCCAACCAGCCATGCCCTTGGCAGAACAACTGGCACACCAGAGGTTCGTCCGTCCCGGTCCTCTCGTACTAGGGACAGCCCTTCTCAAGACTCCTACGCGCACAGCGGATAGGGACCGAACTGTCTCACGACGTTCTAAACCCAGCTCGCGTACCGCTTTAATGGGCGAACAGCCCAACCCTTGGGACCGACTCCAGCCCCAGGATGCGACGAGCCGACATCGAGGTGCCAAACCATCCCGTCGATATGGACTCTTGGGGAAGATCAGCCTGTTATCCCCGGGGTACCTTTTATCCGTTGAGCGACGGCGCTTCCACAAGCCACCGCCGGATCACTAGTCCCGACTTTCGTCCCTGCTCGACCCGTCGGTCTCACAGTCAAGCTCCCTTGTGCACTTACACTCAACACCTGATTGCCAACCAGGCTGAGGGAACCTTTGGGCGCCTCCGTTACTCTTTAGGAGGCAACCGCCCCAGTTAAACTACCCACCAGACACTGTCCCTGATCCGGATCACGGACCGAGGTTAGACATCCAGCACGACCAGAGTGGTATTTCAACGATGACTCCACGAACACTGGCGTGCCCGCTTCACAGTCTCCCACCTATCCTACACAAGCCGAACCGAACACCAATATCAAGCTATAGTAAAGGTCCCGGGGTCTTTCCGTCCTGCTGCGCGAAACGAGCATCTTTACTCGTAATGCAATTTCACCGGGCCTATGGTTGAGACAGTCGAGAAGTCGTTACGCCATTCGTGCAGGTCGGAACTTACCCGACAAGGAATTTCGCTACCTTAGGATGGTTATAGTTACCACCGCCGTTTACTGGCGCTTAAGTTCTCAGCTTCGCCCCGTCGAAACAGAGCTAACCGGTCCCCTTAACGTTCCAGCACCGGGCAGGCGTCAGTCCGTATACATCGCCTTACGGCTTCGCACGGACCTGTGTTTTTAGTAAACAGTCGCTTCTCGCTGGTCTCTGCGGCCACCACCAGCTCAGGAAGCAAGTTCCCTCACCAGCAATGGCCCCCCTTCTCCCGAAGTTACGGGGGCATTTTGCCGAGTTCCTTAACCATAGTTCACCCGAACGCCTCGGTATTCTCTACCTGACCACCTGAGTCGGTTTAGGGTACGGGCCGCCATGAAACTCGCTAGAGGCTTTTCTCGACAGCATAGGATCATCCACTTCACCACAATCGGCTCGGCATCAGGTCTCAGCCTTACATGTGCGACGGATTTACCTACCGCACGGCCTACACCCTTACCCCGGGACAACCACCGCCCGGGCTGGACTACCTTCCTGCGTCACCCCATCACTCACCTACTACAAGTCTGGTTCGTCGGCTCCACCACTCCCCTTCACCCGAAGGATCCAGGACGGCTTCACGGACTTAGCATCGCCTGATTCGATGTTTGGCGCTTCAAAGCGGGTACCGGAATATCAACCGGTTGTCCATCGACTACGCCTGTCGGCCTCGCCTTAGGTCCCGACTTACCCTGGGCAGATCAGCTTGACCCAGGAACCCTTAGTCAATCGGCGCACACGTTTCCCACGTGTGAATCGCTACTCATGCCTGCATTCTCACTCGTGAACCGTCCACAACTCGTTTCCACGGCTGCTTCACCCGGCACACGACGCTCCCCTACCCATCCCAGCAGACGTTGGTCCTCACGCTGGAATGACATGACTTCGGCGGTACGCTTGAGCCCCGCTACATTGTCGGCGCGGAATCACTTGACCAGTGAGCTATTACGCACTCTTTCAAGGGTGGCTGCTTCTAAGCCAACCTCCTGGTTGTCTCTGCGACTCCACATCCTTTCCCACTTAGCGCACGCTTAGGGGCCTTAGTCGATGTTCTGGGCTGTTTCCCTCTCGACCATGGAGCTTATCCCCCACAGTCTCACTGCCGCGCTCTCACTTACCGGCATTCGGAGTTTGGCTAAGGTCAGTAACCCGGTAGGGCCCATCGCCTATCCAGTGCTCTACCTCCGGCAAGAAACACACGACGCTGCACCTAAATGCATTTCGGGGAGAACCAGCTATCACGGAGTTTGATTGGCCTTTCACCCCTAACCACAGGTCATCCCCCAGGTTTTCAACCCTGGTGGGTTCGGTCCTCCACGAAGTCTTACCTCCGCTTCAACCTGCCCATGGCTAGATCACTCCGCTTCGGGTCTTGGGCGCGCTACTCAATCGCCCTATTCGGACTCGCTTTCGCTACGGCTTCCCCACACGGGTTAACCTCGCAACACACCGCAAACTCGCAGGCTCATTCTTCAAAAGGCACGCAGTCACGACCGTGCTCCGAAGAACACGGCGACGCTCCCACGGCTTGTAGGCACACGGTTTCAGGTACTATTTCACTCCGCTCCCGCGGTACTTTTCACCATTCCCTCACGGTACTATCCGCTATCGGTCACCAGGGAATATTTAGGCTTAGCGGGTGGTCCCGCCAGATTCACACGGGATTTCTCGGGCCCCGTGCTACTTGGGAAATGAGCAAGCAAGCCGCAAAGATTTCAGCTACGGGGGTCTTACCCTCTACGCCGGGCCTTTCGCATGCCCTTCGCCTATCCATGCGGTTTCTGACTCGCCCAACAGCCGGCAGACTGCTGAAGCTCACTCCCACAACCCCGCATGCGCAACCCCTGCCGGGTATCACACACATACGGTTTAGCCTCATCCGGTTTCGCTCGCCACTACTCCCGGAATCACGGTTGTTTTCTCTTCCTGCGGGTACTGAGATGTTTCACTTCCCCGCGTTCCCTCCACATACCCTATGTGTTCAGGTATGGGTGACAGCCCATGACGACTGCCGGGTTTCCCCATTCGGACACCCCCGGATCAAAGCTCGGTTGACAGCTCCCCGGGGCCTATCGTGGCCTCCCACGTCCTTCATCGGTTCCTGGTGCCAAGGCATCCACCGTGCGCCCTTAAAAACTTGGCCACAGATGCTCGCGTCCACTGTGCAGTTCTCAAGCAACAACCAGCCACCCGTCACACACCACTCAAAGATGATGCTTCACCGGGGCCGGCACCCGAAGGAACAAGCTCTACGCTCGCACCCTCAGACACCCAACAGCGTGCCCGACACTCCCAGCCACCATGCACCGTGTTCCACGCCGAAGCAGTACTAACAGTCACAGCAGACCAAGTGTGCCGAGTAGTCAACGTTCCACCCATGAGCTAACCGTGCGAGACATTCGCTCGCAGTCGGCCATGTGCTCCTTAGAAAGGAGGTGATCCAGCCGCACCTTCCGGTACGGCTACCTTGTTACGACTTCGTCCCAATCGCCAGTCCCACCTTCGACGATTCCCTCCCACAAGGGGTTGGGCCACCGGCTTCGGGTGTTACCGACTTTCGTGACGTGACGGGCGGTGTGTACAAGGCCCGGGAACGTATTCACCGCAGCAATGCTGATCTGCGATTACTAGCGACTCCGACTTCATGGGGTCGAGTTGCAGACCCCAATCCGAACTGAGACCGGCTTTTTGAGATTCGCTCCACCTCGCGGTATCGCAGCTCATTGTACCGGCCATTGTAGCACGTGTGCAGCCCAAGACATAAGGGGCATGATGACTTGACGTCGTCCCCACCTTCCTCCGAGTTGACCCCGGCAGTCTCCTGTGAGTCCCCATCACCCCGAAGGGCATGCTGGCAACACAGAACAAGGGTTGCGCTCGTTGCGGGACTTAACCCAACATCTCACGACACGAGCTGACGACAGCCATGCACCACCTGTACACCGACCACAAGGGGGGCTACATCTCTGCAGCTTTCCGGTGTATGTCAAGCCTTGGTAAGGTTCTTCGCGTTGCGTCGAATTAAGCCACATGCTCCGCCGCTTGTGCGGGCCCCCGTCAATTCCTTTGAGTTTTAGCCTTGCGGCCGTACTCCCCAGGCGGGGAACTTAATGCGTTAGCTGCGGCACGGACAACGTGGAATGTCGCCCACACCTAGTTCCCAACGTTTACGGCGTGGACTACCAGGGTATCTAATCCTGTTCGCTCCCCACGCTTTCGCTCCTCAGCGTCAGTATCGGCCCAGAGATCCGCCTTCGCCACCGGTGTTCCTCCTGATATCTGCGCATTTCACCGCTACACCAGGAATTCCGATCTCCCCTACCGAACTCTAGCCTGCCCGTATCGAATGCAGACCCGGGGTTAAGCCCCGGGCTTTCACATCCGACGTGACAAGCCGCCTACGAGCTCTTTACGCCCAATAATTCCGGACAACGCTCGCGCCCTACGTATTACCGCGGCTGCTGGCACGTAGTTAGCCGGCGCTTCTTCTGCAGGTACCGTCACTTTCGCTTCTTCCCTGCTGAAAGAGGTTTACAACCCGAAGGCCGTCATCCCTCACGCGGCGTCGCTGCATCAGGCTTTCGCCCATTGTGCAATATTCCCCACTGCTGCCTCCCGTAGGAGTCTGGGCCGTGTCTCAGTCCCAGTGTGGCCGGTCGCCCTCTCAGGCCGGCTACCCGTCGTCGCCTTGGTAGGCCATCACCCCACCAACAAGCTGATAGGCCGCGGGCTCATCCTGCACCGCCGGAGCTTTCCACCACCAACCATGCGGTCAGTGGTCGTATCCGGTATTAGACCCCGTTTCCAGGGCTTGTCCCAGAGTGCAGGGCAGATTGCCCACGTGTTACTCACCCGTTCGCCACTAATCCCCCACCGAAGCGGGTTCATCGTTCGACTTGCATGTGTTAAGCACGCCGCCAGCGTTCGTCCTGAGCCAGGATCAAACTCTCCGTGAATGTTTTCCCGTTAATCGGGTGCACACTCGCGTTGAGCGGAACAGGTAGGAGGAATAGTCCCACCCGTTCACAGCGTCCTCGCTGTGTTTTTTCTTCAAAGGAACCTCGTCATCGGGCCGTGATGGCCCTTCGACGGGGTATCAACATATCTGGCGTTGACTTTTGGCACGCTGTTGAGTTCTCAAGGAACGGACGCTTCCTTCGGTCCCGTCTCACCGGGCCCTCCGGGCGCTTCCCTTCGGTGTCTCCAAGCTTACCAGATCCTTTTTCGTTCCCCTGCTTCTCGAAAGTCGCAGTCGGTCCGAATTGGTTTCCGGTCCCCGTTGGAGGGGGTTTGTTTCGCGCCTTCCGGCGTGGTCACTACTTTAGCGATTTTCCCGCCCGGCGCCTAATCGAGCCTTTCGGATCGAATTTCGGCACGCCGAAACAGAGCCCGTTCGGGAATCGTTCGGTAGTGGTTTGCCGCCTGGGGCTGCCGGGATGCGGCCTCTGGATCTCCATCGGCCGGGCATCGTCGATGCTGCCCGTCTCAAACGGCTCGGGCTACGTTAGGCGTCCCCCGGACCGGAGTCAAGTCGAGCCGACGGCGCGCCGGAGCCGCGCCGTCGCGGGGTGTGCGGACGGTAGGGGCTGACCGTCGGATCGCCCTCGATCCAGAAGCGCCACGGGTGGTGGGCGCCGTCGCCGCCGACACCGGTGCGCGGTCCGTTCATCACCGCGGTGGCGGGGACCGGAGTGCCGGCGAGGATCTCCATGGGCGCGTCGGCGCCCGCGCAGACGTCGCTGCCGTTCTGGTCGCGGGCCACGTCGAGGGCGGTGGCCAGACGCGCCGGGCCCTTGGCGAGCTCATGGGCGGTGCGGGCGGTCGCCCGGCGCTCGCGGGCCAGCTCCTCGCCACGGATGATCTCGCCACCGCGCAGCAGCACCCCGCTCGCGCTGCCCTCGGGGCCGCACACCAGATTCAGGCAGTGCCACATGCCGTAGGTGAAGTAGACGTACGCATGGCCCGGGGGCCCGAACATCACCGCGTTGCGTTCGGTGCGGCCGCGGTAGGCGTGCGAGCCGGGGTCGGCGGGTCCGGCGTACGCCTCCACCTCCGTCAGCCGCAGCTCGATGGGCCCGTCCGGGGTGTGCCGCACCAGGACGCGGCCCAGGAGATCGGGGGCGACCTCCAGAACGGGGCGATCGAAGAAGTGCCGTTCGAGCGGCGTACGGTCTGGTGCCACGGTCACGGTGCCCGAGCGTAGTGCAACGGATCCATAGAGGTGCGTGCAGGTGGTTGGAGTGGCCGGGCCCGGGCTGCAAGGGTGGGACCTCGAAGGCGCGGGCACGGAACCGTATGGCGCGGGACCGCGTTCGTACTGATCAACAACGGACCGACAGAGGAAGATCAGATCATGGGCTTCAAGAAGCTGCTCGCGAGTTTGGGTGCCGGTGGCGCTTCGGTGGAGACGGTGCTGGCCGAGGAGAACGTCGTCCCCGGCGGTGTCGTACAGGGCGAGGTCCGCATCCAGGGCGGCTCGGTCGCCCAGCAGATCGAGGGGCTCACCGTCGGTCTGCAGGCCCGGGTCGAGGTCGAGGGCGGCGACCAGGAGCACAAGCAGGACATCGAGTTCGTCCGGCAGCAGATCGGCGGCGCCTTCGAGGTGCAGCCGGGTGCGGTGCACTCGGTGCAGTTCGGGCTGGAGATCCCGTGGGAGACCCCGATCACCAACTTCCAGGGCCAGCACCTCACCGGCATGCACATCGGGGTGACCACCGAGCTGCAGATCGCGCGGGCCGTGGACTCCGGCGACCTGGACCCGGTCAACGTGCACCCGATCCCGGCGCAGCAGGCCATCCTGGACGCCTTCGCGCAGCTGGGCTTCCGCTTCAAGAGCGCGGACCTGGAGCGGGGCCACATCCGTGGCACGCGGCAGCGGCTGCCCTTCTACCAGGAGATCGAGTTCTACGCGCCGCAGCAGTACCGCGGGCTGAACGAGGTCGAGCTGACCTTCATCGCCGACGGGAACGAGATGGACGTGGTGCTGGAGATGGACAAGCGCCCGGGGCTGTTCACCGAGGGCAGCGACTCGTACCGCTCGTTCACGGTCGGCCTCTCCTCGTACCAGGACACCGACTGGACCGCCTACCTCAACCAGTGGCTCGCCGAGGTCGGCGGCAAGCGCAACTGGTTCTGAGTCTCCCGGTCGGGCGCGGGGTGGGTGCGGACCTGTGGTCCGCACCCACCCCGCGCCCTTTTCCGGGTCCCGCGCGGCCGGAGGCGCGCTCAGTCCGCCGGGTCGTAGACCACGGTCAGCGGGGTGTCGCTGTCGGCCCAGTACTCCAGCGCGTCCTCGAGGACGGCCGCCGCGGTCTCGGCGGCTTCGGGGGCGGCTTTGCGGAACGCAGTCCAGCCGCGCACGCGCAGCACGTATCCGGTGGGCTCACCCCACCAGGAGAGGTCGATCAGGCAGTCGGCGAGGGCGTCCCAGTTGCGGCCGAACCAGTCGGGCAGGCCGAGGTCCGTCGCGCACCGGTCGAGGAAGCCGGCGCGGTCTGACACGCCGTCGAGGTGGAGCGTGGCCGTGTGGGGGCCGGGCTCCGGCGTTGCTCCGGTCATGGGCGGCATCGTCCCAGATCACCGGGCGGCCGCTGACTAGGCTGGCCGCGCATGCGAGGTGTACGTACGGCCCGTCAGGAGGCGGGCGTGCGACCTTCACCAGCGGTCTCCCGAGCAACAGGAGGTTTCGACGTGTCCGAGCAGAACCGGCGCCCGCTCCCCCATGACTTCCATCCCCCGGTGCCGTCGTTCACCGTGGTGAGCGACGACGTGGCCGACGGCGGCACCCTCAAGAACGACCAGGTGTACGCGAAGGGCAACCTCTCGCCGCACCTGCGCTGGGAGGGGTTCCCGGAGGGGACGAAGAGCTTCGCGGTGACGTGCTTCGACCCGGACGCGCCGACCGGCAGCGGCTTCTGGCACTGGGTGCTCTTCGACCTCCCGGCGTCGGTCACCGAGCTGCCGACCGGGGCGGGCAGCGGTGACTTCAAGGGGCTGCCGCCGGGCGCGGTGCACGTGCGGAACGACTACGGCTCGCGTGACTTCGGCGGTGCCGCGCCGCCGCCGGGCGACGGCTCGCACCGGTACGTCTTCACGGTCTACGCCGTGGACACCGAGAAGCTGGGTCCGGACGCCGGGGTGTCCCCGGCGGTGGTCGGGTTCAACCTGCGCTTCCACGCCCTGGCCCGGGCGCATGTGATCGGTGAGTACGAGAACCCAGCCGCGGGCTGACCGGCGGTGACGCGACGCTGACCGCGGTCGCGCGGGCCCGGCGCGGCTAAATTGCGTTGTCCGGATCCGCACGCCCGCGCCAGAGTTGATCCCGGCCCGCTCCTCCAGGGGCGGGCCGGGATGCCTGGTGCGGGAGGTGGTCTGGGATGCGCGAGACGTTGGTGCTCAACGCGAGCTTCGAACCGCTGTCGACGGTGACGTCGCGACGAGCGGTGGTACTGGTACTTCAGGACAAGGCCGTCGTCGAACAGGCCCATCCTCGACTGCGGGTGCGCGCCGCCGAGGTGGAACTGCCGCTGCCCCGGGTGATCAGGCTGAGCCGGTATGTGCGGGTGCCGTTCCGAAGACGGGCGCCGTGGTCGAGGCGCGGGGTGCTGATACGGGACCGTCACCGGTGCGCGTACTGCGGGGGGCGGGCGACGACCGTGGACCATGTGGTGCCTCGTGCGCACGGCGGCGGCGACACCTGGCTCAACACGGTGGCCTCCTGCGCGGAGGACAACCACCGCAAGGCGGACCGGACCCCGGAGCAGGCGGGGATGCGGCTGCTGAACGCGCCCTTCGAGCCGACGCCCGCGGACGCGCTGTTGCTGGCCCTCGGTCCGGCGGGGCGCGAGGAGCTGCCGGAGTGGCTGGCGCCGTCGACGCCGCGCGCGGCCTGACCGCGGCCCCGGCCGAAACGAGCCTGGAACGAGCTGAGCCGTTGCCCCCGGGACACCTCGGACGCGAACGTCGGGTGTCCCGCCGGGCAGCGGCTCAGGCGCGCGGGGAGCCTGTCGTGCGGTCCGTGGGCTCCGTGACGGCCGTGGCCGGTTCAGTCGATGGTGGGCGACTCGCGGCGCGGGGCCTCCTTGGCGCCGCCGGAGCCGCCGCCCCCCATGGGCCCGAAGTTGCCGATCGCGCCGCCGAGCCCCTTGAGGGCGTCTCCGATCTCGCTGGGCACGATCCAGAGCTTGTTGGCGTCGCCCTCGGCGATCTTCGGCAGCATCTGGAGGTACTGGTAGGAGAGCAGCTTCTGGTCCGGGTCGCCGGCGTGGATCGACTCGAAGACCGTGCGGATCGCCTGGGCCTCGCCCTCGGCGCGCAGCGCGGCCGCCTTGGCCTCACCTTCGGCGCGGAGGATCGCGGACTGCTTCTCGCCCTCGGCCCGCAGGATCTCGGACTGTCGGACACCCTCGGCCTGGAGGATCGCGGCGCGCTTGTCACGGTCGGCGCGCATCTGCTTCTCCATCGAGTCCTGGATGGAGGTGGGCGGCTCGATGGCCTTGAGCTCCACGCGGTTGACGCGGATGCCCCACTTGCCGGTGGCCTCGTCCAGGACGCCGCGCAGCGCCGCGTTGATCTCCTCGCGCGAGGTGAGGGTGCGCTCCAGGTCCATGCCACCGATGATGTTCCGGAGCGTGGTGACGGTGAGCTGCTCGATCGCCTGGATGAAGCTGGCGACCTCGTAGGTCGCGGCGCGGGCGTCGGTCACCTGGTAGTAGATGACGGTGTCGATGTTGACGACCAGGTTGTCCTGGGTGATCACCGGCTGCGGCGGGAACGGCACCACCTGTTCGCGCAGGTCCACGCGGTTACGGATGGAGTCGATGAACGGCACGACGATGTTGAGGCCGGCGTTGAGGGTGCGCGTGTAGCGGCCGAACCGCTCCACGATCGCGGCACTGGCCTGCGGGATGACCTGGATCGTCTTGATGAGTGCGATGAAGACGAGCACCACCAGGATGATCAGGACGATGATGATCGGTTCCACAGCGGCTCCCCGTGCCCTTCATGCTTCCGGCCATCGGACGATGATGTTGAAGTCTTTCAGATAAGCGGCGTGCCGCGCAGCTTGACGGGGACACGCGTCGGGCGGCCGACTCACATGACGACGGCGGTCGCCCCGTCGATGTCCACGACGTCCACCTGCTGGCCCGGCTCGTACGACTGGTCGGCGTCGAGCGCGCGGGCTGACCACACCTCACCGGCGAGCTTGATGCGACCGCCGTCCCCGTCCACCCGCTCCAGCACGACCGCCTGACGGCCCTTCAGCGCCTCGACGCCGCTGAGGAGTTCCGGGCGCTGGCGGCGGCTGCGGTTGGCGATCGGGCGCACCACCGCGATCAACGCGACCGAGACGACGGCGAAGACCACTACCTGGAGCACGAGTCCGCCGCCCACCGCGTCGGTGAGGGCGGCGGCGACCGCGCCGACCGCCACCATCCCGAACTCCGGCATCGCGGTCAGTACGAGGGGAATGCCCAGCCCTACGGCGGCGACCAGCCACCACACCCATCCGTCCACATGGTCATGGTAGTTCTCGGGGGCGGGCCGGGACAGGGCGCGAAACCGCGCTGTCCCTAGCGACCGAGCGGCAGGCCCTGCGCCGTCCAGCGGTCGCCGTTGCGCTCCACGACCAGCGGGAGGCCGAAGCAGTGGGAGAGGTTGCGGGAGCTGAGCTCGGTCTCGATGGGTCCGGCGGCCAGCACCTTGCCCTGGCGGATCATGAGGACGTGGGTGAAGCCGGGGGCGATCTCCTCGACATGGTGGGTCACCATGATCATCGAGGGGGCGATGGGGTCGCGGGCCAGCCGACCGAGGCGACGCACGAGGTCCTCGCGGCCGCCGAGGTCGAGGCCGGCGGCGGGCTCGTCGAGCAGCAGCAGCTCGGGGTCGGTCATCAGGGCGCGGGCGATCAGGGTGCGCTTGCGCTCGCCCTCGGAGAGGGTGCCGAACCTGCGGTCCAGGTAGTCGCTCATGCCGAGGCGGTCGAGGAAGGCGCGGGCGCGCTGCTCGTCGACGTCCTCGTACGCCTCCTGCCAGCCGGCGGTCATGCCGTACGCGGCGGTGAGCACGGTCTGCAGCACCGTCTGGTTGCGGGGCAGCTTGTCGGCCATGGCGATGCCGGCCATGCCGATGCGCGGGCGGAGCTCGAAGACGTCGACGCCGCCGAGTCGCTCGCCGAGGATGTGGGCGGTACCGGCGGTGGGATAGAGGTAGCTGGAGGCGATGTTCAGCAGGGTGGTCTTACCGGCGCCGTTGGGGCCGAGGATCACCCAGCGCTCGCCCTCCTTGATCGACCAGGAGACGTCGTCCACCAGAGCCCGACCGTCGCGGACCACTGATACGTCCACCAGCTCCAGAACATCGCTCATGAGCGCGTTGTCTCCCATTGCAGTCTCGAAATGTCGCTTGCGCCCGGCGGCGCAGCCCCCAGGGAAAACCTACGCCACCGACTGACGGTGCCAGTCCTTAGGCTGGGGCCATGCTCGACGAACCTCGCTCTGGACGCCTTGCGGCGTGGGGAAATGCCCTTATTGCCGGACTTGTCTCACCGGATGAGGCCGCTCATCGCATCACCGGTGACGACGCGTCCCATCGCGTCGCCGATCTCCCCGGGGAGTCCGGCCCGGTCGGGCTCACGCTGGCCCTCGGCCGGCTGCGCGCGCTCGGCGCCTCCGGTCTGCGGGTGGCGCTGCCGACCCCGGGCCACCCGCTGGGGCTGAGCGGCCCGCCGGAGTTCAACGCGCGGGCGCTGGAGACGGGCGAGGCGGTGCTCGCCTCGGGCGTGTCGCTGGGCCTGGTGCCGGAGGTCTTCGAGGCGGGGCCGCGCGGCGATGTGCACGTCGAGGTGGTGTGGCGCTGCCTGCCGGTGCGCGAGGCGCCGCCGGCCGACGTGCCGTCCCTCGGCGAGGCGGAGCGAGAGCTGGCGGAGGCGCTGCGGGAGGCGACGGAGGTGCTCTCCCGGCTGGACGTGGCCGGGTCCGGCCCGGTCGCCCAGGCGGCGCTGGAGGCGTACCGGGCGCGCGCGGAGCGCGGCCGCGAGGTGCTCGCGCCGGGCTACCCCCCGCGCGCCATCCGGGTGTTGGAGCTCGCGCAGCGAGTGGGCGCCCTCATCGACATCGCCCACGGCCCCGCCGGCGGCGGCCGCGAGCACGGCGCCGCGGTCAGCGCCTCCGAGATCGCCGCCCGCGCCGAGGCCCTCCGCCCGGTCGAGCGCACCGCCCGCCGGGCGCAGGTGGCGGCGTACAACGCGTACGTGGAGCACCGCGAGCGGGGGTGAACGTCCGGGCCCGCGGCTCGCGCCCCCGCCGCGGGCCGTGGGCCCCGCGCCCCCTCTTCCCGCCCTCACCGTCGCCTTCGGCCTCGCCGGTCGCGGTCGGCTCGACACCGCCGTACCGCGCCGATCGGGCTGCTCGCCGTCGGGATCACCCGTATCGCGAGAGACGCGGCCCGCGTGGGGGCCGCCCCCTGGCCTGGCGCGGAGCGCCGGGCGCCGCGCCCGGCCAGGGGAGCCGCGCCGGGGAGCGTCGCACGGCGGAAGGCCCCGCGGGAGCTGCGCCCGCGGGGCCTTCGGTGCGACTGGTCGGCGTGTCGCCGAAACGTCAGTGGTTGACGTTCAGGTTGTCGAAGGCGCTGTTGCCGACACCGAACACGGTGACGGTGTTGCCCCCCACGTTGACCGGAGCGTCGACCGGCTGCTGAACAAGGTTGCCGGAAGCGACACCCGGGGAGTTCACGGCCTGACCCTGGGCCTGCGGGCCGTGGTCCGAGGCGGAGGCCACACCGGCACCGGCGACGGCCAGACCGCTCGCCGCGATCGCGACGGCCGCGAACTTCTTGATGTTCTTCACTTTCTTCAAACCCTCCTGAAACGCGTTGCCGCGGCCGATCACCGCGGCACGCCATGAAGAACGGCCCACGGCCGACCTGGATGCGCTGTGTGGGTGACATACACCCGACGGTATGAATCTCCGCTGAGCTGACGACATTCCGTATCAGGTCCGTGGCAGGGCGTCGCGCGGGCGGATGGGGCGCCGGGTCAGTCCCCGATCCCGTGTCGGACCGCCCACAGGGCCGCCTGGGTCCGGTCCGCGAGGTCCAGCTTCATCAGGATGTTCGAGACATGCGTCTTGACGGTCTTCTCGGACAGCACCAGCGCGCGGGCGATCTCCCGGTTGGAGCGGCCGTCCGCGATCAGCGCGAGCACCTCGCGCTCCCGCTCGGTGAGGGTGTTGCCGCGGCCCTGGCCGCCGTTGGCCTCCTCCTGGGAGAGCAGCGCGCCGGCCACCTCGGGCTGGAGCAGCACATGTCCGGCGTGGACGGAGCGGATGGCGCCGGCGAGCGCCTCGGGGTCCACGTCCTTGTAGACGTATCCGGCGGCGCCCGCGCGAAGGGCGGGGACCACGGTGCGCTGCTCGGTGAAGCTGGTGACGATCAGGACCCGCGCCCGGCTTCCGGCCTCTCGGAGCCGGCGCAGCGCCTCGATGCCGTCGGTGCCCGGCATCTTCACATCCATGAGGATGACGTCGGGCCGCAGCTCCTCGGCGGCGGCGACGCCCTCGTCGCCGTCCGACGCCTCCCCGACGACCTCGATGTCGTCCTGGACCTCAAGGAACGTGCGCAGCCCGCGCCGCACGACCTGGTGGTCGTCGACCAGCAGTACCCGAATCGTGTCCGGCTCAGCCACCGGGCACCTCCATCTCGATCACGGTGCCCTTGCCGGGCGCCGATTCCACGGTGAGCTTGCCGCCGACCCCGCTGGCGCGGTCGCGCATCGAGACCAGTCCCAGGTGGCGTCCGGCGCGGCGGATGGTGGCCGGTTCGAATCCGCCGCCGTCGTCGGCCACCCGCAGCAGGGCGCCGCTGGGGCCCCGGCGCACGAGGGACACGTCGACATGGGCGGCGCCGGAGTGGCGCAGCGCGTTGTGTAGCGCCTCCTGGGCCACGCGCAGCAGTGCCTCCTCCTGGGCGGCGGGCAGCGCCCGCACGCCGTGGGAGGTGAAGCCGACCCGGGCGGTGTGGGCGCGGTCGAGCACCTGGATCTGGGTGCGCAGCGTGGCGACCAGGCCGTCCTCGTCGAGGGCGGCGGGGCGCAGCTCGACGACGGCGGCGCGCAGCTCGTCGGCGGCCTCCGCGGCGAGCGCGGCCACCTGGTGCAGCTCCTCTTTGGCACGGGCGGGGTCGCGGTCCACCAGGGCGGTGGCGGCCTGGGCCGTCAGCCGCAGCGAGAAGAGCTTCTGTGCGACGGCGTCGTGCAGCTCGTGGGCGAGCCGGGCCCGCTCGCCGGCGATGGTCAGCTCGCGGCTGCGCTCGTACAGCCGGGCGTTGGTGAGGGCGATGGCCGCGTGCTGGGCGAGGATGCGCAGCAGTTCCTCGTCCCGCTCGGTGAAGCCGCAGCCGCCGTCGGGCTTGGGGCACCTCTTGTTGGCGAGGAAGAGCGCGGCGATCACCTCGTCGCCGTCGGCGACCGGCAGTCCGAGGAAGTCGGACATGTCGGGGTGGGCGGCGGGCCAGCCCTCGAACCGGGGGTCCTCGCGGACGTCGGCGAGCCGCTGCGGGGTGGCGTCCTGGAGCATCGCGGCGAGGATGCCGTGCTGGCGGGGCAGCGGGCCGATGGCCTTCCACTGCTCCTCGCTGACGCCGTCGACGACGAACTGCGCGAAGCCGCCGTGGTCGTCGGGGACGCCGAGTGCCGCGTACTCGGCGTCGAGGACCTCGCGCGCCGAGCGGACGATGGTCTGCAGGACGTCCCGCACTTCGAGCTGCCGGTTCATGTCGAGGAGTGCGCTGCTCACGCTCGCCAGGACGGCCCCGGGATCACTGCCCGGTCCTGTGTTCATGAGATCACCGTACCGGCGGGTTCAGGACGGTGTATCAGCCCGCGGCCGCGCCCGACCGGGTCCTGCGACCTAGGACCGAAGCGCCGGCCGATTCGGCGATTCCGGCCCACGGGGACGCTCCCGGGTCCACAATCCTTTACATGTCCATACCAATGAGGAGCTGGACGCCGACGCACGGCGAGCCCTATCGCCCGATCCCCTACCGTCCGGAGCGGATGCCCGCCGCCGAGTCGCTGGCCCGCGCGGCCGAGCTGCGGGAACGGATGGAGCGGCGCAGGACCGTACGGCAGTTCTCGCCCGACCCGGTGCCGGAGCAGGTGGTGCGGGACGCCATCGCCTGCGCCGCCACCGCGCCGTCCGGAGCGCATCAGCAGCCGTGGACGTTCGTCCTGGTGAAGGACGCGGAGGTGCGGCGACGGATCCGGGAGGCCGCCGAGGCCGAGGAGCAGGTCTCCTACGCGGGGCGGCTCGGCGAGGAGTGGCTGGCGGCCCTGCGGCCGCTCGGGACGGACGAGGTCAAGCCGCATCTGACCGACGCCCCGCAGCTGATCGTGGTCTTCCAGCAGCGCTACTGGCTGGGGCCGGACGGGGAGCGGCGCAAGCACTACTACGTGGACGAGTCGGTGGGGATCGCGGTCGGGATGCTGCTCTCCGCGCTGCACCTGGCGGGGCTGGCGGCGCTGGTGCACACGCCGAGCCCGATGCGCTTCCTGTCCGAGGTGCTGGGGCGTCCGCGGAACGAGAAGGCCTTCGCGGTGATCCCGGTGGGCTACCCGGCGGCCGACTGCGTGGTTCCGGACCTGGTGCGCAAGTCCCTGGACCAGGTGATCGTCGAGGTCTGAGACCGCGGGACACCGCCGAGCCCGCCGACACACCACCACCAACACCAGCGCCGACACCACCGCCGGCCACCACGCCCCGCCCACCGCGCCCAGCCCCACGGGCCGCCCGCCCGTGCCCTCCGACACCGGGCGCCCGTCATGTCGGGATGAGTCCCGCATCCGCCCGCTCCATCCGGCATGGCGGGAAGCGGCCCCAAGTGTCCGTCGTTGCGTGTTCGCACGAGCACATTGAGCGAGATCCGGGGCCGCCCCGTGTGAGCCCGCGCATAGGACCCAGATCACGTACGAAGGAGCTTAGGAGAGGTCTAAAGTCCCCGTAAGGGGAGATTGGGGCCCTCTGGAGGGCCTCCGGCGGGCCCCGGTCCCACTAAGCCGCTTCGTAGGTCACATGATTGCCACGGGATTTTGCGGCCGCTAACAATTGCCGAAGTCGCCACGGCGCCGTCGATCGAGACGCGGCGCTTTTTTCGCGCCGATCCGCTCCGGCAGGTGACTCAAGCGATTGGAAAGAGGACTACTCCGCTCATGCCCGTCCCCAGCATTCCGAGCATCCCCGGTTTTAGCCGTCTGACCAAGACCCACAAGTTCTCCGCCGCGGGCATCGCCACGGCCGGCGCCGCCGCCCTCGCCTTCGCCGTCGTCCCCGGCGGCACCGCCGACGCCCAGCCGAACACTCAGGCGCTCTCCGCCGAGCCGGTCGCGCTGACCTCGTCGACCTACGGCAAGATCCAGCAGGGCAGCCTGACCCAGCAGACCGCGCTGCACGCCAAGCAGGCCGAGGAAGAGGCCGCGGCGAAGAAGGCCGAGGAGGCCAGGAAGGCCGCCGAGGCCAAGGCCAAGGCCGACCGCGAGCGCGAGGCCGCGAGCCGCTCCGCCGAGCGTGCGCCGGTCGCCGCGCCGAAGCCCGCCGAGGCCCCGGTCGCCGCTCCGGCCCCGGCTCCGGCTCCCGTCGCCCCGGCTCCGGCCCCCAAGCCGACCTACGCCAACAACCTGGACGGCTGGATCCGACAGTCCCTCGACATCATGAAGGACAAGGGCATCCCGGGTAGCTACGACGGCATCTACCGCAACATCATGCGTGAGTCGTCCGGCAACCCGCGCGCGATCAACAACTGGGACATCAACGCGATCAACGGCATCCCGTCCAAGGGCCTGCTCCAGGTGATCGACCCGACCTTCAAGGCGTACCACGTCGAGGGCACCTCCTGGGACATCTACGACCCGGTCGCCAACATCACCGCGGCCTGCAACTACGCGGCCGACCGCTACGGCTCGATGGACAACGTCAACTCGGCGTACTGATCCGTCCGGCCCCTCGGGCCCACGCCTCCTCCGGGCCCGCGCCATGACGCGGAAGGGCGGCACCCCCTGTGGGGTGCCGCCCTTCGTCGTGCGTGCGCGAGCCGCGACCGCTCCGCCTACTTGCGCATGACCTCCGGCTCATGGCGACGCAGCAGTCGTGCCACGACGAAGCCGCAGACGACGCCGATCGCGATGAGCACCATCATGTCGACGGCCCACTGGGTGGCGGTGGCCTCCCACAGCGGGTCGAGCTCACCGGGCTTCTTGCGGTCCCACGGGGCCATCATGTGCGAGAGGTCCAGCGTGGCGCCGGCCGCGCCGACCGCCCAGCGGGACGGCATCAGCCAGGCGAACTGCTCGATGCCCGGCGAGCTGAAGATCTTGAACAGAATGCCGGTGAAGACGACCTGGACGATCGCGAACATCACCAGCAGCGGCATGGTCTTCTCGGCGGTCTTCACCAGCGAGGAGATCACCAGGCCGAACATCATCGAGGTGAAGCCGATCGCGATGATCGCCAGGCACAGCTCGGCGGCCGCGGGCAGCACCAGCCCCTCCTCGGGCAGCTTCCGGGTGGAGAACCCGATGGCGCAGATGATCACACCCTGGAAGGCGGTGATCACGCCGAGGACGATCACCTTGGACATCAGGTACGCCGACCGGGACAGGCCGACGGCCCGTTCCCGTTCGTAGATGACCCGTTCCTTGATCAGTTCTCGTACGGAGTTGGCGGCGCCGGAGAAGCACATGCCGACCACGAGGATCAGGATGATCGTGCCCGCGTCCTGGTTGAACCGGCCCTTCGGCGCCTTGGTCAGCCCGAACTCGGACGGGATGACCACCGAGACCCCGCCGAGGACGGCGGGCAGGATCAGCATCAGCGCCAAGAAGCCGCGGTCGGAGGCGATCACCGAGGAGTAGCGGCGGATCAGGGTCCACAGCTGGGAGGCCCAGCTCTGCGGCTTCTGCATCCGGGCCGGCGGCGGCTGGACGTGCACGGACTGCGGGGCGACCGCGTCGAGGTCGGCCGCGTACATCTGGTAGTGCCGAGAGCCGCGCCAGCGGCCGGCCCAGTCGTAGTCGCGGTAGTTCTCGAAGTTGGAGAAAACGTCGGCCCAGGTCTCGTAGCCGAAGAAGTTCAGCGCCTCGTCCGGCGGGCCGAAGTACGCCACCGAGCCGCCCGGCGCCATCACCAGGAGCTTGTCGCACAGCGCCAGCTCGGCCACGGAGTGGGTGACCACCAGCACCGTGCGGCCGTCGTCGGCCAGACCGCGCAGCAGCTGCATCACATCGCGGTCCATGCCCGGGTCGAGGCCGGAGGTGGGCTCGTCCAGGAAGATCAGCGAGGGCTTGGTGAGCAGCTCCAGGGCGACCGAGACGCGCTTGCGCTGACCGCCGGAGAGCGAGGTGACCCTTTTGTCCTTGTGGATGTCGAGCTTGAGCTCGCGCAGCACCTCGTCGATACGGGCCTCGCGCTCAGCCCCGGCGGTGTCGCCGGGGAAGCGGAGCTTGGCCGCGTACTTGAGCGCGGTGCGGACCGTCAGCTCCTTGTGCAGGATGTCGTCCTGCGGGACCAGACCGATGCGCTGCCGCAGCTCGGCGAACTGCCGGTACAGGTTCCGGTTGTCGTAGAGGACCTCGCCCTGGTTGGCGGGGCGGTAGCCGGTGAGCGCGCGCAGTAGCGTGGACTTGCCGGAACCGGACGGGCCGATGACCGCGACCAGCGACTTCTCGGGGACGCCGAAGGAGACGTCCTTGAGGATCTGCTTGCCGCCGTCGACGGTCACCGTCAGATGGCGGGCCGAGAAGGAGACCTCACCGGTGTCGACGAACTCCTCAAGGCGGTCGCCGACCAGCCGGAAGGTGGAGTGACCGACGCCGACGATGTCGCTGGGGCCGATGACCTGCTGCCGGACCGGCTGACCGTTGACATACGTGCCGTTGTGGCTGCCGAGGTCGACGATCTCGAACCGGCCGTCGGGCAGCGCGCGGAACTCGGCGTGGTGGCGGGAGACCTGGAGGTCGGAGACGACCAGCTCGTTCTCCAGCGCACGACCGATGCGCATCACCCGGCCGACGGCCAGCTGATGGAAGGTGGTCGGGCTGCGGTCGCCGTAGACCGGCGCGACACCGGCGGCGCCCCCGTGCCGCGCCGGGTCCACGCTCTGCTGCGGCGCGGCCTGCGGTTGCTGCTGCTGCGGCGGCACGTACGGCTGCTGACCCTGGCCCTGGCCCGGGTGGGGCTGGGACGGCTGGGGCTGCTGCCAGCCCTGCGGAGCCTGCTGCTGCTGTGGCTGCTGCTGGCCCCAGCCGGCCGGGCCGGGCTGCGGCTGCTGCGGATGGACCGGCGCCTGCTGGGCGTACTGGGCGTGGGGCTGACCCTGAGCGTGCGGCTGGGCGTGGCCCTGAGCGTGCGGCTGGGCGTGGCCCTGAGCGTGCGGGTGCGGCTGCGGCTGGGCCTGCGGGTGCGGCTGCGGCTGGGCGTGCTGCTGCGCGGCCATCGCGTTCGGCATGGCGTAGCCGCCGGATCCGGCGTTGGCACCGGCGCCGCCGGAGAAGTTCAGCCGCGGGCCGTCGGTGGCGTTGCCGAGATGCACCGCCGAACCGGGGCCGATTTCCATCTGGTGGATCCGCTGGCCCTGCATGTAGGTGCCGTTGGTGCTGCCGTGATCCTCGATGACCCAACTGCGTCCGCCCCAGCGCACGGTGGCGTGCCGCCAGGAGACTCTGGCGTCGTCGAGCACCATGTCGCCCTGCGGATCCCGCCCAAGGCTGTATGACCTGGATGGATCAAGTGTCCAGGTCTGTCCGTTCAATTCCAGTACGAGTTCCGGCACTCCATGCCCCACTAATTGTCCCCCGAGCAACCCCCGTACAGGGAGTCTAGGGATGGCGAACATCGTGAGGAACTATTTCAGGCTCAGTCCATGAACCGGAAGTCGGGCATTGGCAAGGGTCGGTATCAGGCATGTAGCAGACACGCATCAGGCGGCGTTGACGCATCCGAAAGACCCCCGGAAAGTAGAAGCGGGCACGGATGGTACGGATCATGATCATCCGGGCATCTCGCATCGATCGGGGGGATCGGGATGGCGGCGAGGAGCGGCGGAAGGTTGCCCTGGGGCGAGTTGCTGCTCGCCGCGGTCGCTGCCGTGAGCTGGGCCTTCCTCGCCATGGCGGGCGTCGCCGCGCTCGGTCTGCATTTGATCGGCGCCGATGGCGCGGGCTCGCTGGGGCCGATGACCGCCGCCGCGGTGGTGCTCGCGGTGGGCGGTTCCGTCACTCCGTCAGGCGATGTGCGGGTCTTCGGGCTGGAGGGCGCGCAGGCGCACACCGCCATCGACCTCGCGCCGCTGGGCGTGAGCCTGCTCGGCGCGCTCCTCCTCGGGTGGCTCTTCGCGCGGTCGCTGCGCGGCGCGGGGCCGGTGCTCGGCGGGCGCGAACTGGCGGCGCGGGCGGGCGCGGTGACGACGCTGTTCGTGCTGTTGCTCGCCGGGCTCGTCTGGGCGGGCGACGACACGGTCACCATCGACGGCTCCACCCTCGACCTCGAAGGGCTGGGCATCGGAGGCGGTGACGGCGGTAGCGGAGGCGGGAGCGGCACGGACGGCGGGGCCGGCGGGCTGCTGGACCGACTGCCGGACGAGCTCGGCGACATCGCGGGCATCGGTGGCGGGCTGCTGCCGGAGAGGCTGGTCGACCTCGCCGACGCGCAGGCCAAGGTGGGCTTCACGGTCGACGCCGGCGCATCGCTGCTCCGCGGCACCGGCTGGGTCCTCGCGGTGCTGCTCCTCACGGTGCTCGCGGCCCGCCACACCCCGCTGCCGCGCGGCTGGGAGGGGCTGCACCGCACCGTGCGGCCGGCCGTCTCCGCGCTGTGCGCGGTGCTCGCGCTCGCCGTCCTGGCCGGCGCGGCCGCCGGGGTCTTCGCCGCCGTCGACGACGACCATCCCCGACTGGTGCTCGGGGCGACGCTGCTCGGCGCCCCGAACGGGGTCTGGCTCGGGGTGCCGCTGGGGCTGTTCGTGCCGTGGCAGGGCACGGCCACCGGAGCGCTTGTCCGGGTGCTGCCCGACCCGATCGACGAGCTGCTCGGCGCGGACGGCGAATCGGCCATCACGGTGCGACGGCTGGCCGACCTGGACGACCGGGTGTGGCTGCTGGCCGTCGGCTGCGCGCTGCTGATGCTCACCGCCGGGGTGCTCACCGCGGCCCGGACCCCGCTGCGCGTCCCCGGCGCGCAGCGAGACGCGGGGGTTCTCGGGTTCGCGGGCCGGTGCGCGCTGCGGTTGGGCCTCGGCACCGCGCTCGCGCTCCCGCTGCTGGTGTGGCTCACGGAGGTGTCGGCGGGCGCGGAGCTGTCGGTGCTGGGCTTCGACGCCTTCGGCGCCGGGCTCGACCTGCACGGCAAGGTGGCGCACGCGCTGCCCATCGGGGCGGCCTGGGGGGTCGCGGCGGGAGCCGTCGGGGCCCTCCTGGCCCGCGCCACCGGCGCCGCCGGTGGGCGCGCCTCGGCCTTCGCCCGCGGGATCGCGGCCCGGCCCGCCGAGGCCGCCGGGGCGGGGGCGGGCAGCACGGCGGGCGGCGGGGCCGGGGCGGCCGGTGCGTTGGGCGCGCTCGGCGCGACCGGTGGACCTGGTGGTTACGGCCCGATGGGCGCCGGCGGTGGAAGTGGCGCGCGCACCTACCCCGACCTCGCGTACGGGCCGGGCCCCTACCGCCCCTCCCCCGTCTACCGCCCGTCCCACGACGAGACCAACCCCTATCTGCGACCGGTGGACCCGGCCCCGCCGCCGCCACAGCAGTGCGGCTGGTCCCCGTCCCCGGGCGCGTGGGCGCCCATCCCCGAACCGTGGACGCCGTCCCCCGAACCGTGGACGCCGGATCCGGAAGCGTGGACCCGGGACCAGCAGGCGTGGGCGTCGGGCCCGGAAGCCCGGCCACGGGGCGCGGTCTCGCCGGCGTCGGAGGCGAGCGCTCGCCCGCCGGGGCAAGGAGTCTGGCCGGCGAACCCGGACGGGTGGCCGGCGGGCCCGGGGCCGGCACCGGCGGGACCGGGGGCACGACCGGCGGGCCCGGGCGGACGACCGGCGGGCCCAGGCGGACGACCGGCGGGCCCAGGGGCAGGACCGGGGAGCTGGGGGACGGCACCGGGGGGCCCGGGGCCGCACCCGGCCGGCCCAGGGCCGGCACCGGCAGCCCCGGGCGGACAGCAGCCGCCGCCGCGCGGCCCCGGTCGGCCCGGCGGGGACGCCGCGTACGGGGGTCACGGTGCGCCGGCGGCCCACGGCTTCCCGCACAGCGCGCCGACGCAGGCGGGCGCCCCGATGCCGCCGCCGCACCCCCGCCCGCGGCCGCGGCTCGACCCCGAGCACCCCCCGGAGGAAGACCCGCCCCCGGGCCGCCCCAGAAGCCGGGGCTGAGCGTCCCAAGCCGCCCCCGAGGGGGGCACCCGACCCCGGGACGCAGGCCCGCGCGCCCCGCTCCCGCCACCGCACCCCCGCCCGCGGCCGCGGCTCGACCCCGAGCACCCCCCCGGAGGAAGACCCGCCCCCGGGCCGCCCAAGAAGCCGGGGCTGAGCGTCCCAAGCCGCCCCCGAGGGGGGCACCCGACCCCGGGACGCAGCCCGCGCGCCCCGATGCCGCCGCCACACCCCCGCCCGCGGCCTCGGCTCGACCCCGAGCAGGGCAGGGCCGAGCGTGTGGGGCGCCTGGCATCGGCGACCGCGGGAGCGGGGCGCGCGAGCCGCTCCGGGCGGGCCGGGCGGCCCGGGCGGGTCGACAGGCCGTCTCCGTGATGCCCGGCGTCCGGCGCGCTTCCCGGAGAAAGGCCCGTACCGCCGAACCGGGGCACCCCTCCGCTTTCACACGTCTACGTAGCCGTATGGTGACCGTCCGTGGAACAGTCGCCCCCGCACGCATGTCCGTTGGGCGGACAGCCGGACGAGCCACTCGGGCGGCCCTATACGGTGGAATGACCATGAGCGCATCGCAGATCCCACCTGCCACCGCCGTTCCGGGCGACGATGTACCGACCCTCCTTGTCAAGATCTTCGGCAAGGACCGTCCAGGCATCACCGCCGGGCTCTTCGACACCCTCGCCGCCTTCGACGTGGACGTCGTGGACATCGAACAAGTCGTCACCCGAGGCCGCATAGTGCTGTGCGTGCTGGTGACCGCCCCACCGGGCCGCGGCAGCGGCGCGGCCGAGGGCGATCTGCGGGCGACCGTGCACAGCTGGGCCGAGTCGCTGCGGCTCCAGGCGGAGATCATCTCCGGCCGCGGCGACAACCGGCCGCGCGGTGTCGGACGCTCGCACGTCACCGTGCTCGGACATCCCTTGACCGCCGAGTCGACGGCCGCCATCGCGGCCCGTATCACCGGCACGGGCGGCAATATCGACCGCATCTTCCGACTCGCGAAGTACCCCGTGACCGCGGTGGAGTTCGAGGTCTCCGGCGCCGGGACCGAGCCGCTGCGCACCGCGCTGGCGACCGAGGCCGCGGCCCTGGGCGTCGATGTCGCCGTCGTCGCCTCCGGCCTCCAGCGCCGGGCGCAGCGCCTGGTGGTCATGGACGTGGACTCCACGCTGATCCAGGACGAGGTGATCGAGCTCTTCGCGGCGCACGCGGGCTGCGAGGCCGAGGTCGCGAAGGTCACCGCGCAGGCGATGCGCGGCGAGCTGGACTTCGAGCAGTCGCTGCACGCGCGGGTCGCGCTGCTGAAGGGCATCGACGAGTCGGTGGTGGACAAGGTACGCGCCGAGGTGCGTCTCACCCCCGGCGCGCGGACCCTCATCCGCACCCTCAAGCGGCTCGGCTTCCAGGTGGGCGTGGTCTCCGGTGGTTTCACCCAGGTGACCGACGACCTGAAGGAGCGGCTGGGGCTGGACTTCGCCTCCGCCAACACCCTGGAGGTGGTGGACGGCAAGCTGACCGGCCGCGTGGTCGGGGAGGTGGTGGACCGGGAGGGCAAGGCCCGGCTGCTGCGGCGGTTCGCGGCGGAGGCCGGGGTGCCGCTGTCCCAGACGGTGGCGATCGGCGACGGCGCCAACGACCTGGACATGCTGAACGCCGCCGGGCTCGGGGTGGCCTTCAACGCCAAGCCGGTGGTGCGGGAGGCCGCGCACACCGCGGTGAACGTGCCGTTCCTGGACACGGTGCTCTATCTGCTGGGCATCACCCGCGACGAGGTCGAGGCGGCGGAGACCCACGCCGACTGATCCGGGGGTCCCTCGGTCGACGGACGGCCGGTCGGGGTGGCGCCGGTCGAGTGGTCGTAGGAGACGTATGTGGGCCGGCCTCCACCGGGGTGGAGGCCGGCCCACGTCACGTTCGGGTCCGGCCGCTCAGGCACGGAGCCGCCCGTCTCGTCACGGCCCCGGCCGCTCCTTCGCGAAGCGGCCCACGTCATCAGGGCCCCGGGCCGCTCGTCCATGGCCCGGCCGTTCGTGCACGCGGGGAGCCGCGGCGCGTGGCTCAGGCGTGCGGGGACCAGAAGGCGACCAGGCGGCCGACGCCGTGCTCCACCGACTTCCACGAGCCGTCGAAGGTGAGCACCGCGATGGCGGAGGTGGGGAAGCCGCTCCGGTTCATCCGGGCCAGCAGATCCCCCTCCGCCTCACCCGCCAAGGCGTCGGCCAGCGCGTGCACACCGGGGTTGTGGCCGACCACCATCAGGTCCTTGACCTCGTCAGAGGTCTCGTTCAGCAGCGCGATCAGCTCCCCCAGCGATGCCTCGTACAGCCGCTCCTCGTAGACCGTCTTGGGGCGCTGGGGCAGCTCGGACACCACCAGCTTCCAGGTCTCGCGGGTGCGGAGGGCGGTGGAGCACAGGGTGAGATCGGGAATGATGCCGGCCCCGGCGAGCCAGCGCCCGGCCACCGGGGCGTCTTTGCGGCCGCGCTCGGCGAGCGGGCGCTCATGATCGGATTCCTCGGCCCAGTCGGCCTTGGCGTGTCGGAGTAGGACGATCCTGCGGGGTACATCGACGCTCATGGGTCCCAGCTTCGCACGAAAAGCGCTGCGTGGCGCGGGGTGTTGAGGACGCTCCGCACCGCCGGGAACGGTGCGGCTACTGGTGCGGCACGACGTCCCGCACCATCCCGACGACGTGCGAGAGGACACCGGACTCGCTCGCGGCCTGTGCGTCCGCTGGGCCCGCGATGAGCAGCAGCAGCGCGACGAAGGCGACGGCGGGCAGCGCCACGGCCCACCACGGCAGCCGGGTCGACACACCACCGGACGCCGAACGGACCGGGGGTATGGACCGGGGGTACGGGCGAGCGGTCGGTGCGGACATCGGATCGCCTCCGGGTGCGGGCTGGACGCTGTGGCTCTTCGAGCCTAAGGAGCCCGACCCGCCGATCCCATCCGGTGAGCCACCTACTGACCCCTGACTCAACCCCCCTAAGGGTGGTGGGGTTAACCCCACCACCACCCCGGGGCGGCACCCGCGGGCGCGCCCCTCCGGGGGGGAACCGGTCAGGGCGAGGCGATGGTCGCGATGACCCCGATGACGACGGTGACCAGCAGCATCACACCGAGAATGGTGAGCAGCTTCTTGTGACCGTTCTGCGGATTCGGGTCGAGCACAGGAGACGACATGGCTCAAGTGTCCCAAACGCCGCGCACCGACTTCGACCGGGGCACCCGCCAGACCCATCGGGCCCGACGCCGGGGCACCCGCCAGACCCACCGGGCCCGACGCCGGGGCACCCGCCAGACCACCGGGCCCAACGCCGGGGCACCCGCCAGACCCACCGGGCCCGACGCCGGGGCACCCGCCAGACCACCGGGCCCAACGCCGGGGCACCCGCCAGACCCACCGGGCCCAACGCCGGGGCACCCGCCAGACCCACCGGGCCCCGACGCCGGGGCGCCCGGCACCCGGGCCCGCGCGGAGCCGCGTCACTCCACCGGCACGCCCACTCCACCGGCACGCCCACTACGCCGTAGGGGGCACCCTCACTGCTTCGTCCTCGACGGTGCGGTCACGGCCGGCGAGCACGCCCGCCACCATCTGCGGCACCATCAGCCCCGCCATCAGGGCGATCGGCAGGTCCCAGCCGCCGGTGTGCTGGTAGAGGGCGCCCACCAGCAGCGGGCCCGGGATCGACAGCAGATAGCCGGTGCTCTGCGCGAACGCCGACAGGCCGACCACACCGGCGCTGGTCTTCGCCCGCATACCGATCATGGTCAGGGCGAGCGGAAAGGCGCAGTTGGAGACGCCCAGCAGCAGGGCCCAGGCCCAGGCGCCGCCGGCCGGCGCCAGCCAGAGGCCGGCGTAGCCGGTGAACCCGAAGGCACCGAGGGTGAGGACGAGCACACCCTGGTGGCGCAGCCGGGCCGCGACCCGCGGCAGCACGAAGGAGAGCGGCACGCCCATCACCATGGTGACCGCCAGCAGCACACCGGCGGTGGAGGCGGAGACCCCCGCGTCGCGGAAGATCTGCGGCATCCAGCCCATGGTGATGTACGCGCCGGTGGCCTGGAGGCCGAAGAAGACGGCGAGCGCCCAGGCGGTGGGGCTACGGGTGATGCGGGGCGCGGGGGCGTCCTGCGGCGCGGCGGCGGACTCCGCGCGCACCTGACGGTTCGTGCGGCCTCGGGCGATGAGGAACCACGGCGACACGGCGACGGCGGCCAGCAGCGCCCAGACACCGAGGCCCAGTCGCCAACTGCCGCCCAGGGCATCGGTCATGGGCACGGTGACGGCCGCGGCGCCGGCGGTGCCCAGCGACATGGCCATGGAGTACAGACCGGTCATCGGGCCGATGCGGTCCGGGAACCAGCGCTTGACGATCACCGGCATGAGGATGTTGCTGACGGCGATGCCGGCCAGCGCCAGCGCGCTGATCACCAGGAAGCCCGCGGTGTTCCCGACCAGGGGGCGCAACGCGAGCCCCGCCGTGATGGCGGCGAGCCCGGCGCAGACGACGGTGGCCGGTCCCCAGCGGCGGGCCAGCCGGGGCGCCGCGAGCCCGAAGAGCGCGAAGCAGAGGGTGGGCACCGAGGTGAGCAGCCCGGCGACGGTGCCGCTCATGCCCAGGCCGTCGCGCACCTCCTCCAGGAGCGAGCCGAGGCTGGTGATGGCGGGCCGCAGGTTGAGGGCGGCCAGGACCAGGCCGATGACCACGATCCGCAGCGGCCAGGGCGAGCCGGCGTCGGGCGCGGACGCGACACGGGGACCGACTCCGGTGCCCGGCCCGGCCGCCGCTGCCGCCCGCGCGGTCAGCGGTCGCCCCGCTCCCGCCGCGGGCGGAGTGCGCTCCGCGGTCGCGGTCGCCGTGTCCGTCGTGCCGGTCCTGTCCCTGTCCGCCGTCTCCGCGGTCTCCTCGTGTGCAGCCATGCAGACCATCATAGAATCATGGGATGAATGCCTTCCAACGGGTTCATGGACCGTTCACGGGAGACGGCATCATGAGAGAGCCCATATCCCCGCGACGGCCCCCATGCCCAGGAGAGTCATGCCGCTGACATCGCCCCGGCGCTCCGCGCTCGCCGACCAGGTGATCGCCCAGCTGCGCGCCCAGATCACCTCCGGCGAGTGGCCGGTCGGCTCGCGGATCCCCACCGAGCCGGAGCTGGTGGAGCAGCTCGGCGTGGCCCGTAACACCGTGCGCGAGGCGGTGCGGGCCCTGGCCCACAACGGACTGCTGGACATCCGGCAGGGCTCGGGCACCTATGTCGTGGCCACCAGCGAGCTGGCCGGGGTGATGAACCGGCGCTTCGCCGACTCCGAGCCGCGGCACGTCGCCGAGCTGCGCGGCGCGCTGGAGACCAAGGCGGCCCAGCTGGCCGCGGAGCGCCGTACCGCGCAGGACCTCCGGCAGCTCGACGCCCTGCTGGAGCGGCGTGAGCGGGCCTGGGAGTCCGGCGACGCGGAGGCGTTCGTGGAGGCGGACGCCCGACTGCACATGGCGGTGGTGGCGGCGTCGCACAACGAGGTGCTGGCGGAGCTGTACGCGGACCTGGCCGGGGTGCTGCGCAGCTTCCTCCGTGCGGACGTGGGCACCGAGCTGCGGCCCGAGGCCCATATGGACCACGCCCGGCTGGTGGCGGCGATCCGCGACGGCGACGGCGCCCGCGCCGCCGCCGAGGCCAGCACCCACACGTCCGTCTGCCGTTTCTGAACGGACCGCCGCCTCACGCGGACGACGGCGCGCGACGACGCCGACGACGGCGGCGACCGGACGGCGGATGCGGCGACGGCGGGGCGACGCAGGTGGCCTCCGCCCCCGGCGGAGAACCCTCACCGGGCGAGCCGGCCCACGCGGCGAACCGTCACACAGCCGGCCGATCCGGTCGCCGGGCCGTCAGCGCAGGTGGCTCACCCACGCCTCCGCCATCTCCTTCCAGCACCGCTCCGAGACGCGGATGTGCTGGGCGGGTGCGATGTCCACCGGTCGGCTGGCCAGGTCCGGGTCCCACCAGCGTTCGCACTCCACGTGCAGCTGGATGCGGTCGGTCCTGGGGTACGGGTTGAAGCAGCTCGCCGTCGCGTGCGAGCCGTGCACCCAGGCGTCGCAGGTGGCGTGGTTCGGCCGGTTCTCGGCGGCCGGCACGATGACGGGGGCCGGCGGTGGTGTGGCGGGCGCGGCGGGCGGTCCGGACGCGGCGACGGCGAAGGCGGCGATCAGTGCCGCGGCCGCGGCACGGTGGGGCGTACGCATGGCGGTACCTCCTCGGCCGTGCTGCGGCGAGCGCCGCGGCTGCACCTCAAGGGGGACGCTCTCCACCCTGCCGGGGCCGCGGGCCGGACGCCCCTCCCGTGGCCCGAACGGGTGATGCCCCGCTCCCCGCGCATGCGGGGAACGGGGCATCGAGGTGTGGGCGGTTCGGCTCAGACGCCCATCGAGTGCACGCCGCCGTCGACGTGGACGATCTCGCCGGTGGTCTTCGGGAACCAGTCGGAGAGCAGACCGACGACGCCGCGGGCCGCCGGCTCCGGGTCGGCGATGTCCCAGCCGATCGGCGCGCGGTCGCCCCACTCGTTGGCCAGGGTCTCGAAGCCCGGGATGGACTTGGCGGCCATCGACTTGATCGGGCCGGCCGCGACCAGGTTGCAGCGGACGTTCTCCTTGCCCAGGTCGCGGGCGAGGTAGCGGTTGGTCGACTCCAGCGCCGCCTTGGCCACACCCATCCAGTCGTAGACCGGCCAGGCGAACTTGGCGTCGAAGGTGAGGCCGACGATGGAGCCGCCGCGCCGCATCAGCGGCAGCAGCGCCGTGGCCAGCGACTTGTAGGAGTACGCCGACACCTCCACGGCGGTGCCGACCTCCTCCCAGGTGGCGTCCAGGAAGTGGAAGGCGCCCTGCGGGCCGAAGGCGATGGAGTGCACCACGCCGTCCAGGTCGACGCCCTCGCCGAGGTGCTCGCGCACCCGCTCGGCCAGGGTGTCCAGGTGCTCCTGGTTGGTGACGTCCAGCTCGATGACCGGGGCGGGCTTGGGCAGCCGCTTGGCGATCCGCTCGACGAGGGTGAGCCGGCCGAAACCGGTGAGGATGACCTCGGCGCCCTCTTCCTGGGCGAGCTTGGCGGCATGGAAGCCGATCGACGCATCCGTGATGACGCCGGTGACCAGGATGCGCTTGCCAGCGAGAATTCCACTCATGACGTTCAGTGACCCATGCCCAATCCGCCGTCGACGGGGATGACGGCTCCAGTGATGTACGCGGCCTCCTCGGAGGCCAGGAAGCGGACCGCGGCCGCGATCTCGTCGGGCTGCGCGTAGCGCCCCAGCGGCACCTGCTTGACGATGCCCTCCCGCTGCTCGTCGCTGAGCACGCGGGTCATGTCGGTGTCCACGAAGCCGGGCGCCACCACGTTGACCGTGATGTTGCGCGAACCGAGCTCGCGGGCGAGGGAGCGGGCGAAGCCCACCAGGCCGGCCTTGGAGGCCGCGTAGTTGGCCTGACCGGCCGAACCGAGCAGACCGACCACGGAGGAGATGAGGACGACGCGCCCCTTGCGGGACCGCAGCATGCCGCGGTTGGCCCGCTTGACCACCCGGAAGGTGCCCGTGAGGTTGGTGTCGAGGACGCTGGTGAAGTCCTCCTCGGACATGCGCATCAGGAGCTGGTCGCGGGTGACGCCGGCGTTGGCCACCAGCACCTCCACCGCGCCGTGCTTCTCCTCGATCTCCTTGTACGCCTGCTCGACTTGCTCCGGGTCCGTGATGTCGCACTTCACGGCGAGGAAGCCCGCGGGCGGCTCGCCCGACCGGTAGGTGATGGCGACCTTGTCGCCCGCGTCGGCGAACGCGCGGGCGATGGCGAGGCCGATGCCGCGGTTGCCTCCGGTGACGAGAACCGAGCGGCTCAAGGGACCACCCTCTCTGTGGGATATCGCTGCGCTGTCGCTGCGTATTGTCGCGTGTGTCCTCCCGAAACTATCTGGCGACAGGGCCGTACGGGGAATCGAGGCCACACAGGGGCGGCCTCCGGTCACTGTGGGGTCCCTACAGAAAGCGATCGGCAAAGCGCTGGGCGACCGCCCCGCGGACACGGCATGATCGGGGACCTACCACGGGAGGATCACGTGCCCCATTCCATCGACGAGGACTTCTCGGCGCTGCCGCTGCGCCCGCTGGCCGACGCCGCGCTGGCCCGCGCGCGGGCGCTCGGGGCCACCCACGCGGACTTCCGCTTCGAGCGGGTGCGCAGCGGGTCGTGGCGGCTGCGTGACGCCAAGCCGGCGAGCTCGTCCGACACCACCGACCTGGGCTACGCCGTGCGCGTGGTGCACGGCGGCACCTGGGGCTTCGCCTCCGGGGTGGACCTGACGATGGACGCGGCCGCGCGGGTGGCCGCGCAGGCCGTGGCGATGGCCAAGCTGTCGGCGAAGGTGATCCAGGCGGCCGGGTCGGACGAGCGGGTGGAGCTGGCGGACGAGCCGGTGTACCCGGACCGGACCTGGGTCTCCGCGTACGACGTCAACCCGTTCTCGGTGCCGGACGGGGAGAAGGTGGCGCTGCTGACCGACTGGAGCGAGCGGCTGCTGCGGGCCGACGGGGTGGCCCATGTGGACGCCTCGCTCCTCGTCGTACAGGAGAACAAGTTCTACGCGGACACCGCGGGCACCTCGACCACCCAGCAGCGGGTGCGGCTGCATCCGCAGCTCACGGCGGTGGCGGTGGACCCGGACAGCGGCGAGTTCGACTCGATGCGGACGCTGGCGCCGCCGGCGGGGCGCGGCTGGGAGTACCTCACCGGGACCGGCTGGGACTGGGATCGGGAGCTGGCGGAGATCCCGGAACTGCTGGCCGAGAAGATGCGCGCGCCGACGGTCGAGCCGGGCGTCTACGACCTGGTGGTGGACCCGTCCAACCTCTGGCTGACCATCCACGAGTCGATCGGCCACGCCACCGAGCTGGACCGGGCGCTGGGCTACGAGGCGGCGTACGCGGGCACCTCCTTCGCCACCTTCGACCAGTTGGGCAAGCTGAGATACGGCTCCGAGCTGATGAACGTCACCGGCGACCGGACCGCGGAGCACGGGCTGGCCACCGTCGGCTACGACGACGAGGGCGTCGCCGGCCAGTCCTGGGACCTGGTCAAGGACGGGGTGCTGGTGGGCTACCAGCTCGACCGGCGGACCGCCCGGCTCACCGGCTTCGAGCGCTCCAACGGCTGCGCCTTCGCCGACTCCCCCAGCCATGTGCCGGTGCAGCGGATGGCCAACGTCTCGCTGCGGCCCGCGCCCGGCGGCCCCTCCACCGAGGAGCTGATCTCGGGGGTCGAGCGCGGCATCTACGTGGTCGGCGACCGCTCCTGGTCGATCGACATGCAGCGGTACAACTTCCAGTTCACACAGCAGCGGGCCTATGTGATCCGGAACGGCCGTCTTCGCGGACAGGTGCGTGACGTCGCCTATCAGGGAACGACCCCCGAGTTCTGGGGCTCGCTCGGGGCGGTCGGAGGACCCCGGACGTACGTCCTCGGCGGCGCCTTCAACTGTGGCAAGGCACAGCCCGGTCAGGTCGCCGCGGTCTCCCACGGCTGCCCGTCGGCCCTGTTCCGCGGCGTCAACATCCTGAACACCACCCAGGAGGCGGGTCGATGAGCCGTCACCCCCTCCACGGCCGGGGGTCCGGGGGTCGTCCCCCGGGTCGACACAGTCTCAACACCACCCAGGAGGCGGGCCGATGAGCCGTTCGCACAAGCCGCACGAGATCGTCGAGCGGGCGCTGGAGCTGTCCCGCGCGGACGGCTGTGTGGTCATCGCCGACGAGCACTCCACCGCCAATCTGCGCTGGGCGGGCAACGCCCTCACCACCAACGGCGTCACCCGCGGCCGCACGCTCACCGTCATCGCGACCGTGGACGGCGCCCAGGGCACGGCCTCCGGGGTGGTGTCCCGGTCCGCCGTCACCGCCGCGGAGCTGGAGCCGCTGGTGCGGGCGGCCGAGAGCGCCGCGCGGGACGCCGGTCCGGCCGAGGACGCGCGGCCGCTGGTCGAGGGGGTGGCGGCGTCCGCCGACTTCGCCGAACCGCCCGCCGAGACCTCGTCCGAGGTGTTCGCCTCCTTCGCCCCGACGCTGGGCGAGGCGTTCGCCCGCGCCCGCGCGGGCGGCCGCGAGCTGTACGGGTTCGCCAACCACGAGATGGTCACCAGCTATCTGGGCACCTCCACCGGGCTGCGGCTGCGTCACGACCAGCCGACCGGGACGCTGGAGCTCAACGCCAAGAGCGGCGGGGCGGGGTCGGTGCCGCGCTCGGCCTGGGCGGGCCACGCCACCCGCGACTTCAAGGACGTGGACCTGGCCGCGATGGACGCCGAGCTGACGCGCCGCCTGGAGTGGGCCGCGCGCCGGGTGGAGCTCCCCGCCGGCCGGTACGAGACGCTGCTGCCGCCGAGCGCGGTCGCCGATCTGCTGATCTACCAGATGTGGTCGGCGTCGGCGCGGGACGCGGCGGAGGGCCGTACCGTCTTCAGTCGGGCGGGCGGTGGGACGCGGCTCGGCGAGAAGCTGTCCGAGCTGCCGCTGACGCTGCGCAGCGACCCGCACGAGCCGGGTCTGGAGGCGGCGCCGTTCGTGCTGGCGCACGCCTCCGGCGACGACGCCTCGGTCTTCGACAACGGACTGCCGCTGGCGCCCACCGACTGGATCCGGGACGGGGTGCTCAACCGGTTGCAGACCACCCGGCACAGCGCGGACCTCACCGGCCTGCCGGTGGTCCCCGCGATCGACAACCTGATCCTGGACGGGGGCGGGACCCGCTCGCTGGACGAGCTGGTCGCGGCGACCGACCGCGGGCTGCTGCTGACCTGTCTGTGGTACATCCGCGAGGTCGACCCGGCGACGCTGCTGCTGACCGGGCTGACCCGGGACGGCGTCTATCTGGTCGAGGGCGGCGAGGTCGTCGGCGAGGCGAACAACTTCCGCTTCAACGAGTCGCCGGTGGATCTGCTCTCCCGCGCCACCGAGGTGGGCCGCACCGAGCGGACGATGCCGCGCGAGTGGAGCGACTGGTTCACCCGGGCGGCGATGCCGGCGATGCGCCTGCCCGACTTCAACATGAGCTCGGTGAGCCAGGGCGTCTGACGCCCCGGGAACGCCGGGACGCGCGGTGGCCGAGGGCGGGATCGGCGGCCCGGGACGGTCGGCCCGAGCCACCGCGCGTCCGAATTGGTCGGGGCGTACGACCGCGACCAAATAGACTCGACCCGTCCCTCGTCCGATCACGACTCTCCACAGGAACGCCACGATGACACGCCTCGGCGACTCCGTCGCTCTCGTCAGCGCACTGCTGGCGCAGGACCTCTCCTCCGACTCCACCGTCGAGCGGCTGCTCACGGAGACCAAGGCGCGGCGCTATCTGGACCTGACGGACCTGTCGGCGAAGGAGCAGGCCGAGCTGATCGCGTCCCGCACCGTCGAGGTGTTGCCGGACGTCCAGAAGCTGGCCGAGCGCATCGACGAGCGCCGCGCGGCGGGCCGCGGGCTGAGCATCAAGCTGGGCATCGACCCGACCGCCGCGGATGTGCACCTGGGGCACGCCGTTCCGGTGATCATCCTCAGCCGCTTCCAGCGGATGGGCCACGACGTCACGCTGCTGATCGGCGACTTCACCGCCAAGATCGGCGACCCGTCGGGGCGCACCGCGGAGCGTCCGCCGCTCACCGACGAGGACATCGCCGCCAACCTCGCCGGCTACCGCGAGCAGGTCCGGCCCTTCTTCGACTTCGAGAAGGTGAACTTCCGGCAGAACAGCGAGTGGCTGTCTCCGTACACCTTCCCGGAGCTGCTCGGACTGCTTTCCCAGGTGCCGGTCTCCCAGTTGCTCCAGCGCGAGGACTTCCGCAACCGGCTGGCCGCCGGCTCCGGGCTGACCATGTCCGAGCTGCTGTACCCGATCGCGCAGGGTCTGGACTCGGTGGCGCTCGACTGCGACGTCGAGCTGGGCGGCGCGGACCAGCTGCTCAACCTCCAGATGGGGCGCAAGCTGATGGAGCTGCGCGGCCAGCGCCCGCAGCTCGTCGTCACCATGCCGCTGATCGAGGGCACCGACGGCACCGGCGCCAAGATGTCCAAGTCCAAGGGCAACTACGTCGGGCTGACCGCCCCCGCCGACGATGTCTTCGGCAAGATCATGTCGGTTCCGGACCGGCTGATGGAGCCGTACCTGAAGGCGTGGACCGAGTGGACCGACGCGGAGGTCGCGGCCGTGCTGGCTCGGGTCGCGGACCGCTCGCTGCACCCGATGGACCTCAAGAAGGTGCTCGCCGGTGAGGTCGTCGCCGCGCTCTACGGCCTGGAGGCGGCGATGGCGGCGCGCGCCGGGTTCGTGGCCCAGTTCTCCAAGAAGAGCTTCACGGACGTGGAGTCGCTGCCGGAGGTGGACACGGCCGAGCACGGCGCCGAGACCGTCATCACCGTGCTGAGCAAGGTGCTGGGCTTCCAGCCGAGCGCCTCCGCGGCGCGCCGGGTCGCCAAGCAGAACGGGCTGCGGCTCGTCGTCGAGGGCGCGGCCGGCCAGGAGTCGGCGGTGCTCACCGAGGCCCAGGCGATCCGTCCGCTGGCCGAGGTGGTGGCCGAGGTGCTGGCGGCGGCCGGGCTGGAGCCGGGCTCCGGCAGCGTCTACCTGAAGGCGGGCCGCAAGATCGCGCAGCTGCGCGGGCTGTAGGCGCGGCCGCCCCGCGGGCGGAGCACGACGCACGGCGGCGGCCGGTGGGCGATGAGGCCCACCGGCCGCCGCCGCGTTCCGCCGGGTTCGCGGCCCGCCGGCTCAGGCCCGCCTTCGGCTGCCGCGGATCGAGGCCCACAGCGGGGTGCCGACCGCCACGATGAGCACCGCACCGCCGAGCTGGAACAGGTGCCGCCACCAGTCGATGCCCGCGGTCTCCCGGACCCCGAGCCAGCCGGCGAGGGCATTGCCCAGAATGCTGCCGAGGAGTCCGAAGAGGGCCGTCAACCACAGGGGGATGTCCTGCTTGCCCGGCAGGATGAGCTTGGCCAGCAGACCCAGCACCAAGCCGACGATGATCGCCCACAACCAGTTCATGTCGCCTCCCGGCACTGCGGTGTGCGCATTCCTCCCCAGTCTCCGACCGGCACCCGTACGGCGCACGCCGGATGGCCCTGTACGTCGTATGGCGTAGCCGGATAAGTGCCGCAGGGGCCGCCCCGGTCTCGAACGCGACCGAGCCGGGGCGTAACGTTATGCGTGTCCGGTACCGGGGTGAGCCGGTGTGTCGTCAGGCGGTGGAACGTGATGCGGAAGCGAAGCGGTACCCAGGTCTTCCGGATCACCGGAGCCAGGCAGAGCCTGGCCGAGGACGTCCGCGGCAGGCAGCGCCGCTACATCATCTCGATGAGCATCCGCACCCTGGCGGTCGTGCTGGCCGCCGTGCTGTGGAACGTGGAACGGCACGTGGCCGCCGTGGCGCTGGTCGCGGGCATGCTCCTCCCCTATATCGCCGTCGTGATCGCCAACGCCGGCCGGGAGAACGTGCCGTCGCTGCCTTCGACGTTCGTTCCGACGACCGTCCGACCGATGCTGACCGCCGGCGCCGAGGAGCCCCGGGCGGAATCCGACCCGGAACCCTCCGCTCACCTTTCCGGGGACTCATCGGACGCACGCGGCTGACCTGCCGCGCCGTCGCAGCCTCAAGAAAACCTCAGATCAATCATGTGGTTCCGGTGCACCGCGCCCCATGCCGCATGACATACTGCGTACGCGCTCCGCATCCCCCGTCGGAGCGACGGACCGACGCCGGGCGGCTCCCCCCGTGGCTGCCCGGCGTCGCCATGTCCGGGTTAGGGTCGGCGGTGTGAACTCCCCCGACACCTCCCCGGATTCCGTGATCTGCTCTGCCAAGGGCTGCCGGGCGCCCGCCGTCTGGGTGCTGGCGTGGAACAACCCGAAGATCCATACGCCGGAGCGGCGCAAGACCTGGCTGGCGTGCGAGGAGCACCGCGAGCACCTGTCGAAGTTCCTGGGCGTGCGCGGGTTCCTGAAGGACGTCGTGGCACTGGAAGAGTGGTCGGACGCCGAGCGCTGAGCCCGCACGGACGCCCGGGGCAGGGGGCGGCGGGCGTGTGACGCTTGGAGCATGGCGCGGCGGGCGTGGGCCCGGGGCACCAGGCGGCGGGCGCGTGGCGCCCAGGGCGTGGCGCGGCGGGCGCGTGACGCCCGCCCGCCTCCGACTCAGCCGCCGATCGCCGACATGGGCCGGTCCGGCTGGAGGAAGCCGGGGTCGTCCAGGCCCGAGCCGGCCTTCTTCCCCCACATCGCCACCCGCCACAGCCGGGCGATCTCCTCGTCCGGCGCGCCCGAGCGCAGCGCCCCGCGCAGGTCGGACTCCTCGCGGGCGAACAGGCAGGTGCGCACCTGGCCGTCGGCGGTGAGCCGGGTGCGGTCGCAGGCCCGGCAGAAGGGGCGGGTGACCGAGGCGATGACGCCGACCCGGGCGGGGCCGCCGTCGACCAGCCAGCGCTCGGCGGGCGCCGAGCCGCGCTCCCCCTCGGCCTCCGGGGTGAGCGAGAAGCGGGTCCGCAGACTGGCCAGGATGTCACCCGCGGTGATCATGTTGTCCCGCTGCCAGCCGTGCTGCGGGTCCAGCGGCATCTGCTCGATGAAGCGCAGTTCGTAGCCCTGTTCCAGGGCCCAGGCGAGGAGATCGGGTGCCTCGTCGTCGTTGAGGCCGGACATCAGCACGGTGTTGATCTTGACCGGGGTGAGCCCGGCGGCGCGGGCGGCCGCAAGTCCCGCGATCACGTCGTGGTGGCGCTTGCGCCGGGTCAGCGCCTGGAAGACCTCGGGGCGCAGGGTGTCGAGCGAGACGTTGACCCGGTCCAGACCGGCGCCGCGCAGCGCCTCGGCGGTGCGCGCCAGGCCGATGCCGTTGGTGGTCAGGGAGAGCTTGGGGCGGGGCGCGAGAGCGGCGCAGCGCTCGACGATGGAGACCAGACCGGGCCGGAGCAGCGGCTCGCCGCCGGTGAAGCGGACCTCGGTGACACCGAGGTCGGTGACCGCGATACGGACGAGTCGGACGATCTCGTCATCGGTGAGCAGCTCGGGCTTGGCCAGCCACTGGAGGCCCTCTTCCGGCATGCAGTAGGTGCAGCGCAGGTTGCAGCGGTCGGTCAGCGACACCCGTAGATCGGTGGCGACGCGGCCATAGGTGTCGATCAGCACGGCGGCGACCCCTCCACGGACTCGGATACATGCGCTTCGCTCAATTGTCCCGCAGCGTACGCGACAGGCGCGATCTTCAACAGTTCGTTGAGCGAACGACCCCTTCGCTCGGCCCCGCGCGGTGGCCGTCGCGAGCGCGGGCCCTCGGCGGCGCAGGGGGCGCGAGGGGCCCCGGCGGCACGGGCAGGGCCCCGCGCGGTCTCCCGCGCGGGGCCCTGGGGCCGGGCGCGGCCGTCTCGGCCCGCGCGCCCGGCGTACGCGCCGGGCGGGTGCTCAGTGCGCCCCGTAGCCGGTGAGGGAGCGGACCTCCAGCTCCGCGTACTTCTTCTGGTCCGGCTCCTCCTTGGAGAGCAGCGAGCCGAGCCAGCCGAGCAGGAAGCCCAGCGGGATGGAGATCAGGCCGGGGTTCTCCAGCGGGAACCAGTGGAAGTCCACGTCCGGGAACATCGAGGTCTCCTTGCCGGAGACCACCGGCGAGAAGAGCACCAGGAAGACGGAGGCGAACAGCCCGCCGTAGATGGACCACAGCGCCCCCTGGGTGGTGAAGCGCTTCCAGAAGAGGCTGTAGAGGATCGTGGGGAGGTTGGCGGAGGCCGCCACCGCGAAGGCCAGCGCCACCAGGCCGGCGACGTTCAGATCGCGGGCGAAGACACCGAGCACGACGGCGACGGTGCCGATGCCGACGGTCGCCCACCGCGCGGCCGCGACCTCCTCCGCTTGCGTCGCCTCCCCCTTGCGGATGACGTTGGCGTACAGGTCGTGCGCGAAGGACGAGGAGGAGGCGAGGGTGAGCCCGGCGACCACCGCGAGGATGGTGGCGAAGGCCACCGCCGAGATGATCGCGAGCAGCACCGGGCCGCCGAGCTCCTCGGCGAGCAGCGGAGCCGCCGTGTTGCCCGACTTGTTCGAGGCGATGATGTCCTCGCGCTTGAGCAGCGCGGCGGCGCCGAAGCCCAGCGCGATGGTCATCAGGTAGAAGGCGCCGATGATGCCGATGGCCCAGTTCACCGACTTACGGGCGGCCTGGGCGGTGGGCACGGTGTAGAAGCGGATGAGGATGTGCGGCAGGCCGGCGGTGCCGAGCACCAGGGCGATGCCGAGCGAGATGAAGTCGAGCTTGGTGGTGGCGGTGGCCCCGTACTTCAGCCCCGGCTCCAGGAACGACGCGCCCACACCGCTGTTCCGGGCGGCCTCGCCGAGCAGCTTGGAGACGTTGAAGTCGAACTTGAGCAGCACCAGGAAGGTGATCAGGAGCGTGCCCACGATGAGCAGCACCGCCTTGACCATCTGCACCCAGGTGGTGCCCTTCATGCCGCCGATGGAGACGTAGAGGATCATCACCACGCCGACCAGGACGACGATCAGGATCTTGCCGGCCTCGCTGGTGATGCCGAGCAGCAGCGAGACCAGCACGCCGGCGCCCGCCATCTGGGCCAGCAGGTAGAAGATCGACACGACGATGGTCGAGACGCCCGCCGCGGTGCGGACCGGCCGCTGTCGCATGCGGTAGGCGAGCACGTCGCCCATGGTGTAGCGGCCGGAGTTGCGCAGCGGTTCGGCCACCAACAACAGCGCCACCAGCCAGGCGACGAGGAAGCCGATGGAGTACAGGAAGCCGTCGTAGCCGGCGAGGGCGATGGCGCCCGCGATGCCGAGGAAGGACGCGGCCGACATGTAGTCACCGGAGATCGCCAGCCCGTTCTGGAATCCGGAGAACGAGCGTCCGCCGGCGTAGAAGTCGTTGGCGTCCTTGGTCTGCCGTCCCGCCCAGACCGTGATGACGAGGGTGGCGACGACGAAGACCGCGAAGAGCGAGATGATCAGCGGCCGGTGCTCGCTGGCGTTGTCGGCGGCGAGGCCGATCCCGTCGACGGCGAGGAGGGAGTGGGAGGTGTCGCTCATTCGCCCTCCTCCAGACGGGACTTGATCGCCAGCGCGCGCGGGTCGAGCTTCTCGGCGGCGTGCCGCGCGTACCACCACGCGATGAGGAACGTGGTGACGAACTGGGCGAGGCCGAAGACCAGCGCGATGTTGATGTTGCCGACGACCTTGCTGCCCATGAAGTCGCCCGCGTAGTTGGACAGCAGGACGTAGAGCAGGTACCAGCTGACGAAGGCGACGGTGAGCGGGAAGGCGAACGACCGGTGCGCTCGGCGCAGTTCGCCGAACTCCGGGCTCCCCTGCACTTCGACATAGTGTGGATGGTGCCGTTTCCCCTGCTCATCGACGGGTGCGGTGTCCACTGTCTCTCCTGGTGACATACGGGGGGACGAGAGTGATACGGATCACGCATCGTAGGGCGGGGGCAGTGGTCTTCAACAGAGCTTGATGATGAAAAGTGATCACAACTCCGCTTCAGCCGACCGTCGTTGTGATCATCCAGCCGTCCTCACTACCCCAAAGCGCTCCCGATTGGCGCCTTCTCGCGACGAACTGCGCCCGAACGCCACCCTCTTTGTCGCCCTATCCGCGAGTTGTGGCGGGTTTTCTTCCGCAATCCATTGATTGCCGACCATGATCGGCGCTAGCTTCACTCGTCATGTACCCGTCCGTACGCGAGTCGCGCGTGCGGGCGGCTTATGGATGATGTGGAGATCCCATGGTTCATCTGCGATCCAGACGTCGGCGCGCGCTGTTGGCGCTGCCGGCCGGACTGGCGCTCACCGCGTCCCTCGGGTTCCTGCCGAGCGGCGCCGCGGCCGCCCCGCAGGCCGCGCCCACCGCCTCGGTGGCCACCGACGGCCCGCTGCTGTCGTACGTGGTGAACACCACCGCCGACAAGGCGACCGTGGAGCGGGTCAGCAAGGCCGTCAAGGCCGCCGGCGGCAAGGTGGTGACGGCGCATCAGAAGATAGGCGTGATCGTCGTCCACTCCGCCAACCCGGAGTTCGCGAAGACCATCCGCACCGTCAAGGGCGTGCAGTCCGCGGGCGCCACCCGCACCGCGCCGCTCACCCCCGTGGCCACCACGGACGTCGGCAAGCCGGACAAGGTGAAGGCGCCGCGCACCACCGTCGCCGGCAAGGCGAAGGCCCTGAAGTCGGGCAAGGAGCCGCTGGAGCCGCTCCAGTGGGACATCCCGGCGATCAAGGCCGACAAGGCCGCCAAGATCAACCCGGGCAGCAAGAACGTCACCGTCGCGGTCATCGACACCGGCGTGGACGACACCCACCCCGATCTGGCCCCGAACTTCTCCGCCAAGCAGTCCGCCAACTGTGTGGGCGGCGTGCCGGACACCCGTCCCGGCGCCTGGCGCCCGTACGACCCGGCCGAGGACTACCACGGCACGCACGTCGCCGGCTCGATCGCCGCGGCGCGCAACGGCGTCGGCGTCACCGGTGTCGCCCCGGGTGCGAAGATCTCCGCCATCAAGGTGAGCGACCCGACCACGAGCCTCTTCTACGCGGAGTCCGTCGTCTGCGCGTTCGTCTTCGCCGCCGACCACGGCGTCGAGGTGACGAACAACAGCTACTACGTAGACCCGTGGATGTTCAACTGCAAGGATGACCTCGACCAGGGCGCCATCGTTGACGCCGTGGGTCGGGCCGCGAAGTACGCCCAGAGCAAGGGCGCGATCAACGTCGCCTCGGCCGGCAACTCCAACTTCGACCTGGCCGCCAAGTCGATCGACGACAAGTCGAGCCCGAACGACACCAAGCCGACGGACCGCACCATCGACCCGTCGAAGTGCCTGGACGTGCCGACCCAGCTGCCCGGCGTGGTCACCGTCTCCGCGACCGGTGTGCAGAACCTGAAGTCGTACTACTCCAACTACGGCCTGGGTCAGGTCGACGTGGCCGGCCCCGGTGGCGACAAGTACCAGGTGCCCGAGCTGCCCGCCAAGGACGGCCGCATCCTGTCCACCATGCCCGAGGGCGACTACGCCTACCTCCAGGGCACCTCGATGGCCGGCCCGCACGTCGCCGGTGTCGCCGCGCTGGTCAAGAGCGCGCACCCCAAGTCCAGCCCGCAGGAGATCCAGTGGCTGCTGAAGGCCAACGCGGACAACCCGGGCTGCCCGACCGCGCCGTACGACCCGGACGGCGACGGTGACCTGGACGGCACCTGCACCGGCACCAAGCACGTGAACAACTTCTACGGCTACGGCATCGTCGACGCGCTGGACGCGGTCACCAAGTGACGCGCTGAGCCCTCGGGGGCGGGGCGGCCGGCCCGGCACCGCACGGTGGTGTCGGTGGCCGCGCCCACCCGGGTACGCGGTCGCCCACGCGGCCGCCCCGCCCCCCGCGCCGTCTTCCGTCGCACCCCCGGCACCGGACAGGACGCCGCGACACGGTGCCGGACAACCGCCCGGCAGGCGCTGTCGGACAACCGCCCGCGGAGCGTCGCCGGGCGAGCGCCAGGCGAGGCGCCGCACCAGGCACGAGAACACGAGACACCAGGCACCAGGCACCAGGCACCAGGCACCACGGAAAGGCACCACACACCCGACGAACTGGAGTTCCCATGGCTTCGCGCCCCGCACGACTCCTGCGCACCGCGGCCCTACCCGCGGCCGTCGCCCTCACCGCGACGCTCGCCGTGCTGCCCACCGGCGCCACCGCCGCCGACGCCGGCACCCCCGCCGGCTCCACGACCGTCGCCGACGGCACCTCGCTCAGCTATGTGGTCAACGTCCGTCCCGGACGCACCGATTCACGGGTGGTCCAGAAGGCCATAGCCGACGCGGCGGGCAAGGTCGTCATCGCGTACGACAAGATCGGCGTGATCGTCGTCCACTCCGCCAACCCCGACTTCGCCAAGGTGCTGCGCGAGGTACGCGGCGTCCTGTCGGCCGGCGCCACCCGCACCGCCCCGCTGTCCGCCCAGTCCACCACCGACATCGGCACGCCGAAGCTGCTGTCGGAGAAGGAGCAGCGGGCGGTCGCGGCCCGGGCCGGGGCGGGCCAGGACCCGCTGGAGCCCCTGCAGTGGGACCTGCCCGCCATCAAGGCGGACAAGGCGCACGAGAAGTCGCTGGGCAGCCGCGATGTCACCGTCGCGGTCATCGACACCGGCGTGGACGACACCCACCCGGACCTGGCCCCCAACTTCGACCGCGCGGCCTCCGTCAACTGCGTCTCCGGCGCGCCGAACACCGCCGACGGCGCCTGGCGCCCCGGTGAGCACGAGAGCCCGCACGGCACCCACGTGGCCGGCGAGATCGCCGCCGCGAAGAACGGCGTCGGCGTCACCGGCGTCGCGCCCGGGGTCAAGGTCTCCGGCATCAAGGTGTCCACCACCCAGGGCTTCTTCTACACCGAGGCCGTCGTCTGCGGCTTCGTCTGGGCCGCCGAGCACGGCGTGGACGTCACCAACAACAGCTATTACACCGACCCGTGGATGTTCAACTGCACCACGGACCCGGACCAGCGGGCCCTGGTCGACGCGCTCACCCGGGCGACGAAGTACGCGGAGCGACGCGGCGTGGTCAACGTCGCCGCGGCCGGCAACGAGAACTACGACCTGGCGGCGGACTCGCTCACCGACCCGAGCAGCCCCAACGACACCACCCCCGGTGACCGGACCGTCGACCCGTCCGTCTGCCCGGACATCCCGGCCCAGCTCCCCGGCGTCGTCACCGTCTCCTCCACCGGGGCCAAGACCCTCAAGTCGTCCTTCTCCAACTACGGCCTCGGCGAGATCGACATCGCGGCTCCCGGCGGCGACAGCACCGCCTACCAGAAGCCTCAGCCCCCGGCCACCAGCGGCCAGATCTACAACACCCTGCCCGGCGGCAAGTACGGCTACATGGCCGGCACCTCCATGGCCTCCCCGCACGTCGCCGGGGTCGCGGCGCTCATCAAGAGCACCCACCCCCAGGCCACGGCCGCCCAGGTCAAGCGCCTGCTCGCGAAGCAGGCCGACGACCTCGCCTGCCCGGAGCCGTACGACATCAACGGCGACGGCAAGCCGGACGCGGTCTGCGAGGGCGACGCGAAGTTCAACGGCTTCTACGGGGCGGGTCTCACGGACGCCCTGGACGCCGTGACGAAGTGACCTCCAGCGCCTGACGGCGGCAGGCACCCGCCTTCGCCACTGGCGGGCGGGCGGCACCCCGGTACGCGATCCGGGGTGCCGCCCGTGCCGACCGCAGCGCACGCGCCAGGCACGGCGGCGGCACCGGGCACGGCGGACGCCGCGGAGACACCAGGCACGGCAGGCACGGCAGGCACGGCAGGCACAGCCGGGGGCCACGGCCGGGGCCCCTGCACCATCCGCAGGGCGTCGAGGGCCGGCGGCGACAGCGCGGACTCCCGCAGCCCGGCCAGCGGCAGCCACGCCACCTCACCCGTGGCCTCGTCGGGCTCCACCACCGCCGGTGGGCCGCTCTTCAGGTCGACCAGGTAGAACAGCGCCGTCAGATGCCAGCTCACCCCGAGCCGCCGCGCCACGTACGTCCGCGCGTCCACCAGCCGGGCTTCCACCAGATAGAGCCCGGTCTCCTCCCGCAACTCCCGCGCCAGCGCCTCCACCGGCTGCTCCCCGGGGTCGACGCCCCCGCCGGGCAGGTGCCACGCCCCGGGCGCGAAGACCGGCGAGGCGTCCGTCAGCCGGGTCAGCAACAGCCGGTCCTCGGCGGTGGCGATGGCGTACGCCGAGATCCGTAAGCGCGTCTGACGGTCCAATGATCCCCCTGACGAGACGACGGACTGGGCACTCTAGTCCAACCACCTGTCCGGCTCCCGATGTGCCCGTGCCCCGGGCGGCGTAGCGTGGGAGTACCTACCTGGCGGGGGTGACCATGCAGTTCCCTGAAGAGTCGATCGGCGACCGCGTCGCCCGGTTACGCCTCCGGCGCAGGCTCACGCAGGAGCAGCTCGCCGAGCGGGCGCACGTCTGCGTCGACGTCGTCCGGAAGCTGGAGCAGAACCGGCGCCACGCGGCGCGGCTGTCCACGTTGAACGCGCTCGCCCGAGTGCTGGACGTCGAGACCTCGGTGCTGGTGGGCCAGCCGACCACCTTCGAGGCGAGGGAGGACGGCGACGCGCCGTCGGTGCTGGCGCTCCGCCAGGCGGTGTCCCCCGTGGCCGAGTTGCTGGGCGAGGAACCCGATCCCGAGGAGGCGCCGACCATCGGCGCGCTGCGCGCCTCGCTGCGGTCCACCGAGCACATCCGGCGCGAGGGGCGCATGGGCGAGATCGGCGCCCTGCTGCCCCAGCTCATCGCCGACGCGCGGGCTGCGACCCGCGCCTGCACGGACGCCGACAGGGCGGCGGCGTACGCGGTCCTCGCCGAGGCGTACCAGGTGGCGGCCACCACGCTCACGGCCCTGGGCAGGGAGGACGCCGGCTTCACCGCGTGGGAACGCTCGCTGGAGGCCGCACGCCGCTCGGACGACCCGAACCTGGAGACCGTCGGCGTCTCCACCCTGGCGTGGATCTTCACCAAGCAGGGCCGCCTCGAAGACGCCGAGCGCGTCGCCCTCACCACGGCCGAGCGGATCGAACCGGGCTTCCGCTCCCAGCCCGTCGAGCTGTCGCTCTGGGGGATCCTGCTCCTCCGCGCGGCGACCGCCCTGGTCCGACGGGGCAAGTCCGACACCGTCGAGGACCTGCTGAACCAGGCGTCGGCCGCCGCGGCCCGCATCGGCCGGGACCGCCTCGACTACGCGACCCCCTTCGGGCCGACCAACACCGGCGTCGCCAAGGTCAACTTCCTGGTGGAGCTGGGCCAGTGCGCCCAGGCCCTGCGCACCGCCCGGACCGTCCCCGAACTCCACCGACTCCCCCCCACCTGGCGCGCCCGCTTCCACGTCGACCGCGCCCTCGCCTACGCCGACCTCGGCAAGGAAGACCACGCCACCCGGGCCCTCCTGACCGCGGAGGCCACCGCCCCCGAGTGGATGCGCTACCACGGCACGGCCCGCCGGATCGTCACCGAACTCCGCGACCGCGAGCGCCGACGGAACTCGCCGGTAGGGGAGTTGGCGGGGCGACTCGGTCTCCACGAGTAGGACGACGCGTCCTAGCCGCGCCCGGAGGTCGGACGTCCCGTCCCACCCTCGGGCCGAAGTGGTGCGCACGGTCCCTGGGGTGGGACCACGAGCGGCCATACCGTGCGGGCACCGAAAGGGCGTCGGCCGCACCCCCGCCAGGGCTCCCGGCCGACGCCGCTTCCCCGTGAGGAGCGTGACCGCCCGTGCCCATCCACCACCCCGAACCCTGGTCGCCGCCGGCCGACCCGCTTGCCCAGCCCCTCCCGGCGGGCCGCTGGTGGGATGCCGTGCGGGTCGACGCCGCGCTCGGCGCCCGCGCGTTGGCGTGGCTCGGGGAGGAGAGCGGGGCGGTCATCGAGGACCGGCGCGGCGCGGTCCTCTACTGGCTCGTGCGGCCCGGTACCGCCGGGAGCTGGGCGGTCCCGCAGACCGCGGGGCTCGGCACCGGCCACTACGTCGCCGTGCCGCCGCAGCACCGGGTGGAGGGGCCCGGACCGTACTGGCGGGTGCCGCTCTCCTCCACGCGGTATCTCACCGACGCCGAACTGCTCACCGTCGCGCTGCGCGCCGCGCGCTACGCCGAGTTGGGGCCGAGGAGCCTGCCACGCTACTGCTGCGTGTGCGCGCGACCGGTGGACGAGGCCGTGTTGATCTACCAGGACGCCGCCTCGGGCCCGGGGTCGGCGCGGTACGCGCACGAGGGGTGTGCCCCGCGCGCGGCGGCGGACCCCGAGGCGGAGGCGCGGCGGGGCGCGGTCGAACGGAGCTGGCGCAAGGCGATCGTCCACCTCACCGACTGCGCGGCGTGCCACGCGACCGAGCGCGGGTGCGAGACCGGCCGGCGGCTGCTGCGGGCACACCGGGAGTGCCGGAGGGCGGCCTACCCACCTCGGTGAGACGGGGCCGGGCGGTACCCTGCGATCGAGGGGCCGCCCGACATCGTTTCGAGGGGGAGTTGCCGGGTGCAGGGAGTCGAGAGCGTCGTCTTAAAGCTGGCGGGGACGGTCGTCACGACCGTCGCCAAGTCGCTCTGGGAGAAGCGTCGTAGGGAGCTGACCGCCAAGGAGACCAGCCGACTTGTCGACAAGCTGGCGGGGCGGGTGCGGGAGGCGTGCGGGACCGCAGCTCCCGAACACGAGCGGATCGCCGCCCTGGCCACGGTGTCCGACTGCTTCACCGCTGCGGGTGCGCCTGACCTGAAGCTGCTGCTCTCCCTGGATTTGGAGCCGGAGGCGCTGCGCCGCCATGTGCTGGAAGAGGCGCGCGGCGTGCGGCGGCGCGCCGCCCTCGACGAGGCCGCGGCGGCGCTCTTCGACCGTGTTCTGGACGTGTGTTGCGCCCACATCATCGAGTACGTGACGACGCTCCCGGAGTTCGCGGCCCGCTCGCAGGCGGAACTGATACGCCGCGCGGGACGCACCGAGGCGGCCCTGGAGGACGTGCGGCGGCGTCTCGGCCCCGGCCCGGAGCGCACGGCCGCCGAGTTCGAGACCCGCTACGCGGACTACGTTGCCACCACCCACAGCAGGCTCCAGCTCTTCGGCGTCACCCTCAGCGCCGCCGGCCAGGAATGGGCCCTCGACACCGCGTACATCAGCCTGAGTGTCAGCGGCGAGCCCCCCGACGCCCACGCCGACCTCCACGACCTCGCCCCCACCACTCTGCGGATCGAGCACGCGCTGGCGGACCGGTCCCGCCTCCTCCTGCGTGGTCCAGCAGGCTCGGGCAAGAGCACCCTCGTGCAGTGGCTCGCCACCAACGCCGCGCGCCGCAGCTTCGGGCCGGAGCTCGCCACCTGGAACACGTGCGTGCCATTCGTACTGCGTCTGCGCGCCCTCACCGAGCAGGACTCGCCGCCCCTCCCCCGGGACTTCCTGAGCAGCATGGGCAACCCGCTGGCGGGCGCCGCCCCGCAGGGCTGGGTGGAGGGGCTGCTGGCCTCCGGCCGTGCGCTGGTCCTGGTCGACGGCGTCGACGAGGTCCCGCAGAGGCTGCGCAAGCGCACCGAGGAGTGGCTGCGCAGTCTGGTCGCCGCCTTCCCCGACGCGCGATACGTCGTCACCACCCGTCCCTCCGCGGTCCCGGACTACTGGCTCGCCGGGAACTCCTTCCGCGCTCATTCCCTGCTCCCCATGTCCCGCGAGGACGTGCGGAGCTTCATCACCCACTGGCACGACGCGGCCCGCCGGGAGCCCTCGGCGCCGGCGGACCTGGACGCGTACGAGGAGTCCCTGCTCCAGGCCGTCGCCTCCCGCCGCGAGCTGGCCCACCTCTCCACCAACCCGCTGATGTGCGCCCTTCTCTGCGCCCTCAACCGCGACCGCCGCACGCACCTCCCCCGCGCCCGCAAGGAGCTGTACGACGCCGCCCTGGAGATGCTGCTCGTGCGGCGTGACACGGAGCGGGACATCTGCGCGGTCGAGGGCGTCGAGCTCACGCGGGACGAGCAGACCCTGCTGTTGCAGGAGCTGGCCTACTGGCTGATCCGCAACGGCCAGGTCGAGGCGGCCCGCGACGAGGCCGTGGACATGATCGACACCGCCCTCGCCGCCATGCCCCAGGTGCGCGCGCAGGGCGACGCGCAGCAGGTCTTCCGGCACCTGCTCATCCGCAGCGGACTGCTGCGCGAGCCCGCCCCGGGCGCCGTGAACTTCGTCCACCGTACGTTTCAGGACTACCTGGCGGCCAAGGCGGCAGTGGAGGCTCGGGACTTCGGCCTGCTGGTCAGCAAGGCCCACGACGACCGTTGGGACGATGTCGTACGGATGGCCGTCGGCCATGCCCGACCCGAGGAACGAGCCCGACTGCTGCGCGGGCTCCTACGCCGCGCCGACAAGGTGAAGCGGCACCGGCAGCGGCTGAACCTGCTGGCGGCGGCCTGTTTGGAGCAGGCGCCGCAGCTCGACCCGGCGGTGCGGGGCGAGGTCGAGGGGCGGGTGCGCGAGCTCATCCCGCCGAAGGACTTCTGGGAGGCGCAGGAGCTGGCGATGACCGGGGAGCTGGTGCTGGATCTGCTGCCGGGTCCCCACGAGATCGAGGACGACTGGGGGGCCGCCTTCGTCACCAGCACGCTGCGGCTGGTCGGCGGGCCCACCGCGATGTCACTGCTGGCGCGCTTCCGCCACCACGGCGCCAGTCAAGTGCAGGTGCAGGTCGCCATGGCCTGGGACCGGTACGACGCGGCCGAGTACGTCGACGCGGTCCTCAAGGACGCCGGGGCGGGCGTGTACCTCACCGTGAACAACCTGGAGCAGCTGCGGCTGCTGCCGCGCCTGTCCCAATACACATGGGTGTCCGTCAGCGGCGAACTCCCCCTGTTCGACTACCTCGGCCCGCAGGTCGAGAGCCTCCAGATCAGAGCCAACCCGGAGCTCGACAGCCTGGCCCCCCTCGCGCAGTTGCCAGCGCTCAGAACCCTCAATCTGAGCGCCGGGCTCAAGCCGACGCTGGACATGGGACCTCTGCGTGAGCTCTCGCTCACCAGCTTCGCCCTCGGCTTCGATCTCGCGACCGCCAGCCTGGAGTCCCTGCCCCTCGGACCGGAGCTCAGCCATCTGAGTCTCGCCTCCTCCGCGGAGACCATCGGACTCGACGGCATCGGTCGGTGGCCGCACCTGGCGGCGCTGGATCTCATGGCGTCGCAGCACGGGGGGCAACTCCACCTGCTCGGCGATCTGCCGCGGCTACAGCGGCTGCACCTCGCGCAGCAGGCCGACCTCCACACCGAGGCGCTGCTTCCGAACCGACGGCTGGAGCGGCTGGCGCTCTTCGAGTGCGAACTCCCACACGGGCTTGCCCCGCTCACCGATCTCCCGCTACTCAGGGGCCTGGACCTCTCGCGCTGCACTCAGAACGACGATCCTGTCGACCTCGCACCGCTGCTGGACCTGCCCGACGTCGTCATCACGATCAACGACGGCCAGGTCCGCAACGAACACCTCTTCCCGCCCGACAGGATCGCCCGGCCCCGCCGGATGGGCGTCATGGGGTGATGAGCACCTTCAGCGCCGTCCGCTCGTCCATCGCCTTGTAGCCCTCGGGTACGCCGTCCAGGCCGACGGTCATGTCGAAGACCGGGGACGGGTCGATGGTGCCGTCGAGGATGTCCGGGAGGAGCTCGGGGATGTAGGTGCGGACGGGGGCGACGCCGCCGCGGAGGGTGATGTTTCGGCCGAACATGACGCCCAGGTCCAGGCCCGTCCCGCTGCCGTGTGGGACGCCGACGTAGCCGATGGCGCCGCCGTCCCGGGTGATCTCGACCGCCGTCCGCATGGACTGCTCGGTGCCGACGGCCTCGATGACCGCGTGGGCGCCCTGACCCTTGGTCAGCTCGCGTACGGCCTCCACCGCGGCCTCGCCGCGCTCCGCGACGACGTCCGTCGCGCCGAAGGTGCGGGCGATGTCCGTACGGACCGTGTGTCGGCCCAGGGCGATGATGCGATCGGCGCCCAGCCGCTTGGCGGCGAGCACGCCGCACAGGCCGACGGCGCCGTCGCCGACGACCGCGACGGTCACGCCGGGGCGTACGCCGGCGCCGACCGCGGCGTGGTGGCCCGTGCCCATGACGTCGGACAGGGAGAGCAGGGCGGCCAGCAGCCGGTCGTCGGAGGCGGCGTCGGCGGGGAGCCTGACCAACGTCGCGTCGGCGAACGGGACGCGGACGGCCTCGCCCTGGCCGCCGTCGAAGCCGGCCTGGCCCCAGAAGCCGCCGTGGGGACAGGAGGTGGGGAGGCCCTCGACGCAGTAGTCACAGCTGCCGTCGGCCCAGACGAAGGGGGCGACGACCAGGTCGCCGACGGAGAAGCCGGTCACGCCCGGGCCCGTCTCCTCGATGACGCCCAGGAACTCGTGGCCGATCCGCTGGCCCGGCTGGCGCGCGGTATCGCCTCGGTAGGCCCACAGGTCGCTGCCGCAGACGCAGGCGCGCAGCACGCGGACGACCGCGTCGCCCGGCTCGCGGACCGCGGCGTCGGGAACCTCCTCCACACGGATGTCGAACGGGGCATGGAACGTCGTGGCGCGCATCAGCATCCTTGTCGGGCGAGGGGAGAGGCTCCCGGCCACGCGACCGGGAGAGGTCAGACCACCGTACGGACCTCACCGTTCGGCTGTGAGGCTTCAACAACGCCGCCCGGCTCGCTCTTCCCCGACAGGCCCAACAGGCCGACCGCCAAGGCGTACTGAGCCGCCACATACGTCAGCATGATCCAGAACTGCGGTACGGGCGGCTGCGGCCACTGCGCGATGCCCGTCGCGATGAGCGTGTCGGAGAGCAGGAACAGCGCGCCGCCGCCCGCCGTCGACCAGCCCGCCCGATGCCCGCCCAGGGCCATGCCGGTGAGCAGGAGGCTGTAGCCGGCGACCGGAACGCGGAGCTCCGTCGGCAGGTCGGGCCACAGCAGGGCCACCGTGCCGAGCCAGGCAGCCCCGTAGACCGCGGTCACCGCACGTCCCACCCGGCGCTCGCCGCCGCGTACGAAGAGCACCAGGTAGCAGACGTGGCCGGCGGCGAACGAGGCCATGCCCGCCATGAAGGCCGCGTCCCCGCCGATCTGGAGCAGGGTGTCGCCGCCGCAGCCGAACAGCAGCGCCGCCGCCAGCACGCGCGGGCCGCCGAGGGCCAGGACGTACGCCGCGAGCACCGGCATCAGGGTCGGCTTGGTGAGCCGCTCCGCCGCCTCCACGCCCGCCACCAGGGCGGTCAGGTGGGCGGCGGTCAGCAGCCAGAAGGCCGCCCACAGGGAACGGACCGCTCTCGTCACGCCACTTGTTCCCTGGTCCGGGCCTCCACGGGCGGGTCGGCTGCCGACGGGGCCTCGGACGACTGCGCCGCCGTGGCCGTCACCTCAGCCGTCGCGGCCGGCACCGGGGCCGCGGTCGCTCCGCGCGGCTGCCACCCCGGGCCGCGGAAGACCCTCCCCAGCCGCTCCCGCCAGTTGTCCGCCGCCGCGACGTCCCGGGCGATGGCGGCGTACTCGTGGGTGGCCACGCGGACGGGGTTGTAGGTGGCGATGTTCTTCGTCAGGCCGTAGACGGGGCGCTCGGTCTCGGGGACGAAGGAGCGGAAGAGCCGGTCCCAGAGGATGAGGATGCCGCCGAAGTTGCGGTCCAGATAGCCGCCTTGGGAGGCGTGGTGCACCCGATGGTGTGAGGGGGTGTTGAAGACGTACTCGACCGGACGGGGCAGCTTGCCGATCCGCTCGGTGTGCACCCAGAACTGGTAGACGAGGTTGGTCGAGGCGCAGAAGCCGACCGCCGCCGGGTGCACGCCGAGCGCCACCAGCGGCACGTAGAACGGCCAGACGGTCCAGGTCGTCCAGGGCTGGCGCAGCGCGGTGGTGAAGTTGAACTTCTCGCTGGAGTGGTGGACCACGTGGCACGCCCACAGCACCCGGATGACGTGGTGGCCCCGGTGGGACCAGTAGTAGAAGAAGTCCTGGGCGAGCAGCATCAGCAGCAGCGTCCACCACAGCACGGGCACGCGGAGGGGCGTCAGCTCGTAGACGGCGGAGTAGATCGCGACGATCGGGATCTTCCAGAGGATGTCGAAGAAGACGCTCCCCAGGCCCATGGCGACGCTCGTCGCGGCGTCCTTCGTCTCGTAGCCCGCCGCGTCCTCGTCGGGACGCAGCCGGTAGCTCACCACCTCCACCGCGGTCAGCAGGACGAAGGCGGGAATGGACCACAGCACGACATCGGGCAGGTGCGGCATGTCGGCAACATAGAGCGGCTTCGGCGGGCGCGACTAGAGGTAGTTACCGATAAGTATGCGAGACCAGGCGTCAGCAACCGTTTTGTCCATATTCGTCACCCCGCTCACCTCCCCTCGCGCACCCTCCCCGTGACGCGGCGACAGGTGGCCGTCCGTCACTGTCAGCGGCGGCCCGTATCCTCAGGGACCATGCTCGAAGACCGCATGGCAGCCGCATCGCCGAGTCCATGGCCGACCGCGTACCCCGAGGGGTACGCGGTCGTCGACGTGGAGACCACCGGCCTCAGCCGGGACGACCGGATAGTGTCGGCTGCCGTGTACCAGCTGGACGCCCGCGGCGAGGTCCAGGACCACTGGTACACGCTGGTCAATCCGCAGCGCGATCCCGGCCCCGTGTGGATCCACGGGCTCACCCGCGAGGTGCTGGCCGACGCCCCGCTCTTCCCGGAGATCGTCGGCGAGCTGTCCGCGCGCCTCGCCGACCGGGTGCTCGTCGCCCACAACGCCGTCTTCGACTGGTCGATGATCGCCCGGGAGTACGCCCGGGCCCGGGCCACCCCACCGGTCCGGCAGCGGCTCTGCACCATCGTGCTCTCCAAGGAGCTCGGGCTGCCGCTCCCCAACCACAAGCTGGAGTCGCTGGCCGCGCACTACGGCGTGGCGCAGGAGCGCGCCCACCACGCGCTGGACGACGCGCGGGTGCTCGCCGAGACCTTCCGACCCAGCCTGCGCAGCGCCGCCGCGACCGGCCTGCGGCTCCCCCTCCTCGCCTGCCAGCCGCTCACCGAGTGGGCCGAGGGATCCGCCGCCACCGGCGGCTCGTACGCCGGGATCGGCCGCCAGCGCTCGTACTCCTCGGGCAGCTGGCGCCCCAGCCGCAAGCGGCCCGCCTGCCCCTACCCCAACCCCGGGCGCTATGAGCCGGGCGAGCAGCTGATGCAGGGCATGCGGGTGGCCTTCTCCGGAGACACCTCCGTCGACCGCGAGCTGCTGGAGGACCGGGCCGTCGCGGCCGGGCTGCACGTCGCGACCAGTGTGTCCCGGCTCACCAGCGTGCTGGTCACCAACGACCCCGGCTCCCCCACCAGCAAGGTCGTCAAGGCCCGCGCCTACGGCACCCCGGTGATCGACGAGGCCGCCTTCATGCAGCTGCTCCAGCACGTGGTGCCCGCGAAGCCGTCGGCGTCCGGCTGACCCGCGGCGCCGAGACGACGATCAGGTGAATGTCGGCGCGACGCGCCCGGCCGCCGGTCGGCCACCACCGGGCGGAGCCGCATGCTGTGGCGCATGGGACGTTGCGAGGTCTGCGGAAACGACTACCGGATGACGTTCGAGGTGCGCGCCGCGGGCGCGGTGCACGTCTTCGACTGCTTCGCCTGCGCCATCCACCGCATGGCGCCGATCTGCGAACACTGCCGCTGCCAGATCATCGGCCAGGGCGTGGAGGCCGACGGCCACTTCTACTGCGGGGCGCACTGCGCCCGCGCGGAGGGGAAGGTGGGCATCGTCGATCACGTCTAGCCACCGCCCCGGCCGCGGCGGCTGGGGCCACCCTCCCCGCGAACGCCCCACGGCCAAGTTGTACGGTCGTGGGGTGTACCGCTTCCTGTTGTCCCGGCAATGGGTGATCCTCACCCTCGTGGGACTTGTCCTGATTCCCTCCATGATCGAGCTGGGATTCTGGCAGTTCCACCGGCACCAGAACCGGGTAGCGCACAACGACCTGATCGCCGAGAGCCTCAAGTCCCCGGCCGTCCCGGTCGGCGAGCTGACCACCCCCGGCCGCCCGGTGGACCGCGCGGTCACCTGGCGCACGGTGACCGCCACCGGCACCTACGACACCCGGCACGAGGTCGTCGTTCGCCAGCGCACGGGCGCCAACGAGGCGGTCGGCTACTTCGTCGTCACCCCGCTGCTGCTCAAGGGCGGCGGCAAGGACGGCGTCAAGGGCGACGGCGCGGTGGTCATGGTCAACCGGGGCTGGATCCCGCCGGGCGGCGACCTCACCAAGTTCCCGGAGGTCCCCGCGCCCCCGCGCGGCGAGGTCACCGTCACCGGCCGGCTCCGGGCCGACGAGACGACCGGGAACAGCGGCATCAAGGACAAGTCCGGGCTGCCCGAGCGCCAGGTGATGCTGATCAACAGCGAACGGCTGGCCGAGCCTCTCGACCGCCCCGCCCTCGGCGGCTACCTCGAACTGATCAAGTCCTCTCCCGCCGGCCGTGAGCAGCCCACCCCGGTCGAGGAGCCCGACCACAGCAGCATCGGCTCCCACATGGCGTACGCGATCCAGTGGTGGCTCTTCACCGCGGGCGTCCCCATCGGCTGGGTGGTCCTCTTCCGCCGCGAGCTCCGCGACCGCGCGGAGGCGGCCGCGAAGGAGGCCAAGGCGAAGGCCAAGGCCGCCGACAAGGCTCCGGCGAAGGAGGCCACCGACACCGACACCACCGTCGCCCCCGACGCCGTCGCCACCGACGCCACCGCCACCGCCACCCCGGTCGCAGCCACCGCCGGCACCGGCACGGCAAACGGGGATGAAAGCCGCGAAGTCGCCCAAACAGCAGGCTCCGCGGACTAGCCCAGCGTCTCTCGGGCAAACGTCTCTGTGTGGGTCAACGCATCGAGGACTACGCGCTCATCGGCGACCACCAGACGGCCGCCCTCGTCGGCCGCGACGGTTCGATCGACTGGTTGTGCCTGCCCCGCTTCGACTCGGGCGCCTGCTTCGCCGCCCTGCTCGGCGACCGGGACAACGGCCACTGGCGGCTCGCCCCGGTCCACGGCGGCCCCTGCACCCGGCGCGCGTACCTCAAGGACTCCCTGATCCTGGAGTCCGTCTGGGAGACCGCGGCCGGGACCGTCAAGGTCACCGACTTCATGCCGCAACGTGACCGCGCCCCCGACGTCACCCGCATCGTCGAGGGCGTCTCCGGCCGCGTCGACATGCTCGGCGTGCTGCGGCTGCGCTTCGACTACGGCCGGGTAGTCCCCTGGGTGCGCCGCAGCGACAACCACCGGGTCGCCGTCGCCGGCCCCGACTCGGTCTGGCTGCGTTCCGAGCCCCCCGTGCGCACCTACGGCGAGGACTTCAGCACCCGCTCCGAGTTCACGGTCTCCGCCGGCGACAAGGTGGCCTTCGTCCTCACCTGGCACCCCTCCCACCACGCGCGCCCGCGCCTGGTCAATCCGCACCAGGCGCTGCGCACCAGCCTCCACGACTGGCAGGCGTGGGCCGGCCGCTGCCGCTACTCCGGGCCGGACCGCGACGCCGTGATCCGCTCGCTGATCACCCTCAAGGCCCTCACCTACGCCCCCACCGGCGGCATCGTGGCCGCCCCCACCACCTCCCTCCCCGAGGCCGTGGGCGGCGTGCGCAACTGGGACTACCGCTACTGCTGGCTGCGGGACTCCGCGCTCACCCTGAACGTCCTGCTCTCGGCCGGCTACCAGGAGGAGGCCCGCGCCTGGCGGGACTGGTTGCTGCGCGCCATCGCCGGCGACCCGGCCGACCTCCAGATCATGTACGGCCTGGCGGGCGAGCGCCGGCTGCCCGAGTTCGAGCTGCCCTGGCTTCCCGGCTACGCCGACTCGGCCCCGGTCCGGATCGGCAACGCCGCCGTCAACCAGCTCCAGCTCGACGTCTACGGAGAGGTGCTGGACGCCCTCTACCTCGCCCGCACCTCCGGGCTGCCCGGCCAGCCGCACGCCTGGAACCTCCAGCGCGCCCTGATGGACTTCCTCGAATCCGCCTGGCGCGACCCCGACGAGGGGCTGTGGGAGGTCCGCGGCGGGCGTCGCCACTTCGTGCACTCCAAGGTGATGGCCTGGGTCGCCGCCGACCGCGCGGTGCGCTCCATCGAGGCCCACCCCGCCCTCCCCGGCGACGGGGACCGCTGGCGGGCCATGCGCGACGCGGTCCACAAGGAGGTGTGCGAGCGCGGCTACGACCGCGAGCGCAACACCTTCACCCAGTCCTACGGCTCTGTCGAGCTGGACGCCGCCACCCTGCTCATCCCGCGGGTCGACTTCCTGCCCGCCACCGACCCGCGCGTGGTCGGCACCATCGACGCGGTACGCCGCGAGCTGGACCACGGCGGTCTCATCCGCCGCTACAGCCTCGAAGGCGACAACGTGGACGGTCTACCCGGCACCGAGGGCGCGTTCATCGCCTGCTCGTTCTGGCTGGCCGACGCCCTGTACCTGAGCGGCCGCGGCAAGGAGGCCCGCGCCCTCTTCGACCGGCTGCTGGACCTCCGCAACGACGTGGGGCTGCTGGCGGAGGAGCACGACGCGACCGCCGATCGCGCGCTCGGCAACTTCCCGCAGGCGTTCAGCCACATCGGTCTCGTGAACACCGCTCTTACCCTCGCCTCCCCCGCCACGGCAGACTGACCCCCATGGATCTTGACCTCAAAGACCGTGTGTACGTCATCACCGGAGCCACCCGCGGACTCGGCAACGCCACCGCCCGCGAGCTGGTGGCCGACGGCGCGAAGGTGGTCCTCACCGGGCGCGACGAGAAGTCCGTGGAGCGCGCCGCCGCCGAGCTCGGCCCGAACGCCTCCGGTGTGGCCGCCGACAACGCCGACCCGGACGCCGCCGAGCGCCTGATCGCCCACGCCCGCGAACGCTTCGGCGGCTTCGACGGCATCCTCGTCAGCGTCGGCGGCCCGCCCGCCGGCCGGTTCGCGGACAACACCGACGAGCAGTGGCAGTCGGCGTTCGAGTCGGTCTTCCTCGGGGCGGTCCGGCTGGCCCGCACCGCGGCCGACGCGCTCACCCCGGGCGGCGTGATCGGCTTCGTCCTCTCCGGCTCCGTCCGCGAACCGATCCCCGGCCTGACGATCTCCAACGGTCTCCGCCCGGGGCTGGCGGGGTTCGCCAAGTCCCTCTCGGTGGAGCTCGGCCCGCGCGGCATCCGCGTCGTCGGACTGCTCCCGGCCCGTATCGACACCGACCGGGTGCGCGAACTCGACGCCCTGTCCGGGGACGAGGCGGCCGCCCGGCGCCGCAACAGCGAGGCGATCCCGCTGCGCCGCTACGGCACCCCGGAGGAGTTCGGCAAGGCGGCCGCCTTCGTGCTCTCCCCCGCGGCCTCGTACCTCACGGGCCTGATGCTGCCGGTGGACGGCGGCGCCCTGCACGCGCTCTGAAGCCACCGCGCCCGCGAGAGCGGCCGCGCTGCGGTACGGCTTGGGGTGCCATGCCCCCGGGGCCCATGCCTGGGGTATCCGGGGGCTATGTCTGGGGGCTACGCCCGGGAGTGCCCGGGCGCCATGCCCGGGAGTGCCCGGGGGCTACGCCCGGGGGTACCCGCGTGCTATGCCTGGGGCGGCGCGGAGGGCGCCGGCGCGCGCCGTCAGCTGACGCGTTCCGCCCCGTGGCGGACCGCTCGCACCCGCACCTCGGTCGGGAACCGCGCCAGCCCCACGGAGGAGCGGGCGTGCTCGAGCACCTCGCCCCGCACCTGTTCCAGGGCGCGCACCGGCTGCGCCCGCGCGGCGAGCACCAGCGCCATCCGTGCCTCGGGCGCCGTACGCCGCCCGCGCAGGGTGACGCGGGCCCGCTCCACCCCGTCCAGCGACTCGGCGTCCGCCGCCATGACCGCCTCCAGCGCCCGCCCGCGCACCACCGCGGCGGCACCGGCCTCGATGTCGTCGGCGCCGACCAGGACCTCCCCCAACTGGCGCCGCCGTAGCTGCGCCAGCAGCCACCACAGGGCGAGCAGCAGGACCACGCCCAGGCAGCCGATGACCGCCGGCCACCACCATCCCTCGTCGCGCCACCGGATCCGGTCGGCCCGACTGAGCAGCACGTCATGGGGGCCGGCGAACGGCCACCACCAGTCCTCCCCGATCCCCCAGCGCCGCCGCAGGTCCAGCCCGGCGACCAGCACCGCGCCGCCCAGCAGGACCAGCGCCAGCCCCACCAACCCGACCAGCACTCGGTTGACCGTCCGCAGCACGCTCCGCTCACCCCTTCGATGGCCGTCGGACCCGCAGCGAGAGCGCGGGTTGCCGGGCCAGGCCCAGCTGCCGTACTCCCTCGGCGAGCACCCGGTCGAGATCCGCCCGTACGTCGTCCAGGTCCCGGAAGTGCGAGACGACCCGCGCCCGCACCCGGCGGCGCCGCACGTCGACACGGACGGAGCGGACTCCCGCCACCTCCATCGCACGGTCGCGCAGCACCAGTCCGGCCGCCCCGCGGTCGAGCCCGGCGCGCAGGTCGGCGCTGTCCCGCCGCATCGGCAGCAGTCTCCGAAGCCCCGGAGTCACGGCGAGCACCACCAGCCAGCAGCCCACCAGCAGCACCACGGCGGCCGCGCCCACCACCCAGCCGCTGTCGAGCGGCCGGGTGGCGAGCTCGTCGGCCAGCTCTCGGCGCCAGCGCATCGCGGGGCGTCCGGCGCGCACCGCCGCCACGTCGTAGAGGAGCAGGCCGGCCCCGGCCAGCACCAACGCGGCGACGATGGCGGCGGGCACCCGACGCGCGGACCAGAACCGTCGAACCGGGCGCGGGCGCACGGGGCCGGGCGCGGGGGCGCCCGGAGCGGGCTCCTCGGGCGGCGCCGCACCGGCCGCCTCGACGCCCGCCCCCGGACCGCCGTTCCCTCTCGCGTCGCCCGCGCCTCGCGTACCGTCCGGAGGGCGGGTCGCCCCGGGGTCGCCTGTGCGGGCGTTGACTCCCTGGTCGTCGGTACGGCCGCTGGCTCCCGCGTCTCCTGTGCGGGCGGTGACTCCCAGGTCTCCGGTACGGCCCGTGCCTCCAGGGTCGCTTGTGCGGCCCGCGCCGTACGGGGCGCCCGAACGGCCGGTACCACCCGTGTCGTCCGGGTCGTTCGTACGGCCCGCGTCGCCTGTGAGGTCGCTCACCGGACACGCCCCCCGCCCACACCCGTCAACTGCGGCGCGTGCAGCCGTTCGACCGTGACCGCCACCTCGGGCACCTCCATGCCGGCCAAGTGGCCCACGCGTTCGGTGATCTGACGGCGCACCGCACCGCACTGCGTGCCGATGTCGGACGGATAGCCGAGCTCCACCGTGACCCGGACCCGCACCACGCGGTCCCGCACGGCGACCACGGCGTGCGGCCGCGGCGCCGTGGGGCCTTCGCGCAGCGCCTCCCGGGCCGCCTGTGAGGCGATCTTCGCGACGACCCGGTCCGCGATGCGCGTGGCACCGCGCTCGGCGGGCTCGACCACTCTGCCCTCACCGACCCCTGCGCTCTTCGCGCTCGCGGGACTCGCGGGTGCGGAAGAGGTCGCCCGGCTCCAGGTCGCCGTCCAGCACCCGCCCGACCACGAACCCGACCGCTCCCAACGCCGCTACCAGCAAGAACGCTCCGAAGCCGCCGAAGTACCCGGCGAAGCCGAGACCCATTCCGGCGATCAGCCCGATCACAGCCATGCTCACGTTTCCGCTCCCCTCGTCCGGCGGCCCCACGACCGTCGGTCCTCAGGCCGCTACTGGATCCGCGGCTCCTCTTCCTCCTCCTCGGGCAGCTTCACATCGCTGACCGCGATATTGACCTCGACCACCTCAAGGCCGGTCATCCGCTCCACCGCGGAGATCACGTCCTCCCGCACATTGCGGGCGACTTCGCCGATGGAATAGCCGTAGTCGACGACGATGTCCAGGTCGAGAGCCGTCTGTACCTCGCCCACCTCGGCCCGCACGCCGCGGGTCACCGAGCGGCCGCCGCCGGGCACCCGGTCCCGCACGGCACCGAAGGTGCGCGCCATGCCGCTGCCGGTGGTGTGCACTCCCTCGACGTCCCGGGCCGCCAAGCCGGCGATCTTCTCGACGACACCGTCCGCGATGGTCGTCTTGCCGCGCGAACCCGGGTCGCCGCCGCCCCGCCGGGTCGGCTGGCCACCACCCGACTTCCTGAGAGATTCGCCCAGCTCGCTCTCGTTCTCGGGCCGGTTCCGTGGTGCGGTGTCGGTCATCGCCGATCACCCCTTCCGAAGGAAGATCCGAAGAAAGATCCGAGGGGCGGAACACGCCGCTCCTCTTGCCACCCTAAGCTCACCGTCCCCGACACGCTCCAACGATGTGGCACACGTGCGACCCCGCCCCTCAAACGGGTGGGTCGTCCGCCCGGCTCCCCCGGCGTGCGGCAGGCTGTGCGCAGGTACGGGCGTCGGGGTGACGAAAGGGGTGACGGCCGTGGTCGCCGACCGGCTGGCGCGGACGGTGCGGGAACAGCTCGGCATCGGCCGGCTGCTACCACTGGGCGGTCCCGCGGACGGCGCCTGGCTGACCGAGCGCGCCGCGGAGGGGGTGCTGCGCGCCGCTGCCCGCGCGGTGCCCGGCGTACGACTGGACAGGCTGCGGATCGGTCTGGCCGACCCGGCGCGCACGGAGCCGCCGGCGCTCCCGCCCCCGCCGAGCGCGCTGCCGCCGGGCCCGTTGCGCGTCGAGGCGACGCTCGCGGCGGCCATGGACCGGCCGATCCCGGAGGCGGCTGAGGCCCTGCGCGCGGCGCTGCACACCGCGTCGACACGGCGGCTGGGGCTCCGGGTCGAGAGGGTGGACCTGCGGGTCACGGGACTGGTGGACGAGCCGCCCGCCGGCCCTGCCGTCGAGCCCCCCGGCGGCCGCGACACCGGTGGGCCGGCCACGCCCGGCAGGCGGGCGGACCTCTCGACGGCGGACCTTCCGCCGGCCGCGGTCGCCGTCGCGGCGGCGACCGCCGACGTGCCGGGGGTGGCCGGTCTGGCCGCCGCCCTGGGTGGCACGGGGCGTGCGGTGACGATCGAGGAGCGCGCGGACGGCGCTCCCGCGGTGCTGGTCCAGGTGGCGGTCGCCGCCGGCCACCGCGCGCTGGACGTGGCCCTGGCGGTGCGCGCGGCGGCGGCGGAAGCGGCCGCCACCCCGACGGTGTCGGTGCTGGTGACGGCCGTGGACGCCTGACGCGCGCGTCCGGGGTCAAGCCGGGGCTCGTCTCGCGGGCCGGCGGGGATCGGGACGGACGAGGCTCGGGGCGGGCCGCCGCGGCTCGTCCCGATCGGCCGGGGAACCGTGACGGGCCGCTGCGGCTCCTCGCGGTCAGCCCGGGAACCGTTACGGGCCGCCAAGGCTCCTCGCGGTCAGCCCGGGAACCGTTACGGGCCGCCAAGGCTCCTCGCGATCAGCTGGGGAACCATGACGGGCCGGCCGGAGAGCCGTGACGGTCAGCCGGGGCTCGTGCCGGGCCGGCCCGGCACGACGGACTCAGTCCGAGAGCCCCGCGAGGTCGCGCAGTCGGCGTGCCTGGGCGGCCCGCTCCGCGGCGCGCTGCTCGTCATAGGTCCGGTCGACCGCGCCACGCAGCAGCGCCTTGGTCTCGATCACGGCGTCGCGCGGGGCGGCGAGCAGCGCCGCGGCCAGGTCCTGAACGGCGGAGTCGAGTTCCGCGGCGGGCACCACGAGGTTGGCGAGGCCGGTGCGCTCGGCCTCCTCGGCGTGGACCGCGCGACCGGTGGCGCAGATCTCCAGCGCCCGCGCGTAGCCCACCAGCCCGACCAGCGGATGGGTGCCGGTGAGGTCGGGGACCAGACCGAGGCTGGGCTCGCGCATCGCGAACTGCACATCGTCCGCACAGACCCGCAGGTCACACGCGAGGGCCAACTGGAAGCCGGCCCCGATGGCATGGCCCTGGACGGCGGCGACGGAGATGATGTCGTTCCGCCGCCACCAGGTGAACGCCTCCTGGTAGCCCGCTATGGCGGCATCCAGCTCGGCGTCGGTGGAGCGGGCGAGATCGAGGAACGACGGCTCCCCGTCGAAACCCTCCGGGGTGAAGCCCTGCCGGTCGAGTCCGGCGGAGAAGGACGGGCCTTCGCCGCGCAGCACCACGACCCGCACGCTTCCGGGCAGCAGCTGCCCGGCCTCCGCCAGCGCCCGCCACAGCGCGGGCGTCTGGGCGTTGCGCTTGGCGGGATTACGCAGGGTTACGATTGCCACCGCGTCATCGATGGTGAGGTGTACGCCGTCCTTGTCGAGCAGGGTCACTGGGAGCCTCCGGTGGGCCGCAGTCAGTTTTAGTTAACTGCACAGTAACCACCCGGCCGACCGGTTGATCAACCGGGTGGCACTGCCCGTTTTCACCGGAAACGACTTTCAGCGGCCGCCGACGGCCGGACGACCGACGACACGACGACCGGCGCCGTACAGGCCCGTCGCCGCGAAGCGCCGGGCAGGCGTCAGGCCGAGGCGGCCTTCTTGCCTCGCGTCGCGCCACCGCGACCACGCAGCGTGACTCCGGATTCGCTGAGCATCCGGTGAACGAAGCCATAGGAACGTCCGGTCTCCTCGGCCAGCGCCCGAATGCTCGCACCGGAGTCGTACTTCTTCTTCAGGTCTGCCGCGAGCTTTTCGCGCGCGGCGCCGGTCACCCGGCTGCCCTTCTTCAGAGTCTCGGCCACCCGTGCCTCCTCATGGGAAGTGCGCTCTGGACTCTCATGATCACCCCTAGCCGGCCTCCTGGCCACCCATTCGGCAAGGTCCATGAGACAAGACTTCGGCGAAATCGCGGCCTGAGAGGCGGCGGAATGCCATATTCCGGCGCCGTCCGGCCATAACGCCAACCGGATCCGGAGAAGAAGCGCCTGGTCAGAGCGCACACGAGTGGCTACGGAGCGAAACGACCCGGCGCGTGCCACGTGGCGCGCGCCGGGCGGTTGCGGCGCGCCGCGATATGAGCCCTTCTCACTCAGATGATGGATCACCCATCGGCCGAATGATCCATCACATCTTGATCAAGAGGCCGAAGGGCGATCCGGAGTGAGCAGCTCAGGCGAGGGCGACGAGGTCCGCGTAGTCCTGACCCCACAGGTCCTCCACGCCGTCCGGGAGCAGGATGATCCGCTCCGGCTGGAGGGCGTCCACCGCCCCCTCGTCGTGGGTGACGAGGACGACCGCGCCCGCGTAGGTGCGCAACGCGCCGAGGATCTCCTCGCGGCTGGCGGGGTCGAGGTTGTTGGTGGGCTCGTCGAGCAGCAGCACGTTGGCGGAGGAGACCACGAGGGTGGCCAGCGCCAGCCGGGTCTTCTCACCGCCGGAGAGCACGCCCGCCGGCTTGTCGACGTCGTCCCCGGAGAACAGGAACGAGCCGAGCGTCTTGCGGATGTCGACCAGGTCCAGGTCGGGCGCGGCGGAGCGCATGTTCTCCAGGACGGTGCGGTCCGGGTCCAGGGTCTCGTGCTCCTGGGCGTAGTAGCCCAGCTTCAGGCCGTGGCCCGGGGTGACCCCGCCGGTGTCCGGCTGCTCCACCCCGGCCAGCAGGCGCAGCAGGGTGGTCTTGCCGGCGCCGTTGAGGCCGAGGATGACGACCCGCGAACCCTTGTCGATCGCCAGGTTGACGTCGGTGAAGATCTCCAGCGAGCCGTAGGACTTGGAGAGGCCCTCCGCGGCCAGCGGGGTCTTGCCACAGGGCGCCGGGTCCGGGAAGCGGAGCTTCGCCACCTTGTCGGAGACGCGCAGGTCCTCCAGGCCGGACAGCAGCCGCTCCGCGCGGCGGGCCATGTTCTGCGCGGCGACGGTCTTGGTCGCCTTGGCGCGCATCTTGTCGGCCTGGGCGTTGAGCGCGGCGGCCTTCTTCTCGGCGTTGGCGCGCTCGCGCTTGCGGCGCTTCTCGTCGGCCTCGCGCTGGGCCTGGTAGAGCTTCCAGCCCATGTTGTAGATGTCGATGACCGAGCGGTTGGCGTCCAGGTAGAAGACCTTGTTGACGACCGTCTCGACGAGGTCGACATCGTGGGAGATCACCACGAAGCCGCCGCGATAGGTCTTGAGGTAGTCCCGCAGCCAGACGACGGAGTCGGCGTCCAGGTGGTTGGTCGGCTCGTCCAGCAGCAGGGTGTCGGCGTCGGAGAAGAGGATCCGGGCCAGCTCCACGCGGCGGCGCTGACCACCGGAGAGGGTGTGCAGCGGCTGGCCGATCACCCGGTCGGGCAGGCCGAGGCTGGCGGCGATGGTCGCGGCCTCCGCCTCCGCGGCGTAACCGCCCTTGGTGAGGAACTCGGTCTCCAGGCGCTCGTACTTCTTCATCGCCCTGTCGCGCGTGGCGCCCTTGCCGTTCGCCATGCGTTCCTCGTTCTCGCGCATCTTGCGGAGCACGGTGTCGAGTCCGCGGGCGGAGAGGATGCGGTCACGGGCGAGCACGTCGAGGTCGCCGGTGCGCGGGTCCTGGGGGAGGTAGCCGACCTCACCGGACCGGGTGATGGTGCCCGCGGCGGGGATGCCTTCACCCGCGAGGCACTTGGTGAGCGTGGTCTTGCCCGCTCCGTTGCGGCCGACGAGGCCGACGCGGTCGCCCTTGGCGATGCGGAAGGACGCCGTCTCGATGAGGACGCGGGCTCCGGCGCGCAGCTCGACGCCGGTGGCGGTGATCACGGATTTACTCCTGGGCAGGGTGGGCGGCGGGAACGGACTGACGGGAGATGGGTCGGACCACGCCGTCTAATGCACGAGGAGAAATGCCATGGGGTCAGTTTAGCGGGCAGCGCAAACCGTTTTATCGGCCTCGAACGGCTCCGAGGGGGCCACCGACCGGCCTCGACGCCGCTACCGGCCCGGTGTTGTCAGACCCCGGTGCCAGACTGTGTGACAGGTCACAGAATCGCGGATCCACGAAGGGTGAGTGGCATGGCGAACACCGGGACGGGCGGGTCGGCCGGGGCGGCTGGGACGAGCGGGGCGGCGGGCCCGAGCATCTGTCCGACGCTGCTGTATCGCGACGCCAAGGCGGCGATCCGGCAGCTGACGGAGGCGTTCGGCTTCACCACGGTGCATGTGTACGAGGACGACGAGGGCAGGGTGCTGCACGCCGAGCTCCGCTACGGCAACGGCCTGGTGATGCTCGGCTCCAAGGACCGGGAGGGCGGCTTCGCCAAGGCCATGGCGGACGCCGGGCCCGCCGCCGCCTATGTGGTCGTCCAGGACGTTGACGCCCACTTCCAGCGGGCTGGCGAGCACGGCGTGGAGATCCTGATGGAGCCCACCGACCAGGACTACGGCTCGCGGGACTACATGGCGCGGGACCGCGAGGGCAACGTCTGGAGCTTCGGCACCTATGTGCCGGGCGTGGGCGCCGAGGAGGGCTGAGCGGCGCCACCGGCGCGCGGTAGCGCTGGAGCGGGTGAGTGCCGGAGGGGGTGAGTGCCTGAGGGGGTGAGTGCCTGAGCGCGGAGGTGCCCGAGCACGGAAGTACCGGAGTACGGAAGTGCCGGCCGGAGCGCGGGAGCGCTACGGGGAGCGAGGGGACCGGGCGGTGTCCCGGCCCCCTCGGGGACCGATCGGTCAGACGCTGCCGGTGTGCACCTGGAAGGCGGCGCGACGGACCGCCTTGGCCAGGGCCGGGTCGGGGTGTGCGGCGGCGAGGGCCACCAGGACCTGCACGGTCCGGGGGTGGCCGACGGCGCGCACCTCCTCCAGGAGGGCGGGGACGGTGCCCTGCACAGCGCTCTCCAGGTGGCGTACGAGCAGGGGGCTCTCGCCGTGGTCGGAGACGGCGGCCGCGGTGTCCACCCACAGCCAGGTGGCCTCCTCGCGGGTGAGCACGTCGAGGGCGTCTTCGGGATCGGCGCCCTCGATCTCGGCAAGCCAGAGCAAGGCGTACGGACGCAGCACGGGCTCGTCGACGATGGCGCGCACGGCGGGTTCGGCGGGGGCGCCGACCACGCGCAGCGCGTCGAAGGCCAGGCCGCGCAGGAGCGCGTCGTCGCCGCGCGCCACGTCGAGGAGTTCGGTCACGGCGCTGCCGACGGGGCGGGCGGCGAGCCAGGCGCGGTACTCGGCGCGGGCGGGGCCGGGGGTCAGCCGCGCGCAGCCGCGCAGCATGGCGGCGGCGGGCTGCTCGATGTTCCCGGCGGGGCTCTGGGCGGCGACGCAGATCTGCTCCAGCTTGACCCACACCGCCCAGTTCCCGAGCGCGGTCAGCTCGGCCTCGCGCGGGCGCGGGTCGTTCGCCGCGCCCGGCTCGGGGGCGCGGGTGCCGCCCGGCTCGGAGACGTGGCCGTCCGCGTGGCCGCCGCAGTCGTCGGGGCCGTGGCGCACGACCAGGGCGCCGACGGAGGCGAGCGCGCCGAGCGCCCAGTCGAGCAGCGCGGCGAGCGGGGTGCCGGATGCGTTTCCGGATTCGGATTCCGTTCCGGATTCGGTTCCGGATGCCGTGCCGGTGCCGGATTCGGGGCCGGTTCCCGCCGGGCCGTCGGCGGGCGCGCCGTCGCCGGGCGGGGGCGCCTCCCCGTACGGGGGCACCTCGCAGCGCTCGGTGCGCAGCTCGGCGACGCGCTGGCGCAGCATGTCCAGGAGGGTGTCGAGCGGCACCGGGCCCGCGGAGAGCTGGAGCAGGGAGAGCAACTGCGGGATGGCCTCCACCACCTCCGCCACCGCTGTCGGCCCGGCTTCGACCGGGGCCGGTCGGGCCAGCGACCAGGCGTCGAAGAGGGCGACCCAGCCGCGCAGCACGGCGCTGTCGTCGCGGTCCCAGGCGGTGAGCCGCCAGCCGGGGCGGGCCCGGCCGCCGTGCGGCTCGATCAGGCCCACCAGCCGGGCCCGATCCCAGTCGGTGCGCACCTGGTCCGGGCCCAGGCCCAGTGCGGCGGCCGCGCGATCGGCGGTCTCGACGGACAGGGCACCGGGCGCGCTGCCCTCGGCGACGGCCCAGCGGGCCACCCGCACCGCGTCGGCCAGGCCCGTCCTGGCCTGCCAGGCCAGTTCGGCGGGGGGCGGGGTGCCCTCGGGCGGGCGCGGGGCCGGACGGCTGGGGCCGCGGTGCGCCCCGGCCCGGCGGGCGGCGGCGAGCGGCTGCTTGGGGACGAGTCGGAGCCGGGAGTCGCGCGGAGTACGGGACGTCACGGAAGCAGTCTCGCCCTTGACGGCCCGAAAGCCCAATCGGTACCCGTCTGGCGGTTCCGTTCCCGCTGGCGGCGGCGGTAGCCGGACGTCCCGGTGACGGCGGTGGCGGGCCTCGCGCGGCGCGGGGCAGCGTGCCGGCCGGCCTGGGCGGGGTCCGGGGTGGGGGTGGGCCATGGGAGGGGAGGCCGGCGGGGCCTGGCGGTGCGTCTGGGAGCGTCTGTCGGGGCGACGGGGGCGAGCCGTGGCGGCGCGCCCCGTGCGGCGTCGTATTCCGCGTCACATGTGGGGGGTCAGGAAGCGCCGCAGGGCCTCTTCGTAGCCCCTCGGGTCGGCGTTCCACATCGATGCGTGCGGGGCGTGCGGGACGGTGTGAAGGGTGACCAGGTCGGGGCGGCGCGCGGCGAGTTCACGCGAGAGGTCGAAGGGCGCGAGGGCGTCGTCCGGGCCGTGCAGGAGGAGCGTCGGCACGGTCAGCCGCTCGGGGTCGATGGCCTCGGCGTCGCCGGTTCCGGGGTCGCGCAGCCCGGTCCTGCCCTGGACGCTGCGTATGGCGAGCGGGAGCAGCGGGGCCGGGACGCCGCGGGCGGCGGCGAGGGCGCGCAGGGTGGTCGGCCAGTGGAGCACCGGGGAGTCGAGCACGAGGCCGTCGATCCGACCCCGCAGCGCGGAGTTGGTGGCGGCCCGCAGTGCCATGGTGGCGCCGACGGACCAGCCGAACAGGATGATCCGCTCGGCGCCGTAGCGCACCGCGTACCGGATCGCGGCGTCCAGGTCGCGCCACTCGGCGTCGCCGAGGTGGCCGATGCCGTCCGCGATGGCGGGCGCGCCGACGTCGCCGCGGTAGGCGACGTCGAGGATCGGGAGCCGATGCCGGTGCAGGAACGGCATCACGACCATCGGGTGCTCGCGCGTGGTGCCCAGACCGTGGACGGTGATCACCCAGGTGGTGCGGGATCCGGGCAGGAACCAGGCGGGCAGCGCGCCGAGCTCTCCGGGGATGTCGACGTCCGCGTGGTCCAGCCCGAGGGCGTCGTGCGGGTTGCCGATGTGGACCTGCGGGGTCAGCCGCACCCGGCTGCCGGCGCCGAGGGTGCCGTGCGTGATCCGCTCCAGCCGGCGTACGACGGAGTCGGGCGGGTGCGGGGCCTCGTCGATCACCGGTCCGACGATGGCGTGCGAGGCGGCTCCGCTGAGCCCGTAGGTGCCGGGGCGCAGTGCCGCGAGGGTACGGGTGAGGGTGATCCGCCCGGGTTCGATGGCGTGCACCGTCAGGCGGGGGTCGTGGGGCAGCGGGCGCGTGAGCGACGGTCTGAGGGCAGCGTCGGCTGCGTACCGTCCGGCGACCACGGCCGCCGCTCCGGCACCCAACACCGTCATGGCGGCCAAGGCCACCGCTGTTCGCGGGCGCATGCACCTCAGTTTTGGCACGAGGGACGGTGGGGGCCAGTGGGGTGGGCCGTTGGAGTGAGGAACCGGTTCCCGAGGGGCCGGTCCCGGACCTCGGAGACTCTGGACCCCTGAGGCCTCTGGGACCGCTGTACCGCTGAGATTTCTGGGACCGCCGAGGCCGCTGATGCCTCTGAGACCGCTGAGACCTCGAAGACCTCTCAGCCCTGCGAGACCCCTGAGACCTCTGAGACCTCTGAGACCTCAACGCCGGGGGCCCACCGCCTCGCGGCCCACCCCAGGCCGCGCGGACCGCCGGCTCACCGTGGCTGCCCGTAGTCGCGGAGCTTGCCCGCGGCCGCGCGGAGCTCGGCCGGGGAGAGCAGCGTGGGCGTGCGTCCGGGGACCGAGGAGGCGGTCAGCCAGACGCGGCACATCCACTCCAGTTGCGCGGTGCGGTCGTACGCCTGGGCGAGGGTGGCGCCGTACGCGATGGTGCCGTGGTTGCGCAGCAGGCAGGCGGTGCGGTCGCGCAGCGCGTCGAGCATGTGCGTGGCGAGCTCGTCGGTGCCGTAGAGCGCGTAGCGGGCGACCCGCACCGGGCCGCCCAGGGCGGCGGTCATGTAGTGCACGGGCGGCAGCTCGTCGACGAGCGTGGAGACGGCGGTGGCGTGCACCGCGTGGGTGTGGACCACGGCGGCCGCGTCGGTGGCGCGGTAGATCGCCAGGTGCACGGGGAGCTCGCTGGTGGGTGTCAGCTCGCCCAGGGTCCGGCGGCCGTCGAGGTCCACACCGACCGGCTGGTCGGGGTCCAGTTCCCCGTAGGGGACGCCGCTGGGGGTCACCAGCACGGTGTCGCCGACCCGCGCGGAGACGTTGCCGGAGGTGCCGACGACGAGGCCGTCGGCGGTGCTGCGGCGGGCTGTGGCCACCACCTCGGCCCACGTCGTGTAGAGCGCTCGTGACCTCACCGTCACTCCCACCACCTCCGCGTCGATCATCGCAGTGCCCCGGTCCGTGAGCAGCGGCAACACCCACCTCACACTTGCCATGGGCATGTCGATCTTCCGATACGCTACGGAGGCTCTGTCACGCGCATCGCCGTTCCGGGGCCCGTGACGACCGCCGTCCGCGACGGGTCCTCGCCCTTCTGGCCGCCACGCTGACCGCAGTCCTGCCGGCCCAGCCGCAGGCGGCCGGAGCCGGGAAGCCGCGAGGACACGACGTGTCCTCGCACCAGCGGAACGTCGACTGGGACGCGGCGCGCAAGAACGGCGCCGTCTTCGTCTACGTCAAGGCGACCGAGGCCACCTCGTACCGCAACCCCTACTTCAGCCGGCAGTACACCGGCTCCCGGGAGGCGGGGCTGCTGCGCGGGGCGTATCACTTCGCGGTGCCGCACCTGTCCTCCGGACAGACCCAGGCCGCCCACTTCCTCCGGAACGGCGGGGGCTGGACCCCGGACGGCTGGACGCTACCGCCCGCGCTGGACGTGGAGTGGAACCCGTACGACAGACGGAAGCCCTGCTACGGGCTGCGTCGGGCGGAGATGGTGCGCTGGATCGCCGCCTTCAGCGAGGAGGTGCTGCGGCAGACCGGGCGGCGACCGGTGATCTACACCACAACGACGTGGTGGCGGCGGTGCACGGGTGACAGCGCCGCGTTCGGTTCCGGCCACCCCCTGTGGCTGGCCCGCTGGGCCGCCTCGCCGGGCCCGCTGCCGGCGGGGTGGCGACGACCGACCTTCTGGCAGTACGCGGAACGGGGTCGACTGCCGGGTGACCAGAATCTCTTCAACGGCTCGGCGGTGGAGCTGAAGCGGTTCGCAACGGCGTGAATCAGCCGGAATCTCGCACTCCGGAGCGCACCGGACGGCGGCCCACCTGCGGCTCCTCCCGTGTCGTGTCATCCCGACACCCCCGCCAGTTCACCTTCCGTTCACTCACCATCCCTACGGTCGCCATGCCACTGACCACCGAACGATTGCCTGGGTGAATGGAACACATCACGCTTCTCATCGGGATCGTGATCATCACGGCCTTGGTGTTCGACTTTACGAACGGCTTCCACGACACGGCCAACGCCATGGCCACCACCATCTCCACGGGCGCCCTGAAGCCCAAGACGGCGGTGGCCATGTCGGCGGCCCTCAACCTCGTCGGCGCGTTTCTGTCCGTCGAGGTCGCCGCGACCATCTCCAAGGGCATCATCGACGAGTCCGGCATCCAACCCGAAGTGATCTTCGCGGGTCTGGTGGGCGCGATCATCTGGAACCTGCTGACGTGGCTCGCGGGTCTCCCCTCCAGCTCCTCGCACGCGCTCTTCGGTGGTCTGATCGGCGCCACGGTCGCCTCGGTCGGCTTCGGTGCCGTCCACGGCGAAGAGGTCGTCATGAAGGTCCTGATCCCGGCCATCGCGGCCCCGATCGTGGCGGGCCTGGCCACCCTGCTGGCCACCAAGCTGACCTACCGCGCGGCCCGCAAGGCCGACCCGGAGGCGACCGCCAAGGGCTACCGCGCGGGGCAGATCGCCTCGGCCGCGCTGGTCTCCCTCGCGCACGGCACCAACGACGCGCAGAAGACCATGGGTGTGATGACCCTGGCGCTGATCACCGGTGGCGCGCTGGCGCCGGACGCCGACCCGCCGATGTGGGTCATCGCCTCGGCCGGTCTGGCCATCGCCCTCGGCACCTACCTGGGCGGCTGGCGGATCATCCGCACCATGGGCAAGGGCCTCACCGACATCCAGCCGCCGCAGGGCTTCGCCGCCCAGACCGGCGCCGCGGTCACCATCCTGACCTCCTCCCACATCGGCTTCGCGCTCTCCACCACCCAGGTCTGCTCGGGCTCGGTCATGGGCGCGGGCCTGGGCCGCAAGGGCGGCGTGGTCCGCTGGAAGACCGTCGGCCGCATGGTCGCCGCCTGGGGCCTGACGCTGCCGGCCGCCGGTCTGGTCGGCGCCGCCGCGGCGCTGCTGGCCAAGCAGGGTGACATCGGCGTCACCGCGGTCGCCGTGCTCGCCGTCGCCGCCTGCACCGCGATCTGGCTGGCCTCCCGCCGCAAGCCGGTGGACCACACCAACGTCAACGACATGGGTGCGGAGGCCGGCGAGCCGGTGGGCGTCGTCACCGCCGCGCTGCAGTCGGTCGCCCCGCCGCCGGCCGGCCAGGCCGAGCCCGCGACCCCGGCTCCGGCCCAGGCCGCGGTCTGACCCGGCCCCTCACGGCTTCTAGGTAAGGAATCACTGCGATGCAGATCGACTGGGCTGCCCTCGGCCAGGTCTTCGGCGTCACCCTCGTGGTGACCGTCACGATGGTGGGCGTCTTCACCCTCGGCATCCTCGGCACCTCGGCGCGCAAGGCGCGGCCGGAGGGCGCCGACGGCGGGGCGGTCGCCGCCTCGAGCGCCGCGTCCGCGCTCGCGCGGACCGGCGGCTACGCCTGCTACGCGCTGTGCGCGGCGGCCGTGGCCTACGGCATCTACCTCATCGTCAGCGGCTGACCCAACCGCCGCGCGCTTCTCTGTGCCCCGGGACACACGCCCCGGGGCACACGCGTATCCGCACCTCTCCGCGCAGGTCAACAGTGAGTTGACGGCCGTTCCCGCAGCATGGTGGACTTCCGGGGCCAAACGGCGACAGCAGAGGAAGTCCGGTGAGAATCCGGCGCGGTCCCGCCACTGTCACCGGGGAGCGCTCCCCCTCAACAGGGGTCACGGCTCGACGTCATGGTCCACGGCGTCACAGGGCTGGAAGGCCGGGGGCAGCGCGGATCCGGGAGCCAGGAGACTCTGGTCGCCGGTCACGTCGAGCCAGGGCGCGGACCCTGAGTGAGGACACATACGGATGCGTGCCGACCACGCCAGCTACGCGTGCGGCGCCGCCCTCGGCTTCCTCGGTGACCTCGCCGCGGGCGACCCGCGCCGCGGTCACCCGGTGGCCGCCTTCGGGCGCGCCGCCGCGGCCGCCGAGCGGCTGCTGTGGCGCGACCACCGCGCCCACGGCGCGGCGTACACCGCGCTGTGCGCGGGCGGCGCGGCGGCGGCCGCGGCGCTGCTCACCCGCACCGTACGGAACGCCACCGGCTCCCCCGGCGCCGAGGTGGCGCTCACCGCCGCCGCCACCTGGGCGGTGCTCGGTGGCACCTCGCTGCGCCGCGAGGCCGAGACGATCGGGGCGGCGCTCGCCGCCGGGGACCTCGCCGCGGCCCGGGAGCGGCTGCCGCACCTGTGCGGGCGCGACCCGCACGCCCTGGACGAGCAGCAGATCGCCCGCGCGGTCGTCGAGTCCGTCGCCGAGAACACCTCCGACGCGGTGGTGGGCGCCCTGGTGTGGGGCGCGCTCGGCGGCGTGCCCGGCCTGGTCGGCTTCCGCGCGGTCAACACCCTCGACGCGATGGTGGGCCACAGGTCGCCGCGGTACCGACGGTTCGGCTGGGCCTCCGCCCGCCTCGACGACCTCGCCGGCTGGCCCGGCGCACGGCTCACGGCGGCCCTCACCACGGTCGCCGGCCCCGACCCGCGCGGGGCGCGGCGCGCCTGGCGGCGCGACGGGGGCGCTCATCCCAGCCCCAACGCGGGCCCCGTCGAGGCGTCGTTCGCGGGCGCGCTCGGCGTGCGGCTGGGGGGCACACTGGCCTACGGCGGCCGGGTCGAGCACCGGCCGGTGCTCAACGCCGAGGGGCGGCCGGTGGAGTTCCGCGACATCGCCCGCGCGACCCGGCTGTCCGGCCGGGTGGCCGCGCTCGCACTGACCGCCTCGATCGCCGGCCGGCTGGCCGGAGCCGCCGCCCGCTCCGCCCTCCGGGGCGCGCGCGCCGGACGGCGGCCGACCGGCTCCCGGGGAGGAGCCGCATGAACCGCCACGGCGACGGCGGCGACAGCGCAGCGACGGTGCGGCCGGCGGCCGCCGGAAGGAGCCAGGGATGAGCGGGGGCGGCGGACTGCTGGTCGCGGGGACCACCTCGGACGCCGGCAAGAGCGTGGTCACCGCGGGGATCTGCCGCTGGCTCACCCGCAAGGGGGTCAGCGTGGCGCCCTTCAAGGGGCAGAACATGTCCCTCAACTCGTTCGTGACGCGCGAGGGCGCCGAGATCGGCCGTGCGCAGGCCATGCAGGCACAGGCGGCCCGCGTCGAGCCGAGCGCGCTGATGAACCCGGTGCTGCTGAAGCCGGGCGGCGACCGCTCCAGCCAGGTCGTGCTGATGGGCCGGCCGGTGGGCGAGATGAGCGCTCGCGGCTACCACGGCAACCGGCAGAAGGAGCTCTTCGAGCCGGTCGTGGAGTGCCTGGCGGAGCTGCGGCGCACCCACGACGCCGTCATCTGCGAGGGAGCCGGCAGCCCGGCCGAGATCAACCTGCGGCGCACCGACATCGTGAACATGGGGATCGCGCGGGCGGCGCGTTTCCCGGTGGTGGTGATCGGGGACATCGACCGCGGCGGGGTCTTCGCGCAGTTCTTCGGCACGACGGCGCTGCTCGCGCCCGAGGACCAGGAGCTGGTCGCGGGCTATCTGGTCAACAAGTTCCGGGGCGATGTGACGCTCCTGGAGCCGGGGTTGGACATGCTGCACGGGCTGACCGGGCGTCGTACGTTCGGCGTGCTGCCGTACGCGCACGGCCTCGGCATCGACGAGGAGGACGGACTGCGGGTCTCGCTGCGCGGCACGGTCCGGGAGTCCGTCGTGGCCCCGCCGCACGGAGCCGACGTGCTGCGGGTGGCGGTCGCCGCCGTCCCGCTGATGTCCAACTTCACCGATGTCGACGCGCTGGCGGCCGAACCGGGCGTGGTGGTGCGGTTCGTGGACCGGCCCGAGGAGCTCGTCGACGCCGACCTGGTGGTGGTGCCCGGCACCCGCGGCACCGTGAAGGCGCTGGCCTGGCTGCGCGAGCGCGGGCTCGCGGACGCGATCGCCCGGCGGGCCGCGGAGGGCCGCCCGGTGCTGGGCGTCTGCGGCGGCTTCCAGGCGCTGTCCGAACACATCGAGGACGAGGTCGAGTCGAAGGCCGGGCGGGTCGAGGGGCTCGGGCTGCTGCCGGTGCGGGTGCGCTTCGCGCGGGAGAAGACCCTGGCCCGACCCGTGGGCGAGGCGCTCGGCGAGCGGGTGGAGGGTTACGAGATCCACCACGGCGTCGCCGAGGTGCTGGGCGGCGAGCCCTTCCTGGACGGCTGCCGCGTCGGCTCCGTGTGGGGCACGCACTGGCACGGCTCGCTGGAGAGCGACGGCTTCCGCCGGGCGTTCCTGCGCCGCGTCGCCGCGGACGCGGGCCGGTCCTTCGTCCCCGCCCCGGACACCTCCTTCGGCGCCCTGCGCGAGGAGCAGTTGGACCGGCTCGGCGACCTGGTCGAGGAGCACGCCGACACGGACGCACTGCTGCGGCTGATCGAGGACGGGGTCCCCGAGGGGCTGCCGTTCATACCCCCGGGGGCACCGTGAACGCCCCCAGTGCACCACCCGCGCCCTCCCCGCACGCGCGGGGAGATGACAGACACGCCGCCCACGGCAGGAGAGACGGCGGAGTCACCCCCGCACGCGCGGGGACATCACTGCCCGTCTGCTTCCCACCGCGCGAGCGCATCGCCACAGCAGAGCGAGAAACCCCCGAAGGAGTGATCAACGCGTGACGACCACCCCCTATCCGCTCACCGCGATCGTCGGCATGGCGGATCTACGGCTCGCGTTGCTGCTCAACGCGGTCAGCCCCGCTGTGGGGGGCGTGCTCATCCGCGGCGAGAAAGGCACGGCCAAGAGCACTGCGGTGCGCGCGTTGTCCACCGTTCTCCCCGGCGTGTCCGTCATCGACGGGTGCCGGTTCAGCTGCGACCCGGCCGTGCCCGATCCCCAGTGCCCCGACGGGCCACACGAGGTGGGAGCCGGCGCCACGCGGCCGACGCGGTTGGTCGAGCTGCCCGTAGGCGCGTCCGAGGACCGGGTCGTCGGCGCGCTGGACATCGAGCGGGCGCTGTCGGAGGGCGTGAAGGCCTTCGAGCCGGGCCTGTTGGCCGCCGCGCACCGCGGCATCCTCTACGTGGACGAGGTGAACCTGCTCGCCGACCACCTTGTGGACGTGCTGCTGGACGCCGCCGCCATGGGCTCCTCCTACATCGAGCGGGAAGGCGTCTCCGTACGGCACGCGGCGCGCTTCCTGCTCGTCGGGACCATGAATCCGGAAGAGGGCGAGCTGCGGCCGCAGTTGCTGGACCGGTTCGGGCTGACGGTCGAGGTGGCCGCCTCGCGGGTGCCCGACGAGCGGGTCGAGGTGGTGCGGCGCAGGCTGGCGTACGACGCCGACCCGGCCGGCTTCGCCGCGCGTTGGGCGGTGGAGGAGGCCGAACTGCGGGAGCGCATCGCCGCCGCGCGGGCGCTGCTGCCGGCGGTGCGGCTGGGCGACGGCGCGCTGCGCCAGATCGCGGCCGTGTGCGCCGGTTTCGAGGTGGACGGCATGCGCGCCGACATCGTGACCGCGCGGACCGCGACCGCGCTGGCCGCGTGGGCCGGGCGCACGGCGGTGACCACCGAGGACGTACGCCAGGCGGCGCTGCTCGCGCTGCCGCACCGCAGGCGGCGCAACCCCTTCGACGCGCCGGGTCTGGACGAGGACCGACTGGACGAGATCCTGAGCCAGTTCGAGGACGTGGAGGACGACGAGCCGGACCCGGAGCCCGAGGGCCCGGACCCGGACGGCGACGGTCTCCACGACGACGGCGACGGCGGCCCGGACGACGGCCCCGGCGGCGTGCCCCCGCGGGACGGCCCGCTCCCCGAGGGGGCGGCCGACCTGCCGGAGCAGCGACAGGATCCCCCGCGTACGGAGCAGGAGTCCCCCGCCCCGCGGCAGGACACTCCGGGGGGCCTCCAGGAGCGTGCGGACGCGCCGGAGGGCAGCTCCGGCGCCGGGGCCGCCGAGCAGCGCGCGGTGGGCGCCGGCGAGCCGTTCAAGGCGCGCAAGCTCGATGTGCCGGGGCTGGGCGAGGGGGCGGCCGGGCGGCGCTCGCGGGCGCGTACCGCGCAGGGCCGCACCACCGGCGCGCGCCGCCCGCGGTCCACGCTGAGCAGGCTGCACCTGGCGGCCACCGTGCGGGCGGCGGCCCCGCACCAGGCGGCGCGCGGCCGGCGCGGCCCGGGTCTGGTGCTGCGCCGCGACGACCTGCGGGAGGCCGAACGCGAGGGCCGCGAGGGCAATCTCGTGCTGTTCTGCGTGGACGCCTCCGGGTCGATGGCCGCGCGGAAGCGCATGGGCGCCATCAAGGGCGCCGTGCTGTCGCTGCTGCTCGACGCGTACCAGCGGCGGGACAAGGTCGGACTGATCACCTTCCGGGGCTCGGGCGCCGAACTCGCCCTGCCGCCCACCTCCTCGGTCGACGCGGCCGCCGTACGGCTGGAGAAGCTGCCCACCGGTGGCCGCACTCCGCTCTCCGCCGGGCTGCTCAAGGCCCGGGAGACGCTGCGCATCGAGCGGCTCCGGGACCCCTCGCGCCGGCCGCTGCTGGTGGTGGTGACCGACGGGCGCGCCACCGGCGGCCCCGAACCGCTGGCCCGCGCGGGCCGCGCGGCGGCGCTGCTGGCGGCCGACGGGGTGGCGTCGGTGGTCGTCGACTGCGAGTCTGGCCCGGTGCGGCTGGGTCTCGCGGCCTCGCTCGCCCAGGAGCTGCACGGCACACCGGTGACACTCGACGAGCTCCGCGCGGACAGCGTGACCACGCTGGTACGCGCGGAACGCAAGGCACACACGACACGACTGACACGGAGGGCCGCGTAATGCCGCAGGGACAACCGACCGTCGTTCCCGAGGACGGGCTGACCACCCGCCAGCGCCGCAACCGCCCGCTGGTGCTGGTCCACACGGGCATCGGCAAGGGCAAGTCGACGGCCGCCTTCGGGCTCGCGCTGCGGGCCTGGAACCAGGGTTGGCCGATCGGGGTGTTCCAGTTCGTGAAGTCCGCCAAGTGGAAGGTGGGCGAGGAGAACGCGCTGAAGGTGCTCGGCGCCTCCGGCGAGGGCGGCACCGTCGACTGGCACAAGATGGGCGAGGGCTGGTCCTGGATCCAGCGCGACGGCGAGATGTCCAACGAGGAGAAGGCGCGCGAGGGCTGGGAGCAGGTCAAGCGCTGCCTGGCGGAGGAGACCTACCGGCTGTACGTGCTGGACGAGTTCGCCTACCCGATGCACTGGGGCTGGGTGGACACCGAGGAGGTGGTGTCGGTGCTGCGCGACCGCCCGGGCACCCAGCACGTCGTGATCACGGGGCGCAACGCGCCGCAGCCGCTGCTGGACCTCGCCGACCTGGTCACCGACATGTCCAAGGTCAAGCACCCCATGGACGCCGGCCAGAAGGGCCAGCGGGGCATCGAATGGTGATCGTGTGAGAAGCGTTCCCCGGCTGGTCATCGCCGCTCCCGCCTCCGGCAGCGGCAAGACCACCGTCGCCACCGGGCTGATGGCCGCCTTCACGGCGGCCGGGCTCGCGGTCTCGCCGCACAAGGTGGGGCCGGACTACATCGACCCCGGCTACCACTCGCTGGCCACCGGCCGCCCGGGCCGCAACCTGGACGCGTACCTGTGCGGCCCGGAGCGGATCGCCCCGCTGCTGCTGCACGGCGCGGCCGGCTGCGACCTGGCCCTGGTCGAGGGCGTCATGGGGCTGTACGACGGGGCGAGCGGGCAGGGCGAACTGGCGTCCACCGCGCACGTGGCGAAGCTGCTGCGGGCGCCGGTGGTGCTGGTCGTCGACGCCTCCTCGCAGTCCCGCTCGGTGGCGGCACTGGTGCACGGCTTCGCCTCCTGGGACCCGGAGATCCGGGTCGCCGGCGTCATCCTCAACAAGGTCGGCTCCGACCGGCACGAGGCGCTGCTGCGCGAGGCGTTGGAGGGCTCGGGCGTGCCGGTCTACGGCGCGCTGCGGCGGGTCGGCGCGGTGGGCACGCCCTCGCGCCACCTGGGCCTGGTCCCGGTGGCGGAGCGACGGCCGGACGCGGTCGAGTCGGTGGCGGCGCTGGCGGAGCACGTGCGTGAGGGCTGCGACCTGGAGGGCCTGTTGGCTCTCGCGCGGACCGCTCCCCCGCTGCCGGGGGACGCCTGGGACCCGGCGCGTGAGATCGCCGCCGTCGCGGGGCCGGCCGCGGACCGCGCGGGCGCGCGGCCCGTGGTCGCCGTCGCCGGTGGACCCGCGTTCACCTTCTCGTACGCCGAGCACACCGAGCTGCTGACGGCGGCCGGGGCGGAGGTGGTGACCTTCGATCCGCTGCGGGACGAGAAGTTGCCGGAGGGCACCGGCGGGTTGGTCATCGGGGGCGGCTTCCCGGAGGTGTACGCGCCGGAGCTGTCCGCCAACGAGTCGCTGCGCACGGCCGTGGCGGACCTGGCCCGCTCGGGCGCTCCGCTCGCCGCCGAGTGCGCCGGCCTGCTCTACCTGGCGCGTTCGCTGGACGGCAAGCCGATGTGCGGGGTGCTGCCGGCCGAGGCGCGGATGACCGAGCGGCTGACGCTCGGCTACCGGGAGGCGGTCGCGCTCCAGGACAACGCACTGGCCGCCGCCGGAACCCGGATGCGGGGGCACGAGTTCCACCGCACCGTCGTGGAACCGGGCGCCGGCCCCTCCCCCGCGTGGGGTGTCGTCCACCCGGACCGACGTGTCGAGGGCTTCGTCCAAGGCTCGGTGCACGCCTCCTACCTGCATGTCCACTGGGCCGCCACACCGTCCGCCGCCGCCCGCCTGGTCGCCACAAGCGCACCGGCATGAGCCGGACACCCCCGCCGGCCACCCCGCCCCACCACGCGGCGGCCGGCCACGCGGGCCGTCAGGAGGACCAAGCACGCCACCGCGCGGTGGCCGACCCTGCGGACCACATGGAGCACCAACCGCCCCACCACGCGGAGGCCGGCCGCGCGGGCCGTCTGGGAGACCGACCGCCGCACCGCGCGGTGGCCAGCCCCGCGGGCCGCCCGGGAGACCGAACACCCGACCGCGCGGACGACGAACCCGCACGCCGTCCGCAGGACCGACCACAGCACCGCCCGGTGGCCGGCCCTTCGGGCCGTCAGGAGGACCGAGCACGCCTCCGCGCGGTGGCCGACCCTGCGGACCACATGGAGCACCAACCGCCCCACCACGCGGAGGCCGGCCGCGCGGACGACCCGGGAGACCGAACACCGCACCGCGCGGACGACGACCCCGCAGGCCGTACGCAGGACCGACCACAGCACCGCCCGGTGGCCGGCCCCGCGGACCGCCTGGAGGACCGGGCACGCCACCGCGCGGTAGCCAGCCACGCGGGCCGTCCAGGAGACCGACCGCCGCACCGCGCGGACGACGACCCCGCAGGCCGTCCGGAGCACCAACCACCCCACCACGCGGAGGCCAGCCCCGCGGGCCGTCCGGGAGACCGACCGCCCCACCGCACGGACGACGACCCCGCGGACCGTCAGGAGGACCGAGCACGCCACCGCGCGGTGACCGGCCGCGCAGGCCGTCCGGGAGACCGAACACCGCACCGCGCGGACGACGACCCCGCACGCCGTCCGCAGGACCGACCGCCACACCACGCGGAGGCCGGCCCTGCGGGCCGCCCGGGAGACCGGCCACCGCACCGCGCGGATGACAACCCCGCGCGCCGTCCGCAGGACCAACCGCCACACCACGCGGTGGCCAGCCCCGCGGGCCGCCCGGGAGACCGAACACCCCACCGCGCGGACGACGACCCCGCGCGCCGTCCGCAGGACCGACCGCCACACCACGCGGAGGCCGGCCCCGCGGACCGTCCGGAGCACCAACCACCCCACCGCGCCGACCCCGCGGAGCACTTGGTGGTGGGGATAGGCGCGCGGCGCGGCGTGCCGGTGTCGGAGGTCCTGGAGCTGATCCGGCGGGTGCTCGCCGAGTCCGGCCGGTGCCCGTCCGCGGTGACCGCGCTGGCCACCGTGGCGGCCAAGGCCGCCGAGCCGGGCCTCGTCGGCGCCGCGTCCGTCCTCGGGGTGCCCGTGCGGGTCTACGAGGCGGCCGCGCTCGCCGCCGTCGCCGTGCCCGGCCCGGCCTCCGCCGCCGCGCTCGCGGCCGTCGGCACGCCCAGCGTCGCCGAGGCGGCGGCCCTGCTCGCGGCCGGTGACGGGGCGCAACTCCTCGTACCGAAGCGGGCGTCGGCGTCCGCGACCTGCGCCGTGGCCCATGGCGCGGCCCCGGCCGGCGACCGGCCGTAGCGCCGCGCGCGCCGGGGCCTCCGCACGCCACCCGCCCCGGCTCCCACCGCGGGCAGCACCCACAGTGCCGAAGCAGGGGCGCCCCGCACGCCCAACGGCACGCGCCCGAACGGGCGTCCGTGCCGTGGCCTTTGGTAGGGCCTCGGGCAGCAGTCGGCGGTAACGTCGCCCCGCGCCGGGGCGTGTTCCAAGTAGTGGGTAACGTCTCCCGGACGACGCCGCCGGCCGCACGACTCGCACCATCCGCTCAAGGAGCCCCCGTGACCTCTCCCCCCGCACTGTTGATCGCGGGCCACGGCGACCCGGACGCGTCGCAGACCGAGGCGTTCCGCGCGCTCGTGGCCCGCGCTGCCGCCCGGCGGCCCGGGGTCGCCGTGGCGGGCGGGGGGACCGGGCCGGGCGGCGGCCCCTCGCTCGCGGAGGCGGTCGACGAGCTGGCCGGACGCGGGGTGACGCGGCTGACCGCGGTGGCGCTGACGCTGTTTCCGGGCGGTCGGGGGACGGCGGAGCTGACGGAGGCGGTGGCGACGGAGCTGGCCGACGCGGGTCGGCGGCATCCCGGCCTCTCGGGTGTGCTCGGCCGCCCGCTGGGCCCGCATCCGAAGGTGCTGGACGCGCTGGAGGAGCGGGTGGCGGAGGCGGCCGGCGGAGGCTCGCGCACGCCGGGCGACCGGGCGGCGACGACCGTGCTGTTGGTGGGCGAGGGCGGGACCGACCCGGCCGGAAACGCCGAGCTGTGCCGGGCCGCCCGGCTGCTCTGGGAGGGGCGGGGCTTCGCCGGCGTGGAGCCCGCGTTCGTCTCGCTGGCCGCTCCCGATGTGGCCTCCGGCCTGGACCGCTGTGCGCGGCTCGGCGCCCGCCGTGTGGTCGTCCTGCCGTACGCCCTGTTCGAGGGGGTGGCGACCGGTCGCGCCCGGCAGCAGGCTGAGGGCTGGGCGCTGGCGTATCCGTCGGTGGAGGTGCGGTTCGCGCGCCCCGTCGGCCCGGTGGAGGCGTTGGCGGAGGCCGTGTGGGACCACTACGCGGAGGTGGCGGCGCGACACGACGGGTACGGCGACCATCGGGCCGCCCCCTGCGAGACGCACCGTCGAGACGAGGAACGAGCCAAGGACCATGCCCATGTCCGCTGAACGCAACGCCGATATCGGCATCGAGGACCACCGACCGCGGACCGCCCGGACCGACACCTCCACCGAGCCGACTGAGCCGACTGGCACCATCGGCGCGACCGGCACGACCGGCACCAGCGCGAAGGGCGCGAACGGCGATGCCGCCCGGGGCGCCGCGGTGACGCCCGCGCGGGCGTCGGCATCGGTCCGTGCCGACGGCGACACCGACGTTGACGCCGACGGCGACGCGGCGGCCGGATTCGATCTGCGGCACCACGGCGACGCCGAAGTGCGGGGAAACAGCGGCGAGTACGTCGACCTCGCGGTCAACGTCCGCACCGACACGCCGCCGGCCTGGCTCAAGGCCCGGATCGCCGCCTCCCTCGACGGGCTGGCCGCCTATCCCGACGGGCGGGCGGCACGGCACGCGGTGGCGGCCCGGCACGGGCTGCCGGATGAGCGGGTGCTGCTGACGGCCGGGGCGGCGGAGGCCTTCGTGCTGCTCGCGCGGGCGCTGCCGGTGCGCCGCCCGGTCGTGGTGCATCCCCAGTTCACCGAGCCGGAGGCGGCGTTGCGGGACGCCGGACACCGGGTGGAGCGGGTGGTGCTGGACGAGCGGGACGGCTTCCGACTGCGTCCGGAGCGGGTCCCCGACGACGCCGACCTGGTGGTCATCGGCAACCCCACCAACCCCACCTCCGTGCTGCACCCGGCCGAAGGACTGGCCCGGCTGGCCCGTCCCGGGCGGACCCTGGTGGTGGACGAGGCGTTCATGGACGCCGTGCCGGGCGAACGCGAGTCACTGGCCGCCCGCACCGACATACCGGGCCTGGTCGTGCTGCGCAGCCTCACCAAGACCTGGGGCCTGGCAGGGCTGCGCATCGGGTATGTCCTGGCGGCGGCGGAGACCATAGCCGGGCTGGAGCGGGCCCAGCCGCTCTGGCCGGTCTCCAGCCCGGCCCTGACGGCGGCGGAGGCGTGCTGTGCGCCGCCCGCGCTCACCGAGGCGGCCGAGGCCGCCGAGCGCATCGCGGCCGACCGGGAGCATCTCCTCTCGCGGCTGGCGGAGTTCGACGCGATCAGCGTGGCCGGGCCGGCGGCGGGGCCGTTCCTGCTCGTCCGGCTGGCGGGAGCGGCGACCGTCCGCGAGCGGCTGCGCGCGGACGGCTTCGCGGTGCGGCGCGGTGACACATTCCCGGGGCTTGGCCCGGACTGGCTGCGGATCGCCGTACGGGACCGCGCCACCACCGACCGGTTCGCGGAGGCCCTGGCCAAGGCCCTCACCGAGGGCTGAGCCGACCCCCGCCAGCCGATCAACAGCCGAAACCCGGTCGGCCAACCCCGCCAGCCGACCTCACCAGCCGACCCGGCCGCCCACCCCGCCAGCCGACCCGGCCGGCCGACCGGGCGGGTCACCCGGGTCGGCCACCGTGGTCGGCCACTATGGCGATCATCGTGATCGGCCACCTCGGCGACGGCACGTGCGACATCGACCCCATGCCGGGCAGGCCCGCACCGATAACGGGCCTGACCGGTCGGGGCCGGTCACCGACCGGACCGCGGGAGCGGCGACCGCCGGGAGCGGTCGAGGGGTGACGGCGGGGCGTCACTCCACGCCGCGTGCCGCCGCTCGGCGCCGCCGTGTGTAGAGCAGTGTGCCCCCGCCGGCCAGGATCAACACGGCCGCGCCGCCCGCGACATACGGGGTGCTGGAGCTGCCGCCGGTCTCGGCGAGGTTCTCCTCGGGCGGGGTGCCGCCCGCCTTCTGCACGCTGCTGCCCTTGCCGGGGTCTGCGGGCTTGTCGGCGGGCTTGTCCGCGGGCTTGTCGGCCGGCTTGTCCGCCGGCTTCCGCGGTTCGGCGCCGCGCGGCGCCTCGCAGCTGGCCTGGGCCAGGGTGACGCGGCCGGAGACCTCGGAGACGTTGAGCTTGAGCGGGTTGACGGAGACCTTCAGGTCGAGGGCGGTGGCGGCGGCGGTGCGGGAGGTGGTGACCGTGCGGGACAGGTCGAGCCGGACCTCACCGACGGCGGGCACGGCGACCGTGGTGGTGCCGCCCGTGGTGAGCGTGGCCCGCTTGCCCAGCACCAGCACGCTGCCCAGCAGGTTCGACTCGGCCGTGGGCCGCTTGCCGGCCGCGCAGACCGCCTTGGAGGTGACCTTCTGGACCTCGATGAGGGAGAGCAGCGGCAGTCCGGGCACGTGCACCTTGGCGTTGACCAGGTTGGCGTACCCCTGCGTGGCGCGCTTGTCCACCGTCGCGCGGGCGGAGGCCGCGTCCGCCCGCAGCAGGGTCACCGGCTTGCCGCCCTCGACACCCTCGAGGGTCGTGGTGAGCGTGGTCTTCTCGGCGCTCGCGGGGGCGTGCACCTCGTTGAGCGCGAGGTCCACCGGCTGGTTGACCGTCTTGTTGAGCAGCGAGACGTCGAGCCCGGTGCGCAGGACCACGGCGTCGGCCTTGCCCGTCGCGCGGGGCGGGGTGACCGGCGGGGTGCCCGGCGCCGTGCGGGCGCGGGCCTCGCCGAGCTCGGATCCGGCGGCGGTGGCGGGGGCGGCCAGAGGTACGGCGCCGAGCACCACCGTGGTCAGAGTGGCGGCCGCGGTAGCGGCGAGACGACGTGCGGGCACGGCGCGGGTGGAGCGAGTGGAACAGGACACGAGTGTGGAACCCCCACAGGAGAAAGGGAGCCGCCGGCGCCTCGCCTCGGGGGACATCACGGGCGCCGATGGCTTCGACGACGCCATCGTTACGCACTCCGAGTGAGTAAACAGCCACCCGGCGTCACTTCACCCCAACGAGTGCCGCTCGTCGCTCTTTTCGATTCCCCGGGCGCATCCGTCGCGTCCCGTCACTCCACATCGCACCTGCTCCGGCCGGTTTCGCCGGCCTCACTCAGCTCCCGCTCACCATCCGACCCCGCAGCACCACCCAGCGTGGGGCCGTCAACACCCGTACGTCCTGGCGCGGATCGGCGTCGTAGACGACCAGGTCGGCGGGGGCGCCCTCGGTCAGTCCGGGGCGGCCGAGCCAGGACCTCGCGCCCCAGGTGGCGGCGGACAGCGCGGCCGACACCGGGATGCCCGCCTTCACCAGCTCGGCCACCTCCTGGCCGATGAGCCCGTGCGGGAGGGAGCCACCGGCGTCGGTGCCGGTGAAGACGGGGACGCCCGCGTCGTAGGCCGCGCGCACGGTGTCGTAGCGGCGCGCGTGCAGCCGGCGCATGTGGTCGGCCCAGAGCGGGAACTTCCCTTCGCCGCGCTCCGCCAGCGTGGGGAAGGTGGCGATGTTGACCAGGGTCGGCACGATGGCCACGCCACGCTCCGCGAACAGCGGGATGGTCTCCTCGGTGAGCCCGGTGGCGTGCTCGACGCAGTCGATGCCGGCCTCGACCAGCGGGGCCAGGGTCTCCTCCGCGAAGCAGTGCGCCGTGACGCGGGCGCCCAGCCGGTGCGCCTCGGCGATGGCGGCCTCCACCGCCCCGCGCGGCCAGCAGGCCGACAGGTCGCCGGTGTCGCGGTCGATCCAGTCGCCCACCAGCTTGACCCAGCCGTCACCGCGCCGCGCCTCTTGCGCCACGTACGCGACGAGCTCCTCGGGCTCGATCTCGTGGGCGTAGTTGCGGATGTAGCGCTTGGTGCGGGCGATGTGGCGGCCCGCGCGGATGATGCGCGGCAGGTCCTCGCGCTCGTCGATCCAGCGGGTGTCGGAGGGGGACCCGGCGTCCCGCAGCAGCAGCGCGCCGGCCTCACGCTCGGCCAGCGCCTGACGCTCGGTGGTCGCGAAGTCGACCGCGCCGTGGGCGTCCAGGCCGACGTGACAGTGCGCGTCCACGAGCCCCGGGAGCGCCCAGCCCTCAAGCGTGCGGAGGTCGCGGGCGAGGGCGCCGGTGGGCCGCTCGTAGGAGATCTTCCCCTCGACCACCCACAGTTCGTCCCGGACGTCCTCCGGCTCCACCAGCACCCGACCCTTGATGTGCAGCACCGCGCTCTTGGTCATGGTCGGCACTGTACGAGCCCGGGAGGCGGGGCGGACACACCGGGGAGCGGGGCCGACCCGGGGCCTCACCGGGGCCTCGCCCACGCGGAGCCCACCGGTCGCGCCCCACGGTCGGGCCGCAGGGCCGTTCGCGAGGACGCGCACCGCCGATTCCCCCGACATCACATTTAATTCACTCCCTTTTCCAGCGCCTTTTCCGGCGCTTTTCCAGTGCAGCTCCCCATGTTCTCCTGCCCGGTTTCCCCATACCTAAACGCCAAGATTCCATCAGTCCTCACCGCCGTAATTCGGTCGCCTCGGACGGCCGCCGCACGGCTGTGACGGACCCCACAGCGCCGCCCGGTACACCCGATAACTCCCGTACAAACACCGGCATTTCAGCAGGAGCTCGCGCGTACGCACGTCCCCGCGCGATAACACAACCCCCCTGCCCCGCATAACCCCTCCCCGCGATGCAATCTCACTTTCCGATCGGTAAATTCAATTCGCATGACCGCCGCACAAGCAGACCTTGTACGTGACGAATTCAAGGAAATGCCGGAGGGGCTGCGACTCGACAGACCGCGCGTGGAGGACGGAGCCGCGATCTGGCGGATCGCCCGCGACTCCCGCGTGCTCGACCTCAACTCCTCGTACAGCTACCTGCTGTGGTGCCGCGACTTCGCCGCCACCTCGGCGGTGGCCCGGGACGCCAGCGGGGAGCCGGCGGGGTTCGTCACCGGCTACATCCGCCCGGACCGCCCCCGCACCCTCGTGGTGTGGCAGGTGGCCGTCGACGCCCCACACCGCGGTCGGGGGCTGGCGGCGGCGCTGCTGGACGGGCTGGCCGCGCGCGTCGCCGAGACCTCCGGCGTCCACGGCGTCGAGACCACCATCACCCCGGACAACGCCGCCTCCCACCGGCTGTTCACCTCGTTCGCCGAGCGGCACGGCGCCGACGTCGAGCGTGAGGTGCTCTTCCACGACGACCTGTTCCCGGACGGCGGGCACCAGCCCGAAGTGCTCTACCGGATCGGCCCGCTCGCGTTCTGACCCGCCGAGGACACCCGCGACCCGCGATCCGCGGCCCCGAGGCGCCGAGCCCCGAGCTCCGAGCTCCGAGAGGCCCCTGAGGCCCCGAGGCCGCTGACGCCCGCTCATATCCCGTACGACCACCGGACATCCCGCACGCCCACAGGAGAGACGCCGTGACCATCACCCCGCCCGCCCTCAGTGTCTTCGAGTCTTTGGAGTCGGAGGTGCGCAGCTACTGCCGCGGCTGGCCGGCCGTCTTCGACCGCGCCCGGGGCAGCTATCTGTACGACGAGGACGGCCACACCTATCTGGACTTCTTCGCCGGCGCCGGAGCTCTCAACTACGGCCACAACAACCCGGTACTCAAACGCGCCCTGCTCGACTACCTCGAACGTGACGGCATCACCCACGGCCTGGACATGGGCACCACCGCCAAGCGCGCCTTCCTGGAGTCCTTCCAGGAGATCGTGCTGCGCCCGCGCGACCTGCCGTACAAGGTGATGTTCCCGGGGCCGACCGGCACCAACGCCGTGGAGGCGGCGCTCAAGCTGGCCCGCAAGGTCAAGGGGCGGGAGGCGGTGGTCTCCTTCACCAACGCCTTCCACGGGATGTCTCTGGGCGCGCTCGCCGTGACCGGGAACGCCTTCAAGCGGGCCGGGGCCGGCATCCCGCTGGTCCACGGCACCCCGATGCCCTTCGACAACTACCTGGACGGCCAGACGCCGGACTTCCTCTGGTTCGAGCGACTGCTGGCGGACCAGGGCTCCGGGCTCAACCACCCGGCCGCGGTCATCGTCGAGACCGTGCAGGGCGAGGGCGGCATCAACGTGGCGCGCCCGGAGTGGCTGCGCGCCCTCGCCGACCTGTGCCGACGCCGCGACATGCTGCTGATCGTCGACGACATCCAGATGGGCTGCGGCCGCACCGGCGCCTTCTTCTCCTTCGAGGAGGCGGGCATCACTCCGGACATCGTCACCCTGTCCAAGTCCATCGGCGGCTACGGCCTGCCGATGTCGCTGACCCTCTTCCGGCCGGAGCTGGACGTCTGGGAGCCGGGCGAGCACAACGGCACCTTCCGCGGCAACAACCCCGCCTTCGTCACCGCGACCGCCGCGCTGGACGCCTACTGGGCCGACGGCGGCATGGAGAAGCAGACGCTGGCCCGCGGCGAACAGGTCGAGGCGGCCCTGCGCGCCATCTGCGCGGAGCCCACCGGCTCCGGCTCCTGCTACCGCGGCCGCGGCCTGGTCTGGGGGCTGGAGTTCGACGACCCGGCGCGCGCGTCGGCCGTCGCCCGCCGCGCCTTCGAGCTCGGCCTGCTCATCGAGACCTCCGGGCCGCGGAGCGAGGTGGTCAAGCTGTTGCCGCCGCTCACCATCAGCCCGGTCGAGCTGGACGAGGGGCTGCGCACCCTGGCCCGCGCGGTGGCCGAGACGGCCCCGTCGGGCGACGCCCCCGAGGCCCCCGGCACCGCCGCCGCCTCCGCCGCCGAGCCGGTCGGGACCCGCTGACCGGGCCGGTCCGAAGCCGCCGACCGGGCCGGCTCCCCGCGCCGCGCCCGCGGATCCACGAAGACCCCGTACCCACCCACCGGCACAGAGCCACACCACCCCGCACCCGAGAGAAAGGCACCACCGCCGTGATCGTCCGATCCTTCAAGGAGATCGAAGGCACCGACCGCCACGTCAAGTCCAGGTCGGGGACCTGGGAGAGCAAGCGCATCATCCTCGCCAAGGAGCGCGTCGGCTTCTCACTGCACGAGACCGTGCTCTACGCGGGCACCGAGACGTCCATGTGGTACGCCAACCACATCGAGGCCGTCCTCTGCGTCGAGGGCGAGGCCGAGTTGACCGACGACGAGACCGGCGAGAAGCACTGGATCTCGCCCGGCACGATGTATCTGCTCGACGGCCACGAGCGGCACACGCTGCGTCCGAAGACCGACTTCCGCTGCGTCTGCGTCTTCAACCCGCCGGTCACCGGGCGGGAGGACCACGACGAGAACGGCGTCTACCCGCTGCTCACGGAGGAGGGCTGAACGATGACGACCACGACCGTCGACGCCTACCCGACCCGGGGCAGCAGCGAGGTCATCACCCCCCGTCAGGACCCCGTGGTGTGGTCCGCGCCCGGGGCCCCCGGCCCGATCCGGCCGACGGAACTCGCCGGTTACGAGCGGGACGGCTTCCTCACCGTCGACCAGCTGATCACACCGTCGGAGGTGGCGGTCTGCCGCGCCGAGCTGGACCGGCTGGTCGCCGATCCGACCGTGCGCGCCGACGAGCGCTCGATCGTGGAGCCGGCGTCCCAGGCGGTGCGGTCCGTCTTCGAGGTGCACCGCATCAGCGAGGTCTTCGCCGACCTGGTCCGCGACCCCCGGGTGGTGGACCGCGCCCGACAGATCCTCGGTTCCGAGGTCTACGTCCACCAGAGCCGGATCAACGTCAAGCCGGGCTTCGGCGCCTCGGGGTTCTACTGGCACTCCGACTTCGAGACCTGGCACGCGGAGGACGGCCTGCCGCGGATGCGGACGGTGTCCGTCTCCATCGCCCTGACGGAGAACCACGACACCAACGGCGGCCTGATGATCATGCCGGGCTCGCACCGCGCCTTCCTCGGCTGCGCCGGCGCGACGCCCCGGGACAACTACCGGAAGTCGCTCCGGATGCAGGAGGCGGGCACCCCGTCCGACCAGGCCCTCACCACCATGGCCGACCGCCACGGCATCCGGCTGTTCACCGGCCCCGCCGGCTCGGCGACCTGGTTCGACTGCAACTGCATGCACGGCTCCGGCGACAACATCACGCCGTATCCGCGCAGCAACGTCTTCATCGTCTTCAACAGCGTGGAGAACGCGGCGGTCGAGCCCTTCGCCGCACCGGCTCGCCGGCCCTCCTTCATCGGGGCGCGGGACTTCACCCCGGTGCGGTGACGGCCCCGCGGGCCGGGAGGGGCGGGGTCGTCCTCCCCGTGGCGCGGGCGGTCGCCCGCCCCGCGGGGAGGACGACCGCCCGCGCACCGACGCTGCCGCGCGCGGTCACCCGACGTCACGCCGAGCCCGGCAGGGCGGCCAGCTCCTCCAGCAGCCGGTCGACGTCGGCGGCGGTGTTGTAGAGGTGGAAGGCGGCGCGCAGGTTGCCGTCGCGCTCGGAGACGTACACGTCCCGCTCCGCCAGCCGGGCCGCCGCGTGGCCGAGTCCCGGCACCGCGACGATGGCGGATCCGGGGGCGGGCACCGGCGTGTGGCCCTGCGCGGCGAGTCCGGTTCGGAAGCGGTCGGCGAGGGCGGTGTCGTGGGCGCCGATGCTCTCGGGGCCCAGCTTCTCGATGAGCGCGAGGGAGTGCTGGGCGGCGACGTAGGTCAGCAGGGCGGGGCTCTCGTCGAAGCGGCGAGCGGAGTGGGCGAGCTCCGCGATCGGTCCGTAGCAGCTGTCCGCCGGCTTCTCGCCGGCGATCCAGCCGGCGAAGAGCGGGTGGAGTCCACCGAGGTCCTCGGGGACGGTCAGATAGGCCACGCCGCCGCGCGGGGCCAGCAGCCACTTGAAGCCGACGGCCACGGTGTAGTCGTAGGCGTCGGCCCGCAGCGGCAGCCAGCCGGCGGACTGACTGGCGTCGACCAGGGTGCGGGCGCCGTGGGCGCGGGCCGCGGCCGCGATGGCGTCGAGGTCGGCGAGCCGGCCGTCGGCGGACTGCACGGCGCTGACCGCGACGAGCGCGGTGTGCGGGCGCACCGCCTCCGCCAGCCGCTCCAGCGGCACGGTGCGCACCGTGAGGTCACGGCGCGTCACGAAGGGGTTGACCAGCGAGCTGAAGTCGTTGTCGGCGACGAGGACTTCGGCGCCGGGTGGCAGTGCGGCGGCGATCAGTCCGACGTAGACGGCGACCGAGCCGCCCACCGCGACGCGACGCGCGGGCACGTCGACCATCCGGGCGTAGGCGGCGCGGCACTCCTCCACCGCCGCGAAGGCGGCGTCGACCCAGTCGCCGCCGCGGGCGGCGGTGTCCAGGGCCTCTTTGAGGGCGGTCGTGGCGCGGGCCGGGAGCAGCCCGCTGGAAGCGGAGTTGAGGTAGGTCGTCGTGGGCGCGAACTCGGCGCGTGCCAGGCTCTCCATAGCCCCCACTATGGGCCGTGATGATCCCCTCGTCCATGGCGACCGCCGCCGGCGATGGCGCCGGCGGCGGCGCGCCGTGCGCTCCTCAGTCGGCGAGGGAGGGGTAGTCGGTGTAGCCGCGCTCGTCACCGCCGTAGAAGGTGGACATGTCCGGGGCGTTGTACGGTCCGCCCGCGGCGAGGCGGCGGGGCAGGTCGGGGTTGGCCAGGAAGAGCCTGCCGAAGGCGAGCAGGTCGGCGGCGCCGTCCTCGATCAGGGTGAGGTCCTCCGGCCCGGCGGGGCGATCGCCGGCGGCGGGGTTGAGGATGAGGGTGCCGCCGTACTGCTTGCGCAGGGCGAGGGTGAGCTCGCGCTGGCCCGGCGCCTCGGCGATGTGGAGGTAGGCGAGGCCGAGCGGTTCGAGGGCGTCGACCAGGGCGGTGTAGGTGGGGGCCGGGTCGGGCTCCTGGATGTCGTTGTAGGGGTTGCCCGGGGACAGCTTGAGGCCGGTGCGCTCGGCGCCGATCGCGTCGGCGACCGCGCGGGTCACCTCGACCGCGAACCGGATGCGGCCGGCGTCGGAGCCGCCCCACTCGTCGGTGCGCCGGTTGGCGTTCGGGGCCAGGAACTGCTGCACCAGGTAGCCGTTGGCGCCGTGGATCTCCACGCCGTCGAAGCCGGCCGCGATCGCGTTGCGGGCTGCGGTGGCGAAGTCGGCGATGGTCTGCCGGACCTCGGCGTCGCTCAGCTCGCGCGGGGTGACGAAGTCCAGCGGCCCCTGATGGGTGTACACCTGCCCCGCGGCGGCGATGGCGGAGGGGGCCACCGGGACGAGCCCGTCGGGCAACAGCACCGGGTGGCCGACCCGGCCGGTGTGCATCAGCTGGGCGAAGATCCGACCGCCGCGCGCGTGCACGGCGTCGGTGACCACGCGCCATGCGTCGACCTGCTCCTGGCTGTGCAGACCGGGGGTGTCGGGGTAGCCCTGGCCCACCGGGGACGGCTGGATGCCCTCGGTGATGATCAGCCCGGCGGAGGCGCGCTGCGCGTAGTAGGTGGCGGTGGCGGCGGTCGGGGCGGCGGTCGGCCCGTAGGCCCGGCTGCGGGTCATGGGGGCCATGGCGATGCGGTTGGCCAGGCGGGCGCCGGCGAGGTGGACGGGGTCGAAGGCGGTGGTCATGTCGTGCTCCTGGCTGGGCGGCGGCGCCGAGGTGGTCCGGTCTTCCGGTGTCCGGCGTTGCGGTGTCCGGTGTTCCGGGTCCTCTGGCCTGCGGTCTCGGGAAGGGGGGATCTGCGGCCCTTTTTATGTGGCCGATCAAGTAAACCTGCGGCCACCGTAACCCATTCCTTGGCCGGCCACATAATTTCGGCGTAGGGTGGGCCTCAGCGAGCCACGAGGAGAAGAGCAGCCATGACATCCGTCGACGAGGGCGCCTGTACCGGCCTGCCCACCGCCGCCGCGGGCGGCCGCATCAGCCACGCGGTCTTCCGCGCCGCGCGGGTGCACCGGGCCGCGGCCGCCATGGTGCTGCGCGAGACCGGCCTGCACCCCGGCCAGGAACTGCTGATGATGCACCTGTGGGACCACGGCCCGCAGCGCCAGTCCGAGCTGATCAAGCTGCTGGACCTGGACCCTTCGACCGTGAGCCGGATGGTGCAGCGGTTGGAGCAGGCCGGCTTCGTGTGCCGCGCCCCGGACCCGGCAGACCGCCGCGCCGCCCTGGTGCGGACCACCGAGGCGGGCGAGGCGCTGCGTGCCGAGGTGGCGGCGGCCTGGACGGAGCTGGAGGAGCGCACCGTCGCCGGGCTGGACGAGGACGAACAGCGCGAGCTGGCCCGGCTCCTCGGCGTGCTGGAACGCAACCTGTGCCGGGCGGCGCGCCAGGGGTAGCGTGCGGCGTATGACCCGATCGGCTCATACGCCCCACGGGGCACGGCTGCGCGCGTACTGGGAGACCACCGGCGCCGCGCACACCTTCACCCACCCGCTCGACGCGGAGCTGCTGGCCCGGCATGTGCCGGCCGGCGCCGCGATCCTCGACTACGGCTGCGGCTACGGACGGCTGACCGCCGAGCTGACCGCCCTCGGCTACGCCGACGTGCGGGGCGTGGACCGGTCCGCCGCCCTCGTCGCGCGCGGCCGCGCGGACCATCCGGGGCTGCGGCTGACGCACTTCGAGCGACTGCCGCTCTCCTTCGCCTCCGACTCCTTCGACGCCGCACTGCTGTTCGCGGTGTTGACCTGCGTCCCCGAGGATCGGGCGCAGGCGGAGACGGTGGCCGAGCTGGCGCGGCTGCTGCGCCCCGGCGGGGTGCTCTATCTGAGCGACGTGCCCCTCCAGGACGACCCGCACCACCGGCGCTCCTACCGCGAGCGGCGACCGGAGGGCGGGGCGTACGGCACCTTCGAGATCGAGGACGGCGGGGTGTTCCGACACCAGGACCCGGCACGGCTGCGGGAGTCGCTGGAGCGCGGCGGCTTCGAGGTGGCGGAGGAGCGCGAGGACGCCGTCCCCACGCTCGACGGCCGGACCGTCGTCCGGCTCCAGCTCATCGCGCGGCGCACCGCCGACTGAGGCTCCGCGCGGCACGCCGCCGGCCGGCCCCTCCGCGCGGCGACGCGGAGCGCGCACCGCCGACGTGCCCCTCCGCGCGGTGGCGCGGTAGCGCGTCGGGTCGGGGGTCCGCGCGGAGCGCGTCAGACCGCGGGTCGCGCGGAGCCGTTCTCAGCGCGCTCCCGGGGCGGCCCGCAGGACCCCGTCGACCCGGCGCGGCAGCCCCAGCGGGTTCTCCTCGCGCAGCTCCGGCGGCAGCAGGGCGGCCGGGGCGTCCTGGTAGACCACGGGACGCAGCCAGCGTTCGACGGCGGTGGCGCCGACCGAGGTGGCGGTGGAGGTGGTGGCGGGATACGGACCGCCGTGGTGCTGCGCGTGGCTGACCGCGACGCCGGTGGGCCAGCCGTTGACCACCACCCGGCCGGCGAGCGGGGTGAGCTCGGCCAGCAGCCGCGCCCCGTATCCGCCCCGCTCGCCGTACTCGCCCCGGCCGCCCCGGCCGCCTTGGCCGCCTTGGCCGCCTTGGCCGCCCCGGTCACCTTGGCCGCCTTGGCCGCCGTACCCGTCCCGGTCGCCATATCCGCCGTGATCGTGGCCGCCGGCGTGGCCGCCCGCCTCCTCGCCGCTGACGCCCGCCCCGCCGGGTTCCGCGCCCTCCATGTCGCCGAGGTGCACGGTGGCGGTGAGGTTGCCGGCCAGGCGCCCCAGTACGGCGCTGAGCTCGGCCCGCTCCGTATAGCGCGCGACGACCGTGACCGGCCCGAAGCACTCCTCCAGCAGGAGGTCGTGCGGGCCGTCCGCGGCGAGCCGCGCGGCGGGCACGGTGAGGAACCCGGGGCGCACGGCGAGCCCGCCCCCGTCGCCCGGGAGGACGGGGGCCTGTACGTCGGGCAGCCGGGTCCGCTCCCCCACCCCCGCGACGAAGGACTCCCGCATCCTGGCGTCCAGCAACACCCCCGCCGCCACGGCCCCGACGGCCTTCGCCAGGGAGGCGAGCAGCCGGTCGCCGGCCGTCCCGGCCGGGGCCAGGACCAGGCCGGGCTTGGTGCAGAACTGGCCGTTCCCGAGCGTCATCGACGCGGCGAGTCCGGCCCCGATCTCCTCCGCGCGCTCCTCCGCCGCGGCCGGGGTGACCACGACCGGGTTGAGGCTGCCCAGCTCGCCGTGGAAGGGGATGGGCCGCGGCCGGGCGGCCGCCGCGTCGTACAGCGCCCGTCCGCCGCGCACCGAGCCGGTGAAGCCGGCCGCCGCCACCAGCGGATGCCGGACCAGCTCCAGGCCCGCCTGGAAGCCGTGGACCAGGCCGATGACCTCCGGCGGCAGCCCCGCGTCGACGGCCGCGCGGCGCAGCAGGCGGGCGGCCAGCTCCGAGGTGGCCGGGTGGCCGGGGTGCGCCTTGATCACCACCGGGCAGCCGGCGGCCAGGGCACTGGCGGTGTCGCCGCCGGGCACCGAGAAGGCCAGCGGGAAGTTGCTCGCGGCGTAGACGGCCACGACGCCGAGCGGCAGCTTGCAGCGGCGCAGATCGGGGCGGGGCGGGGTGTGGCCGGGGTCCGCGTGGTCGATGACCACGTCCAGGAACGCGCCCTCGTCCACGACCTCCGCGAAGGCCCGCAGCTGGCCGGTGGTCCGGGCGAGCTCCCCGCTGAGCCGGGCCGCTCCCAGCGCGGTCTCGGCGTCGGCGGCCGCCACCAGCTCCGCCTCCGCCTCCGCGAGCCGCGCGGCGGCGGCGCGCAACAGCGCGGCCCGCACCGCCCGGTCGGCGAGCGCCTCCCGCGCGGCGTGCGCGGCCCGTACGGCGCCGTCGACCGCCTCAGGCGTCGCCTCGGCGGCCACCCGCTCTCGTTGCTCGCCGGTTCGGGGGTCGACGCTCCACACGGGTACTGCCACCGCGGTCCTCCTGGCTGCCGAACGTTCGGGCGCACGCAGCCGGGACCCTATGGCCGGTCGAACAGGCGGTCAAGGAGGCGGAGTTCACCGCCGAGGTGAGGCGGAGACCAACCCTGGAGCCAGGCGGCGTTCACCCCTGAGCCGAGGCGGAGACCAACCCTGGAGCCAGGCGGCGTTCACCCCTGAGCCGAGGCGGAGACCAACCCTGGATCCAGGCGGAGTCCGACCCTGAGGCGAGGCGGAGACCGACCCTGGGCCGGGCGAGGTTCGGCCCTGGGAGGAGGCGGATCGCGGGCCCGCGCGGGCGCGCCGCGGAAGCGCCGCGCCTCGTCCGCGCGGCGGGTGCGCATCACCCCCGCGGCGTAATCCGGCTCCCCCGCGCGGCCGACGCGTTCCGCCCCGTCGGTGCGCCAGGATCCGAGGCGGACGACTGACTTACGCTGTATAGAAGATCGTCGGGACCGAGTCGGGGGGCGGCGCGTCAGATGGCGGCAGGGGGCATACGACGGTGGGTGCGGGCCGGGCTCGGAAGGCGCGCCCGGCTGCGCTGGGTCCATCTGATCCTCGGCGGCGCGCTGCTGATGCCCTACTACCTGCTCGCGGGGGTGGTGCTCAGCGTGGTCTGGCAGGCCGCGGCCCCCATGGGCGGCTCGGTGGCGCGGCAGTTGGTCGCGTTCGGCCTCGCGCTGCCGATGGCGGCCGGCACGGCGCTGTTCCCGCTCGTACGACCGCTGGCGGCGGCCGCGGCGCGCTCGCTGTGCGCGCCGCGGGTCGAGCCGGCCACCGGTCCGGCCCGGTCCTGGGACGCGCACAGCCGCACGGTCGTCTGGTACACGCTGCACCTGGCGTTGGGCGGCGTGGTCAGCGGGGCCACGCTGGCCGTGCCGCCGTTCGCGGCGTATCTGCTGGCGCTGCCGTTCCTCGACAGCGAGATCGAGGGGGTGAGCTGGCCGGGCCGGCTGGCCGACTACAGCGCCCCCCTGTGTATGGCCGCCGGGCTCGGCACGCTCGCCGCGCTGACCGCGTTCGCCGCCGCGGCGGGCGCACTGCTGGCCCGCTGTGCGCCGCCGCTGCTCGGCCCCACGCCCGCCGACCGGTTGGCCGCCGCCGAGGAGCGCGCCGCCGAGCTGGCCTCCCGCAACCGGCTCGCCCGCGAGCTGCACGACTCGGTGGGGCACGCGCTCAGCGCCGTCACCCTGCAGGCGAGCGCCGCGCGCAAGGTCCTGGACACCGATCCGGCCTTCGCCCGGCAGGCGTTGGCGGCGATCGAGGAGACCACCCGGGCGGCCGTCGGTGAACTCGACGGCGTGCTGGGGCTCTTGCGCGAGGACGATCCCGCCGGCCGGGCCTCCGCCGACGGCTCGCCGGCCGCGGTGCCCTCACCCGCCCCCACCCTGGCCGACCTGGACGTCCTGCTGGCCCGGACGCGCGCGGCGGGCGTCACCGTGGAGGCGGTCGAACTGGCCCGGCCCGAGGCGCTGGACCGACTGCCGCTGCTGGTCTCCCGGGAGGCGTACCGCATCGTGCAGGAGGGGCTGAGCAACGCGCTGCGGCACGCCGGCCAGGTGCGGGTGCGGCTGTGTGTCGCCGTGCGCGCCGAGGGGCCGGCGGCGCCGCACCCCGCGCGGGGCGCGTTCCGGCCCCGGCAGGAGCTGGAGATCCGGCTGGAGAACCCGGTGCGCGGCTCGGGTCGTCGGCAGCGGCCCGGCGGCGGCCGCGGGCTGCGCGGCGTCGCCGAGCGCGCCAGCGCGTTGCGCGGCAGCGCCGACTGGGGCGCGCACTACGGCGTGTGGCGGCTGGTGGTCCGGGTGCCGCTGGACTCGACCCCCGATGCGGGGGGGGTCGGCGGCCGCCGCAGCCGCCCCGCACGCCGCGCTGCCTGAAGACCCTGAAAGCCCAGGAGACCCTGGAGACCCTGGAGATCGCGGAGGCGGGCGGATGAGTGTGCGGATCGTCCTGGCGGACGACGAGCAGATGGTGCGGACCGCGCTGCGCGCGATCCTCTCCAGCGAGCCGGACCTGGAGGTCGTCGGCGAGGCCCGGACCGGTGCCGAGGCGGTCCCGCTGGTGCGGGCGCTCCGCCCGGACGTGGTGCTGATGGATGTGCGGATGCCCGACATCGACGGCATCCGGGCGACGGAACAGATTCTGCGCGGGGTCTCCTTCCCGCCGCGCGTGGTCGTCCTGACCACCTTCGAGAACGACTCCTACGTCTATGACGCGCTCCGCGCGGGCGCCAGCGGCTTCCTGCTCAAGCGGGCCGGCGCGGACGAACTGGTGCAGGCGGTGCGACTGGTGGCCCACAGCGACTCGCTGCTCTTCCCCGCCGCGGTGCGGGCGCTGGCCGCCGGGAACACCCACGCCCGCGCGGCCGACGGTGCGGCGGCGCGGGCGTTGCGCGAGCGGCTCTCCGCGCGGGAGGCCGAGGTGCTGCGGCTGATGGCGGCGGGTCTGTCGAACGCGGAGATCGCCGAACGGCTGACGCTCGGCGGCGCCACGGTCAAGTCCCATGTCGCGGCCGTCCTGGCCAAGCTGAACGTCCGGGACCGCACCCAGGCCGTCATCGCGGCCTATGAGTGCGGCTTCATCACCCCGGGGTAGTCGGCGGCCCTCCGCTACGTCAGCAGCTGCTCGATCGGGTCGATCGCGAAGTACCCGACGAACAGCAGCGCGGTGCCCCACAGCAGCCAGTGCACCTCGCGGGCCTTGCCCATCACCGTCTTGATGACGACGTAGGAGACGAAGCCCGCCCCGATGCCGTTGGTGATGGAGTAGGTGAACGGCATCACCGAGACGGTGAGGAACGCCGGGATGGCGATCTCCATGTTGTCCCAGGCGATGTGCCGCACCTGGCTCATCAGCAGGAAGCCGACGGCGATCAGCGCGGGCGCGGCGGCCTGCGCGGGGACCACGGTCGCCAGCGGGGTCAGGAAGAGCGCAAGCCCGAAGAGGCCGCCGGTCACCACGCTGGCGAAGCCGGTGCGGGCGCCCTCCCCGACGCCGGCCGCCGACTCGATGTAGCTGGTGTTGGAGGACGCGGAGGCCGCGCCGCCGGCGGCCGCCGCGACGCCGTCGATGAGCAGCACCCGGCCCAGGTTGGGCACCTTGCCCTGGTGGTCCAGCAGTCCGGCCTCGTTGCTGACGCCCACGACCGTGCCCATGGTGTCGAAGAAGTCGGACAGGATCAGCGTGAAGATGATCAGGACCAGGGTGAGGGCGCCGACCTCGTCCCAGGCGCCGAACAGGCTGAAGTCGCCGACCAGTCCGAAGTCGGGCGAGGCCACGATGTCGTCGGGCACGTCGGGGACGGTCAGCCCCCATGCCTGCGGCTTGATGTCGGCGATCTCGTTGATCAGGATCGCCAGGGTGGTGGTGGCCACGATGCTGATGAGGATGGCGCCCTTGAGCCCCCGGGACATCAGCGCGATGGTCAGCAGCACGCCGACGCAGAAGATCAGCACCGGCCAGCCGGTCAGCTCGCCGTGCGCGCCGAGCTGAACCGGGACGGAGCCGGTGTCGCCCGGGATGCGGGTGACGAAGCCGGCGTCGATGAAGCCGATGAAGGCGATGAACAGGCCGATGCCGACGCTGATCGCCTGCTTCAGCGGCTGCGGGATGGCGTGCATGACCGCCTCCCGAAGGCCGGTGACCACCAGCAGCGAGATGATCAGACCCTCCAGGACCACCAGGCCCATGGCGTCGTCCCAGCTCATCTGCGGGGCGATCTGGAAGGCCACGACGGCGTTCAGGCCGAGACCGGCGGCCAGCGCCAGCGGAAGGTTGCCGCCCACGCCCATGATGACGGTCATCACGCAGGCCACCAGCGCGGTGGCGGTGGCCAGTTGGGTGTGCGAGAGGTGGTGACCGTACTTGTCCTCCGCGCCGCCCAGGATGATCGGGTTCAGCACGAGGATGTAGGCCATCGTAAAGAAGGTGGCGAAACCGCCGCGAATCTCCCGACCGAAGTCGGATCCTCGCTCAGATATCCGGAAGAACCGGTCGATCGCGTTGTTTCCGATGGTGCGGGGTGGCGCTTGGGCATGGTCAAGGACCTGTCGTGGCACGCGCTGCTCCTCGTTTCCTCGGTGAACGGCGAGGTTCGGTAGCTGGATTGTCTTCGTTCGACGCGCCAAACAGGTTTACGAATTATTACGAGATCACTCCAAGGGGATCACTACAGGTTTTTGTATGATCACCCAACTGCCCGCTGGAGAAGCGGTGTTGACCACGCGGAGTCACCGTCAGCGGTGCGCGGATTCCCGAAATACGAAACCCTCACAAGCGGAACAGATAATTTCGGCGCCCGGCGCGTTGCGGAATTCAATGTCCGAAACGGTCCAGTAATCGGCGCGCAGCGAGAGCAGGGCGGGGCCGGAGGAGAGTCGCGCCCCGTCCACGACGACCGGATCCGGGCCGTCGCCGGTGAGCACCACCCGGCGGCCCCGAGTGCCGTCCGTCTCACTGCTCAGCGGGGACCGCGGATAGTAGGTGCCACCGCGCACCCTGATGGTGGTGCCGGCGTCCGCGACGGAGATCGCCTTCTCGATCGTCCGGTACGGCGCGGAGCGCGTGCCACCGCCACCATCACTGCCGTTGGGCGCCACAAAGACCGTGGTCGGCGCGGCACTGGCACCGCCCGGGGCCGCGGTCAGATACACGCCCGCAGCGGCCGAGGCCACGATGACCAACGTGCCCAAGGGCAGCGTACGGTCCTTGCGGTGGCGCCCGCGGTAGCGGCGGCGGCGTCTCATGGCAGCTCCTGTCGTGCGGCGAGGGGTGCCGTGCGCTCGTTGCTCTCGCAGTTTCAGCGGATTCACATGTTACGCAAGTGCGATCGGCTGATGGTCGGTTCCCCGGAGGTGGCCGGAGCCATCACCGTTGGGGCTTCCCCTCAGAAGCACACTCGAAGCACCCGCCGACCCGTTCGGCGGAGGCGTTGGGAGACGGACCGCCCCCAGGAGCCGGAAAGGCCGTCCCACGGCGGCCGCCTTCGCCCTGTGACAGCCCGACGCGTGCGGCGGCGGGAAGGGAGGCCGGGCGGGGCCAGGTAACGCCCGGCCTCCCGCTCAAGGGGGCGGATGAACTCACCACCCACACCGTTATTGTTCTCCGTCAGCGCCGTACCATTCCACCCTCTGATGATCTTGGCCGGATTCCTGTGGTCCGGCGGAAGCCAGTGCCGCCCCCGGGTTTCGTCAACGGCGGTGACGGAACGTCCGGGGGCGGCCTGTGGACCGGAGTAGCGGGGGTCTAGCTCCGGTCGAGGTGGCGTACGGCGAGCAGTCCGCCGACACCTGGGACGAAAGCCTTCGCTCTGCCTCTCCCCTGCGCGCCCGCCTGGATCGCGGCGATGACGACGAAGAGGTAGGCACAGCCGTGGGTGGGGCCGAGCACCGAGGCCACGGCGGGCACATGCACGGTGGCCAGGTTGCCCAGCAGGACCAGCAGGCTGAGGAGTTCGATGGCGGCGGCGACCCGCAGCAGCAGCTTGGCCTTGGCGCTGTCCATGGTCACGCTCCCGTGGTGGAGCCGGGGCGGACGATCATGAGAACCGTGACCACCGACCACAGCAGATTGAACGCGCCCGCCGTCATGGCCAGTCGGGCCGCGGTGCGCCGCACCTCCTCCGGGGACCGGACCACCGCCGTGCGGGTGCCCGCCCGCGACGTCCCCGTGCCGTCGGCGCGCTCGGCGTCTCCGACGGGGCTCGCCTCGGGGTCGGGGCCGAGCGAGGCCACGACCGCCGCCTGTCCCGGCAGCACGGCCATCACCAACACGGCCGCCGCGATGGCGGTGAGGGCGATCGAGGTGACCAGCCAGGCGTCGCCCAGCACTCCCATGCTGTTGCCCGTCGCCAGCCCGAAGGCCGGCACGACCACGCCGAGGACGGCGTAGACCCGGCAGATGCGGTGCAGGGTGCGCAGCGACGAGGCCCCACTCACCGACACCCCGCCGGGCGCGGACAGGGTCCGACGCGTGACCGCGGGGAACATGCTCGCCGCGACGGCGACCGGCCCGACGGCCAGGATCGCGGCGATCACGTGGATGGAGAGGAGGAGCTTGGTCACGGCTCGACGCTAAGTGACCATGCGCCCGTCGAGGAGTGGCACTATTGCCATACTTCAACGGATTCTCGCCAGAACCCTTGCATACCGCTTCTGAGCTGTGGACTTTTCAAGCAACGACCTGACAGGGGCGCGGAAACGCCTTGGCGAGAATTCGTTCCCTCCCTAGAGTGTCGCCATGCACACCGTCGCCGTACTCGCGCTCGACGAGGTCATACCGTTCGATCTGTCCACGCCGATCGAGGTGTTCGGGCGCGCCCGCCTGCCCGACGGCCGCAACGCCTACCGGGTCCGGGTGTGCGCCCCGACCGAGGAGGTCAGCGCCGGCACGTTCACCGTGCGCGCGCACTCCGGCCTCGAGGCGCTGGCCGAGGCGGACACCATCATGATCCCGGGCGTCGCCCAGCCCATCGGCCCCTTCCCCGAGGACGTGCTGTCGGCGCTGCGCCGCGCGGCCGCCAGCGGCACCCGCATCGCCTCGATCTGCGCCGGGTCGTTCGTGCTCGCCGCCGCCGGGCTGCTGGACGGGCTGCGGGCGACCACCCACTGGGCGACCGCGGGGGAGCTGGCCGCGCGCCACCCGGAGATCGAGGTGGACCCGGATGTGCTCTATGTCGACAACGGTCAGTTCCTGACCTCGGCCGGGGCCGCCGCCGGGCTCGACCTCTGCCTGCACATGATCCGCCGCGACCACGGCTCCGCGGTCGCCGCCGACTCCGCGCGGAGCGCGGTGATGCCCCTGGAGCGCCACGGCGGGCAGGCGCAGTTCATCGTGCACGAGCCGCCCACGCCCGACGGGGCGACCCTGGAGCCGCTGCTGCGCTGGATGCAGGAGAACGCGGGGCGCGAGCTCACCCTGGACGACATCGCCGGCCACGCCCGGCTGAGCACCCGCACCCTCAACCGGCGCTTCCGCGAGCAGACCGGCACGACCCCGCTCCAGTGGCTGCACCGCGCCCGGATACGGCAGGCGCAGTACCTGCTGGAGACCACCGGCTACTCCGTGGACCGGATCGCCTGCCAGGTCGGCTTCGGCTCCCCCACCGCCTTCCGTGACCGCTTCAAACGCCTGGTCGGGACCAGCCCGCAGTCCTACCGCCGGGCCTTCCAGGGCCCGACCCCCGCGATCCCCTGGCGGGACCGGCCCGCCACGGGGGCCGAGGGGGCGGGGGTGAAGGTCAAGGAACTGCAAACCCGGGTCGCTCGTTAGCCGGGACATGACCGCTATGACTCCCGGCTCGAACCTCCCGCTGCCCGTCGCGCGCGTGGCAGTGGACGTCACCGCACCGGTGCGGCTCGACGTGTCGGGCCTGCTCCTGAACGCCAACGGCAAAGTGCGCTCCGACGACGACTTCGTCTTCTACAACCAGCCCACCGGCCCCGGAGTGAGCCACTCCGCCTCGGCGCCGGGCGGCGGTGACACGATCACCGTCGACACCACGGCGGTCCCGGCCGACATCGAGAAGATCGTGGTGACCGCGAGCCTGGACGCCCCCGGCGCCACCTTCGCGGGCACCGAGCCCACGGCCACGGTGCGCGGCGCGGACGACGGCTCCGTCATCGCCACCTTCACTCCGCCGCGGCTGGGCAGCGAGACCGCGCTGGTGGTCATGGAGGTGTACCGCCGCGGCGGAGCCTGGAAGGTCCGCGCGGTCGGTCAGGGCTACGCCAACGGGCTGGCGGGCATCGCCACCGACTTCGGGGTGCAGCTCGAGGAGCCGGCCGCGCCCGCCGCGCCGGTCGCCCCGCCCGCGCCCCCCGCCCCGCCGACCGGCGCCGCCGCGCAGTTCCCCCCGCCGCCCGCCATGCAGCCGCCGGCCCCGGCCGCGCCGCCCGCCGCCCCGGCCGCCCCCGCGCCCGGCGCCGGGAAGATCAACCTCGACAAGGGCCGGGTCAACCTCCAGAAGAACCAGACGGTGTCCCTGGTCAAGGGCGGCAAGCCGCTGCTGACCTCGGTGAAGATGGGCCTCGGCTGGGAGCCCGCGTTCCGGGGCAAGGACATCGACCTGGACGCGTCCGTCATCGCCTTCGGCGTGGACCGCAAGAAGATCGACGCCTGCTTCTTCGGCAAGCTGAACATCCTGGGCCACACCATCCAGCACTCCGGCGACAACCTCACCGGCGAGGGCGGCGGGGACGACGAGGTGATCACCGTCCACCTCGGCGGCCTCCCCCCGGAGGTCACCGGCCTGGTGTTCACCGTGAACTCCTTCTCCGGGCAGAAGTTCACCGACGTCGCCAAGGCGTACTGCCGGCTGCTGGACGCCCAGACCAACGAGGAGCTGGTGCGCTTCGACCTCACCCACTCCGAGCCGCGCACGGGCGTGATGATGGCGAAGCTGATCCGCCAGTTCTCCGGCGAGTGGGAGATGACCGCGATGGGCGAGTACGTGGACTCGCGCACCGTCCGCGGCATGGTCAAGCCCGCCGGAAAGGCGCTGTAGCGCCCGTGCTCAGGCCGCGGCCGGGGCGGCCTCGGTGTCGATCTCGGTGTCGATGTCGGCATCGGCGCCGCCCCGCCCCGGGCGCAGCCCCGCCAGTCGGGCCAGCCGCCGGTAGGAGTCGAGCAGCTCCTCCCGGTCGTACGAGCTGGTGGTGACGAGCACCTCATCGGCGCCGGCGCTCCCGACGAGCTCCGTCAGCGCGGCGGCCACCTCGTCCTCGGTGCCGTGCAGATGGCCGCTCATGGCCTCCTCGAAGCGGCTCCGCTCGCGCGGCGTCATGCTCAGCGCGGCGATCTCCTCGGCCGGGACGAGCGGCGGAAAGACCCCGTGGGTGCGGGAGTAGGCCGTCGACCACGCCTCGGGCTCCAGCAGCCGCCGGGCCCGCTCGGTCGTCTCGGCCACCGCGGCATCGGCCGCGACCATCACATACGGTCGCTCCCCCCAGACGGACGGGGTGAAGCCGGCGCGATACCGGTCGATGGCGCGCAGCATCGTCTCCCGGCCGCGGATCGCGCCGATCACCAGCGGCAGCCCCCGCTCCGCCGCCAGCTCCGCGCCCGAGCCGGTGGCCAGGACGAAGGCGGGCGGCCGCAGCCCCTCGGCGGGCCGGGCGTGCACCTGCGGGTGCGCGCCCTGGTCCCCGGTGAAGTACCCGAGCAGCTCCGACAGTTGGTCGCCGAAGCCCTCGGCGGCGTCCTTGTCGCGCCCCAGGGCGCGCCGAATGCCGTCGGTGAAGCCGACCGACCGGCCCAGCCCCATGTCGATCCGCCCGGGATACAGCGACTCCAACACCCCGAACTGCTCCGCGACCACCAGCGGCTGGTGGTTGGGCAGCATCACCCCGCCGGTGCCCACCCGGATCCTCGAGGTGGCCGCGGCGACGGCGGCGGCCAGCACGGTGGGTGCGGAGCCGGCCACCCCGGGCACGCTGTGGTGCTCCGAGACCCAGAACCGGTGGTAACCGAGCTCCTCGGCGCGCCGCGCGAACCGCACGGTGTCGCGCAGCGCCTGCGCCTCCGTCCGGCCCTTGCGGGTGCGGGAGCGGTCCAGGACGGAGAGCCGGAGGGTGTTCCGTATCGCTGAGGTCACACTGAGGGCAACAACCCCGGGCGCTCAGGATTCCCGGCGCTGCCGCCGCCACGGGCCGGTGATCGCCAGCATGATCCCCGGGTCCTGGATGTTGGCGAAGAGGGTCCGCCCGTCGGGCGCGAAGACCACCCCGGTGAACTCGCTGAACTCCGGCTCCTCCGCGGTGCCGATGTTGAGGTCGTTGCGCGCGATCGGGTAGGTCCGGCCGTCGTCCGTGGCGCCGAACAGATGCTGCAGGCCCTCGCCGTCCTCGGCGATGACCAGACCGCCGTAGGGGGAGACGGTGATGTTGTCCGGCCCGTCGAAGGCGCCGTCCTTCCCCGCCTCGGTGTCGCCGCCGAGCAGCACCTTCAGGGTCAGCGTGCGCCGACGCGGGTCGTAGAACCACACCTGCCCGTCGTGGGCGACCGGGCTCTCCTCCCGGGCGTACGAGGCGACCACGTAGGCGCCTCCGTCCGCCCACCACATGCCCTCCAGCTTGCGCGCCCGGGTGACCTGGCCGTCGGCGAACTGCCTGCGCACCGGAACGGTCCGCGCGTCCCGGTCCGGCACCTCCACCCAGTCCACGCCGTAGACCGTCCCGGTCCTGGTGGCGCGCGAGAGGTCGTCGACGAAGTTGCCACCGGAGTCGAAGCACTGCGCCGCCTTCAGCACGCCGGCGTCGTCGGCGAGCCCGCGCAGCCAGCCACGCCCGGGGCGGAAGTCGTGCGGCGGGGTCCAGCGGTACAGCAGCCCGTTCGGGCCCGCGGCGTCCTCGGTCAGATAGAAGTGGCCGCGCCTGGTGTCCACCACCACGGCCTCGTGCTCATAGCGGCCCAGCGCCTTGATCGGCTGGGGGTCGAGGTTGGCCCGGCGGTCGTACGGGTCGACCTCGAAGACGTAGCCGTGGTCCTTGGTCATGCCGTTCTGGCCGGCCCGGTCGGTGTTCTCCTCGCAGGTCAGCCAGGTTCCCCAGGGGGTGCGTCCGCCGGCGCAGTTGGTGGAGGTGCCCGCGATGCCCACCCACTCGGTGACGTGGTCGCCGTGCTTGGAGACCTCCACGACGGTGCAGCCGCCCGAGGCCGCCGGGTCGTAGACCAGGCCCTCGGCGAGCGGCACCGGCCGCGGCCACTTGTGGCGCGGGCCCTTGAGCTCGTGGTTGTTGACCAGCAGCGTGGTGCCGCGCGGCCCGTCGAAGGTGGCGGTGCCGTCGTGGTTGGAGGGAGTGGTCTCGCCGGACTCCAGCCTGGTCACGCCGCTGTGGGTGATGATCCGGTACGAGAACCCGGCCGGCAGCGCGAGTATGCCCTTCGGGTCCGGGACGAGCGGCCCGTAACCGAGCCGGCGCCCGACGGCCGCTTCGGCCGCAGCGTCCACGCCGCCGGGCTCGACCGCGAGCGCCCCCGGCGCGGTGGCCAGCACCCCGGCGCTGCCGACCAGGGCGACACCGGCACCCGTGTACGCGGATCGCTTGGCGAAGTCTCTGCGGCTGAGCGGCATCTCTGTCTCCTGGCTGGCCAGATGGGTCCTCCGGACTCCCGGATACGGTCCCGCCTCCGCCCGAACACCAGTTGAACACGGCCCGACATCGGAGCGCCGATTCCCACCCGCGCGCCCCCACTCACGGGACACCCCACGGGGCGACCCCCACACCCCGCGGGGGCGACGCCTTCACCGCGCGGGGGGGGCGGCTCCCCACACTCCGCGGAGGCGACCCCCCGCCCCCGCGGGGACGGCACTCCACGCAGGGCGACCCCCTCGCACCCCGCCGGGACGGCGCCTTCCACCCGCCGCGACGGCGAGACGCCCCACGGAGGGGCGACACCCCGCCGGGACGGCGAATACCACCCCGCCGCGACGGCGAAACGCCGCACGGCGCGGCCCGGCGATGCCGAACCCGCCTCAGCGGCGAAGCGCCCGGACACCCAGAAGGCGGCACCCGCCACGCCAAGGCATCAATCGACCTCGGTGGGCGACCCACACACCCGCGCAAGGGCGCACACGACGAGGGGGGCGACACCCCGCCGCGACGGCGATAGCCCGACCGCGCGGCCCGGCGGTGCCGAACCCGTCGCAACCATTTTCGTCACTCCGCGACGCCGTCGCCACACATCACCAGGCCAGGCAGGGCCACCGCACCAGGCCGGAAGCGGCAGGCCCCGGGCCGGGCCAAGGGCCAGGCCACGCGTACGACGCCACGCCGCCGGCACGGCGTCCCGCCGGCGGGGTGCGGGTCATCGCCGGGAGCGCGCCTTGAAGGCCGCCTTGCGGGCGTCCTTCGCGGTCTTCTTGTCGGGGTGGAGGCGGCCCATGGCCTCGAGGACGTCGGCGGTCGCCGGGTGGTCCACGCGCCAGGCGGAGTCGAAGAAGGCCTCGGAACGGCCGACGAGGACCTCGACCAACTCACGGAGCTCGTCGGAGTCGCCGTCCGCGGCGAGTTGGGCGGCGATGGTGTCGATGGTCAGCCAGAAGACCATCTCCTCCGACGGCTCGGGCACCTCGGTGGCGCCACGCTCGGCGAGCCAGACACGGGCGAGGCCGCCGAGGTGCCGGTCGTCGAGGACCTCGCGCAGGGCGGGCTCGGCGCCGGCGCCGGCGAGGTTGAGGGTCTGCTGGCAGGAGAGTCGGCGCAGCGGCGCGCCGTCGTCGTCGCCGCGGGCGGCGGCGAGCAGTTCGCGGGCGGCGACGGCCGGCTCGCGGTGGGCGAGCCACTGCTCGGCCTCGGCCCGCGCGGCCGCCTGGGGGTAGCCGACGAGCGCGTCGAGCAGCACGTCGGCGCCCTTGTCGGTGAGGTCGCCGACGGCCGGGGCGTCGATGCCGGCGTCGAGCATCCGGGCCCGTACGGCGAAGACGCCCAGCGGGGTGAGCCGCACCAGGCCGTAGCGGGCGACGTCCTCCTCGTCCAGGGCGTCGCCGCCGTCGGTGGCCGGGCCGGTGTCGGCGATGCGGCCCTCGCCGTCGACCTCCTCGATGAGCGCCTCGTCGACCGGCTGGTACACGACGATGCCGGTCGGCTCCAGCATCCGGAACTGGTCGTCGAGGCGCATCATCGCCTCGGAGACCTCCTCCAGGATGTCGTCGGTGGGCTCGTCCATGTCATCGGGGACGATCATGGAGGCGGCGAGCGCGGGCAGCGGCACCGCGCGCTCGGCGGCGGACTCGTCCAGGGCGGTCAGCAGGTAGAGGTTGCCGAGGACGCCGTCGAGGAAGTCGGCCTCCTCCTCGGGGTTCCAGTCGAGGGCGTCGAGGTCGATCTCGCCGCCCTCCCCGAGGTGCTCGGCGATCTCCGCGAGGTCGGGGGCGGCCGCGTCGGCGAGTACCGCCTCCAGCCCGCCCAGCCAGATGTCCAGCACGTCGCCGGGGCTGCCGGAGGTGATGGCGCGGAGCTCCTCGCCGGGTGTGGCCACGCCGACGGCGACCTCCGAGGGCTCGTCGTCGGCGTCCGCGGCGCCCGCCCCCGCCGCGGTGTCGCCCTCGGCGCCGGCGGTGTCGGCGGCGTCGGCGTCCTCCGTGACCTCCACCAGGCCGGTGTCCAGCGCCAGCTGCCAGGCGTCGGCCACATGGCCGGGACCGTACTCGTCGTCGTCGAGGCCGAGGTGGGCGACCGCCGCGTTCAGGTCGTCCGCGAGCAGCTCACCGCCGGCCCCCACCCGCTTGTGCGGCTCCGCCCAGCGGGCCAGGCGCACCGCACGGGACAGGAGCGGCGCGGCGAGCGCGTCCCGTGCGAGTTCCGCGTCGGTGTGCAGCCGGACCGGCGGCATGGTGGGACGGTCTGCGGGCATCGGCGGCTTCATCTCCTCGGGCGTACGGCTGGACAGCGCCCAAGCGTAGACGGAATGCGAGGGCGCTTTCGTCCCGGTGTGATGGTCCTGTGACTCTGGGCTGCCACGACCGCAGGTTTCGGCCAGTGACCCGCCGGGGGCCGCGAGTGACGCGTCTCACCTCCCGGTCATGTGGCGTACATCCGGCATCTCTTGACAACTCCCCAGTACACCCAAGAGATTGACGCGCGTAGACGTTCCGTCAGTTTTCCGACGGGTCCTCGACCTCTCCCACCACCACCTTCCGGAGGCTCTCCCCCGTGTCCCGACGCCTGTCCCCGCGCGCCCTGCGCAGACCCGCCGCCGTCACCGCCGTCGTCGCCTCCGCCCTCGCGGCCGGGATGCTCGTCGCGCCGCAGTCCGCGTCCGCCGACGAGATCCGCATCCACGACATCCAGGGGAAGACCCGGACCTCCCCGCTGGCCGGGAAGCAGGTGACCGAGGTCCCCGGCACCGTGACGGCGGTCCGCGCCTTCGGCTCCTCGCGCGGCTTCTGGGTCCAGGACACCCGGCCGGACCGCGACCCGGCCACGAGTGAGGGCATCTTCGTCTACACCGGATCGACCACCCCGGCGCTCGCGGTCGGCGACGCGGTGCTGGTCTCCGGCATCGTGGCCGAGTACTACCCCGGCGGGGCGAACGCCGGGCTCCAGTCGATCACCCAGCTGACCAAGGCGACCTGGACCGTGCAGTCCTCCGGCAACGCGCTGCCCGCCGCCTTCCGGCTCAACGCCTCCTCCATACCCAACCGTTACGCCCCCGAGGCGGATGTCGAGCACGGCAACATCGAGGGTCTGGAGCTCAACCCCCGTTCCTACGCCCTGGACCGCTACGAGTCCCTGGAGGGCATGCGGGTCGCCGTCCGGAACGCCCCGGTGACCGGCGCGACCAGCGAGCACAAGGAGCTGTGGGTCACCGCCGAGCCGCGGCACAACCGCACCGAGCGCGGCGGGGTGCTCTACCACTCCTACCGCGACCCGAACCCGGGCCGGGTCAAGGTCGCCTCCCTGATCCCCTACGCCGAGCGCCCGTTCCCGGTGGCCAACGTGGGCGACCAGCTGTCCGGGACCACGGCCGGCCCGCTCGACTACGACAACTTCGGCGGCTACGAGATCCAGGCCACCGAGCTGGGTCAGCTCGCCGACAAGGCGCTGAAGCGCGAGACCACGCGCAAGCAGCGGGCGGACGAGCTCGCGGTGGCCACCTACAACGTGGAGAACCTCTCCCCCAAGACCCCGCAGGCCAAGTTCGACCGGCTCGCCGCCGCGCTCGTGCACAACCTGGCCGGGCCCGACATCGTCGCCCTGGAGGAGGTCCAGGACGACAACGGCCCCACCAACGACGGGGTCGTGAGCGCCGACGCCACGCTGAAGAAGCTCACCGAGGCCATCGTGGCCGCGGGCGGCCCGGCCTACCAGTGGCGGCAGATCGACCCCAGGGACGACCAGGACGGCGGGCAGCCCGGCGGCAACATCCGGCTGGCCTTCCTCTACAACCCCGAGCGGGTCTCCTTCACCGACATCGCGGGCGGCGACGCCACCACCCCGGTGAAGGTCGTGAAGGACGGCGGCAAGGCGACCCTGTCCGCCTCCCCCGGCCGCATCGCCCCGGCCGACGAGGCGTGGAACAACAGCCGGAAGCCGCTGGTCGGCCAGTTCTCCTTCCGCGGCAAGCCGATCTTCGTGGTCGCCAACCACTGGAACTCCAAGGGCGGGGACCAGGGGCTGGACAGCCGGTTCCAGCCCCCGGCGCGGCCCAGCGAGACGCAGCGCGTCGCACAGGCCAAGGCCGTCAACGGCTTCGTCAAGGAGCTGTTGGCCGCCGACCCGCGCGCCGACGTGGTCGTGGCGGGCGACCTCAACGACTACGCGTTCTCTCCGGCGCTGCACGCCCTCACCGAGGGCAAGGTCCTCACCGACCTGGTGAACACGCTGCCGCTCGACGAGCGTTACGGCTATGTCTTCAACGGCAACTCGCAGACGCTGGACCACATGCTGACCAGCCGCCACCTGCGCAAGGTCGACTACGACATCGTGCACATCAACGCCGAGTTCGCCGACCAGGCCAGCGACCACGACCCGTCGGTCGTCCGCATCAAGCCGTAGCGACTCTGAAGCATCACGCCAGAACAATTAAATAGACCTGCGCGACGAGCGGGCCCAGAATCCAGCGGAAAGACCCCGATCCCCAACGGAGTGTGACCGCCATGTCTCTGGGCCCGTTCGGCCGTACCCTCGCCGCGATGATCACGCCGTTCACCGACGCCGGTCGGCTCGACCTGGACGGCGCCCAGCGTCTGGCCACCCGCCTGGTGGACGAGGGCGGCTGCGACGGCCTGGTGCTCAGCGGCACCACCGGCGAGTCGCCCACGACCAGCGACGCCGAGAAGGAGGCGCTGGTCCGCGCGGTCGTGGAGGCAGTCGGCGACCGCGCGATCATCACCGCCGGGGTGGGCACCAGCGACACCCGGCACACGGTCGAGTTGGCCCAGGCCGCCGAGAAGGCCGGCGCCCACGGGCTGCTGGTGGTCACCCCGTACTACAGCCGCCCGCCCCAGGAGGCGGTGGCCGAGCACTTCCGCGACATCGCCGACGCGGTCGGCCTCCCCGTGATGCTGTACGACATCCCGGGCCGCACCGGCACCCGCATCGAGCCGGAGACCATGCTGCGGCTGGCCGAGCACCCGCGCATCGCCGGGGTCAAGGACTGCGCGTACGACCTGCTGGGCAGCTCCCGGGTCCTCGCCCGCACCTCGCTCGCCTACTACTCCGGCTGCGAGGAGCTCAACCTCCCGCTGTACGCGATCGGCGGCGCCGGCTACGTCAGCACCGTGGCCAACGTCGCCGGCCCGCAGATGCGGGCCGTCCTCGACGCCCACGACAGGGGCGCGGGCGCCGAGGCGGCCCGACTGCATCAGCTCGCCATCCCCCTGGTCGAGCTGATGATGGGCTCCGGACTGCCGGGCACGGTCACCACCAAGGCGCTGCTGAACGCACTCGGGGCCCCCGCCGGCCCGGTCCGGCCCCCGCTGCGGCCCGCCGGCCGGGAGGTGACCGACGGGCTGCTCGCGGCGTACGAGACGCTGGTGTCCTCGCACGCGGCACCGCGCGGCGCCGCGGTCAGCGGCGGCTGAACACCGGCTCCCAGCGACCGGGGGCCTCGTCCGACGCCTTGCGGAAGTCGGTGAGCGGAACGACCTTGTCGCTCTTGAGCGAGACGAGCTGAAGCCGGTTGCGGAACTCGTTCTTGCCCGAGCACTTCTTCGGGTCGCAGCCCCAGGCGATCAGACGGTCGGCGTCGGCCCAGGCGAGCAGCTGCTGACCGGCGACGAGCTTGACCCGCTTGCCGGTCCTGGCGTCCAGGATCTCGGAGGTGATCGCGCCTCCCTTGCCGGCGAAGCCACCCGCCACATGGCGGCCGTCGGGAGAGAGCCCGGCCTGCGTGTAGCTGACGTACTTCTCGGCGGCCGGGGCCGGCACCCGCTTGCCGTCCAGGTCGTAGAAGATGCGGCCCGGGGAGGAGAGGCTCGGCCCCACGACCAGCGAGCCGTCGTGGCTCCACTCCAGGTCCTCACGGGTGTTGGTGAAGGTGTCGGCGGCGGAGGGCAGCTTGCGCCACTTCGACGCGCCGGAGGCGACGTCGATGGCGTAGAAGCCGGTGTGGCCGAGCACCGGGCCCGCTTCCTTGTCCGAGCCCCCGTCCTCGTCCGTGGTGAAGTACGGCTTTTCGAGTGTGAGGTTGTCCGGGTTCGTGTCATAGGTGGTGGCCAGCAGCCGCCTGCCCTCGGGCGACCACTTCACGGACGCCACTCCGCGGTCCAGCTTGATCCACCGCTCGACCCTCCCGGTGGAGAGGTCGAGCAGCCCCACCCGCTTGGCGGGCAGCTCCCCCTCCAGGACGGCCGCCTTCTTCAGCCCCGGAGCCACGTCCAGCCAGGCCCACGACGTCATCTCGTAGCGGCCGGTGGCCGGGTCGAGCAGGTGCCACTGGTAGGTCAGCAGCTCGTCGCCGCCCTGCTGCCGCACCTTCGTGGTGCGGTAGAAGGCGGAGACGGCGGTCTTGCCCGCGGCGATCTGGTCGCGCGGCGGCGACTGGTCGGGGTGGGCCAGCACATCCGGGCCGGTGGCCTGCGCCGCCGGCCGGACACCGCCGCCGTCGCCCGCGTTCTCCAGCGCGGGCACCGCCACCGCGGTACCGAGGATCGCGGCCGCGGCCACTGCGGCCCCGACCACACCGCCGACCTTGCGGCGGCGCCGGGCGCGCAGCACCTGGTCGGCGAGGTGGGGGGAGGGCCGGACGCCCTCCTGCGGCCACTCCTGGAGCGCGTCGCGCACCAGCTCCGTCATCTTTTCGTCGTTCACGGTCATGCCTCCGCGGTCGAAAGGTCGCGTGCGGCCCGGCCGGTGCCGGGCCCCGCGGCGAACAGCTCGGGGGACAGCTGGCGCAGTCGCGCCAGCGAGCGGTGCGTCGTGCTGCGCACGGTGCCGACCGAGCAGCCGAGCAGCGCCGCCACCTCGGCCTCGGGAAGGTCCTCGAAGTAGCGCAGCACCAGGACGGTGCGCTGGCGGGCGGTGAGCCGGGACAGCGCGTCGCGGATCACGATCCGCGTCTCCACGACGCCGGCCCCGTCGACCACGCCGCGCTCCGGCGGAGCGGCGACGGTCACCTCGCGACGCGGCCAGCGCAGTCGCCAGCGGCCGACCTGCTGCCGGTAGAGCACCTGGCGTACGTACGCCTCCGGTTCCTCCACGCGGTGCCAGCGCCCGGCCGTCTTGATGAGCGCGTTCTGCAACAGGTCCTCGGCCTCGTGCTGGTCTCCCCCGCAGAGCAGCATGGCGAGCTTCAGCAGCGCGGGCGACCTCGTCGCCACGAACTCCCTGAAGTCCTTCTCACGCTCGGCATCCATCGTCACCATCGTTTCGTCGACTTCCTCTGGGCGGCTGCGCCTTACCGGCGCCGTTCGCCACCCCTTGAGACGCGTGTGACTGCCGCCCACTATGTCGCCGCGGTGAAAAAAGTTTCCGGAACGCGCGAGCGGCCCGCGCCGGGGTCCGGCGCGGGCCGCTCGACGGCGGTGCGGGCGTCAGTTGTGGCTGTGCAGCGCCTCGTTGAGGCCGCCCCAGGAGCCGCTGCGCGGGAGCGCCTCGACGGTGCCGGTGGTGGAGTTGCGGCGGAAGAGGAGGTTGGTGGCGCCAGAGAGCTCCAGCGCCTTGACCACCTGGCCGTCCGGCAGGGTCACCCGGGTGCCGGCGGTGACGTACAGGCCCGCCTCGACGATGCAGTCGTCGCCGAGGGAGATGCCGATGCCGGCCTCGGCGCCGAGCAGGCAGCGCTCACCGAGGGAGATGGTCTGCTTGCCGCCGCCGGAGAGGGTGCCCATGATCGACGCGCCGCCGCCGATGTCGGAGCCGTCGCCGACGACGACGCCCGCGCTGATCCGGCCCTCGACCATGGAGGTGCCGAGCGTCCCGGCGTTGAAGTTGACGAAGCCCTCGTGCATGACCGTGGTGCCGGCGGCGAGGTGCGCGCCGAGGCGGACCCGGTCGGCGTCGCCGATGCGCACGCCGGTGGGCGTGACGTAGTCCGTCATCCGCGGGAACTTGTCGATGCTGGTCACATTGAGCTGGAGGCCCTCGGCGCGGGCGGCCAGCCGGACCTTCTCGACCTGGTCGACCGCGACCGGGCCGAGGTTGGTCCAGGCGACGTTGGCGAGCAGCCCGAAGACGCCGTCCAGGCTCAGGCCGTGCGGCTTGACCAGGCGGTGGGAGAGCAGGTGCAGCCGCAGGTAGGCGTCGTGCGCGTCCAGCGGCTTGTCGTCGAGCGAGGCGATGACCGTGCGGACGGCGACGACGTCGACCCCGCGGCGCGCGTCCAGGCCGGTGGCCCGGGGCGCGGCGTCGCCCAGCAGCTCGGCGGCGCGCTCGGCGGTGAGCCGCTCGGTGCCGGAGGGGCCCGGCTCGGACACCAGCTCCGGGGCGGGGAACCAGGTGTCGAGGACGGTGCCGTCGGCGGCGATGGTGGCGAGGCCGGCGGCGACGGCGCCGGTGGAACGAGGGGTGTCAGGTGCGTCGGTCATGGTCGAACGCTAACCGGACAGGGCGGCCGGAGGCGAACCGGTCTCACGCCGGTGACCCCTGACCGCGCGGGCACGCCCGCCGGGGCCCTGAGCCCCACATCCCGCCGCGACGGCGAACAGCCCCACGAGGGCGCGGACCTGCGGTGTCGAACCGGGCTCAGGGCCGGCGGCGCGGACCGGCGGTGCCCGACCGGGCTCAGGGCCGACCGCCACCGGCCAGGGGCGCACCGTGCCCAGCCCCGGTCCGGGGCGAGGAGGCAGCGGAGCGCCGAGGCCACGGCACCGCTCAGCCGAGGAGCGCCGCCAGCGCCGAGCGCGCGGCGTCCCGGTCGTAGGGGCGGTCGGTCAGCAGGGCCTGGAGGATGAGGCCGTCCAGCAGGGCCACCACGGCTCGTGCGGTGGCGGGGGTGGCGGTGTGCGGGGCGAGGATCCGCGCCATCTCGTCGAGGCACTCGGCGGCGATGGGGCGCACCGCGTCGCGGCGCAGGGCGGCGAGGTAGAGCTCGTACTCCAGCCGCGGCCGCGCGCGGTCGCCGCGCAGCAGTCCGCCGGTCAGCTCGGCGAGCGCGTCGGCGAGCGGGCGGGTCGGGTCGAGGGCCTCGGCGCGGCGCCGCAGGTCGGCCAGCCACTCCTCGTTGACCTGGCGCAGCGCGGCGACCAGCAGCTCGTCGAGGCCGGCGAAGTGGTAGGTGGTGGAGCCGAGCGGCACATCGGCCTCCGCGGCCACGGCGCGGTGGCTCAGTCCGTCGATGCCGCTCCGGTCCACGACGCGGATCGCCGCGTCGATGAGGCGCTGGCGCCGGTCGGGGTCGTACCGCCGGGGCATCAGTGGGCTCCGCCGAGGTTGAGCACGAGGACGCCGGCGATGACGAGCAGCACACCGAGGATCTTCGCGGCGGTCACCGCCTCGCCGAGGAAGGCCATGCCGATGCCGGCGATGGCGGCGGTGCCGACGCCGGACCAGATGGCGTAGGCGGTGCCCACGGACATCGACTTGAGCGTCTCGGCGAGCAGCGCGAAGGCCACCAGGTAGCCGAGCACGGCACCCAGCGAGGGCCACAGCCGGCTGAAGCCGTTGCTGTACTTCATCGAGGTGGTGGCCGCGATCTCGGCGGTGATCGCCGCGGCAAGCGTCAGAGAGCCCATGCGTACGAGCGTACACAACGTTGCGTACGGCCGTACACATGCGCCCGACCGGGTGGTTGGCGTGGTCCCCTGCGGTCGCTGCGGGCCGCCGACGGCGCATCCCCGTGCGAGGCTCGACCGACACGTCGAGCGCGCCATCGACCCGTCGAGCGCGATGTGGAGGCACTACTCATGTCCCGACGGCGACGCCAGGCCCTCGCCGGTCTCCTCGCGGTGCCGGTCCTGACCGGGGCCGCGCTGGCCCTGTCCGGCTGCTCGCCCGGCGGAGGCTCCGCGCTGCCCCGGGTGGAGTCCGGCGCCAAGCGCGGAAAGGTGGAGTTCTCCCCGGGCAGGAGCGAGCCGGACAAGGGGAAGGCCGCCTTCCCCGAGGTGCCGGCGGGGCGCACCAGCGAGCTGGTGACCAAGGTCCACAACACCACCGACCACCCGGCGAAGGTCAGGGGCGCCTCCCTGGTGCCGACCGGGGCGACCCATCCCACCAGCGCGGACGAGCCGGCCGGGGGCGGTGCCACCGAGACCGCGGGTCGGGCGGCGGAGGCCGGCCGGCGCACGGAGGCGGGGGGCGGCCGGCGCGCGAGCCCGGACCTCGAAGTCCACCACGACAGCTGTACCGGCGTGACGCTCGCGTCGGGCGAGTCCTGTCAGATGCTGTTCGTCTACCGGCCCGCCGAGCAGGGCGTGCTGACGACGGAGTTCATCGTGGAGTTCGACGGCGGGACCCCCGACATCCGGGCCGTGGTCTCCGCCGTCGCCCGGCCGCCGGAGAAGGGCACCGGCCCAGGGACCCCGGGCGGGACCGGCACCGGAGACGAGACCGGGGGAACGACGCCGCCCAGCACTCCGGTGACCCCCGGGCCCCCGGGGAGCGAGGCCCCGCCGACGAGCGACGAGCCGACCGTCGAGCCGTCGGTGGTGCCCAGCCCCGACGTACCGCCCCCGCCGAACGGCGTCACTCCGTACTGACCGCCTGGAACGCCATGACCTCCACCCGCATCGAGGCGTCGTCGCGCCGCACCACCACCAGCTTGCGCACCGGCGGCCGGCGCGGCACCAGGTAATAACGCGAGTCCGAGGTCGTCAGCACCGTGAACCGGTCGTAGAGGTAGCGGTACGGGCGGTGTCCGGCGCTCAGCATCCGGTCCGGGGCGCCGAGCGCGGGGGTGCTCGTGTAGAGCAGCACCCTGGGCCGGTGCGCCGGCCCCGTGCGCAGGTCGCGCAGCGCGACGGCCCGGCCCTCGCTGTCCACGTACCAGGCCACGCCGGAGAACAGACTCAGCGTCAGCAGCGCGATCAACACGGCACCGACGACGCTCCACAGTCGGTTGCGCGCCGGCGGCCGCCGGCCGCCGTGGTCCGGAGGCTGCCCGCCGCGCCGCAGATGGAGCGCGAAGGACGCCAGCAGCGCGCCGAGCGCGCCGACCAGCGGCGCCATGTACCACCCCGGCCACTGGTAGGACGCCGCGAAGGCCAGCAGCAGCAGGAGGCCGCCGAGCGCCCCCGTCGCCCGCCACATCCGGCGACGCCGCCGCCGCGCCTCGTGGCCGACCAGTCGGCGGTCGACCAGTCCGAACAGCAGCACCGCGAACAGCCCGACCAGCAGCAGGATCCACAGCGGGAAGAAGGTGGCGTTGGGGCTCGCCAGCAGGTACTCCTCCGTCGAGAGGCCCAACTCGCCGACGGAGATGCCGAAGACGGAGTAGTAGGCGTTCATCCGGGTGCGCCCCATGTAGTACAGCAGAGCGAGAATGACCGTTCCGGGCGCGACCACGATCGCGGCCTTCTCCAGGAAGGTCTTTCCGGCCGGCGGGAGCCGTTCGCTGCGCTCTTCCACGTCGAACCCAACGCCACCGGCCGCACATGGTTACGAACCTTTCAGCTGACGGCGATTCCGCCGAGAGCGTGCACCCCTTCCGACGGTCGCGCCGGGCGGGGCACAGTCGCGGCATGCGACTTCTGATTCTGGGCGGCACGGAGTTCGTGGGACGTGCCGTCACCGAGGCCGCGCTGGAGCGCGGTTGGCAGGTGACCGTCTTCCACCGTGGCCATCACGAGCCGCCGTCGGGCGTCACCGCGCTGCACGGCGACCGCCGCGCCCCGGGCGGCCTGGCGGCACTGGCCGAGGGCGAGTGGGACCTCGTCGTGGACACCTGGTCCGGGGCGCCGTCGGCGGTGCGGGACGCCGCGCGGCTGCTCGCCGACCGGGCCGACCACTTCTGCTACGTCTCCAGCGGCTCGGTCTACCGCTACCCGTCTCCGGTCGGGCACGACGAGGACACCCCCGTGGTGGACGGCTCCCCCGACGACGGCGACGAGGTGGACTACGCCCGCGCGAAGCGCGGCGGCGAGCTCGCCGCGGTCGCGGCCTTCGGCGCCGAACGCACGCTGCTGGCCCGCGCGGGGCTCATCCTGGGCCCGTACGAGAACATCGGCCGGCTGCCGTGGTGGCTGAACCGGGTGGCGCGGGGCGGGCCGGTGCTCGCCCCCGGCCCGCACAACCTGGCATTGCAGTACATCGACGTGCGTGACCTGGCCGACTGGCTGCTGGGCGCCGCCGAGCGCCGTCTGAGCGGCCCGTACAACCTCGTCAGCCCCTCCGGGCACGCCACCATCGGCGAGCTGCTGGAGAGCTGCGTCAAGGCCACCGGTTCCACCGCGGAGCTGCGCTGGACGAGCCCGGAGGAGATCCTGGCCGCCGGGATCGAGCCGTGGAGCCAACTGCCGGTGTGGGTGCCGCCGGGCGAGCTGCACGACGCGCTCCACCGCGGGGGCGTCACCAAGGCGCACGCCGCGGGACTCCGCTGCCGCCCGGTCGCCGAGACGGCGGCCGACACCTGGACCTGGCTGCGTGGCCTGGGCGGACGCGCTCCCCAACGCCCGGACCGTCCGGTGGTCGGGCTGGACCCGCGGACCGAGGCGGAGCTGCTGGCCCGGCTCTCCTCCTGACGCAGCGACCCCGAGACGCGCAAAGGCCCCTGGCGTATGCCAGGGGCCTTACCGCACTGCTGCGGTCGGATGCCGGGGGAGAATCCCGGAATCCGGGCGGAGCGCTGGGCTCAGACGTTGAAGCCGAGCGCGCGGAGCTGCTCGCGGCCGTCGTCGGTGATCTTGTCCGGACCCCACGGCGGCATCCAGACCCAGTTGATCCGCAACTCGTTGACCAGGCCGTCCGTCGCCGACTTCGCCTGGTCCTCGATGACGTCGGTCAGCGGGCAGGCCGCGGAGGTCAGCGTCATGTCGACGGTGGCGATGTTGGCGTCGTCCACGTGGACGCCGTAGATCAGGCCCAGGTTGACGACGTCGATGCCCAGCTCGGGGTCGACGACGTCGTAGAGGGCCTCGCGGATCTCGTCCTCGGTGGCCGGCTTGGTGGTCGCCGCCTCCGCGGGCGCCGCCGTCTCGGCCGGCGCCTCGACCACGGCCTCGGAGCGGGTCTCTGCCGTCGTGTCTACGTTCTCGCTCATGCGGTCTTCCTCGCAGCCTTCTCGCCCAGCGCCTGGGCGGTGGCGTCCTTCCAGGCCATCCAGCTCAGCAGGGCGCACTTCACCCGAGCCGGGTACTTGGAGACGCCGGCGAACGCGACCGCGTCCTCCAGCACCTCCTCCATGGCGTCATCCGGTTCGATCTTGCCCTTGGACTGCATCAGCTCCAGGAAGGTCTCCTGGATCCTGCGCGCGTCGTCGAGCTCCTTGCCGACCAGGAGTTCGTTCAGCACCGAGGCGCTGGCCTGGCTGATGGAGCACCCCTGGCCCTCGTACGAGACATCATCGATCGTCTCGCCGTCGAGCCGCACGCGCAGCGTGATCTCGTCGCCGCACGTGGGGTTCACGTGGTGCACCTCGGCGTCGCCATCGCGCAGACCGCGCCCGTGCGGGTGCTTGTAGTGGTCCAGGATGACGTCCTGGTACATCGAATCCAGCTTCACGAGGCAGCCCCTACCCGAAGAAGTCGCGAACGTGCTCCAGGCCGTCGACCAGGGCGTCCACCTCGGCCGGCGTGGAGTACAGATAGAACGACGCTCGGGTGGTCGCCGGAATTCCGTACCGCAGGCACACGGGGCGGGCGCAGTGGTGGCCGACCCGGACCGCGATGCCCAGCTCGTCCAGGACCTGACCCACGTCGTGCGGGTGGATGTCGCCGAGCGTGAAGGAGATCGCGGCGCCCCGGTCCTCGCCCGTGGTGGGACCGATGATGCGCAGGTCCGGGACCTCCAGCAGCCGCTTCACGGCGTACTCGGTCACCGCGTGCTCATGCGCGGCGATCTTGTCCATGCCGATCGCGGTCAGATAGTCCACGGCCGCGCCGAGGCCGACGGCCTGGGCGATCGGGGGCGTACCGGCCTCGAACTTGTGCGGCGCGGGGGCGTAGGTGGACGAGTGCATCGAGACGGTCTCGATCATCTCGCCGCCACCCAGGAACGGCGGGAGGTCCTCCAGCAGCTCCTGGCGTCCCCACAGCACGCCGATGCCGGTCGGGCCGCACATCTTGTGGCCGGTGAAGGCCACGAAGTCGGCCTGGAGCGCCTGCACATCCAGCGGCATGTGTGGGGCGGCCTGCGAGGCGTCGATGACGACCAGCGCGCCGACCTCCTGCGCCCGGCGGACGATCTCCTCGACCGGGTTGATGGTGCCCATGATGTTGGAGACCAGCACAAACGAGACGACCTTGGTCTTCTCGGTGATGATCTCCTCGATGTTGGACAGGTCGAGGCGGCCGTCGTCGGTGAGGCCGAACCACTTCAGCTTCGCGCCGGTGCGCTGCGAGAGCAGCTGCCACGGAACGATGTTGGAGTGGTGCTCCATCTCGGTGATGACGATCTCGGTGTCGCGGTCCACCCGGTAGGGCTCGTCGGCCCAGCCGAGCATGTTCGCCACGAGGTTGAGCGACTCGGAGGCGTTCTTGGTGAAGATCACCTCGTCCCGGCTCGGCGCGTTGACGAAGGCCGCGACCTTGTCACGGGCGCCCTCGTACAGCGCCGTGGCCTCCTCGGCGAGCACGTGCACGCCGCGGTGGACGTTGGCGTTGTGCTGCTCGTAGTACTCGTTCAGCACATCGAGCACCTGACGCGGCGTCTGGGAGGTCGCCGCGTTGTCGAGGTACACGAGCTTCTTGCCGTCGTGGACCAGCCGGTCCAGGGCGGGGAAGTCCTTGCGGATGGCCTCGGTGTCCAGGAGACCCGGCAGTTGCGTCACGCGGATACGCCACCCTTCACGTACGACTCGTAGCCCTCTTCCTCCAGCTTGTCCGCGAGCTCCGGGCCGCCGGACTCGGCGATCCGACCCGCCGCGAACACGTGGACGTGGTCGGGCTTGATGTAGCGCAGAATGCGCGTGTAGTGGGTGATCAGCAGGGTGCCGACCTCGCCCGTCTCGCGGACGCGGTTGACGCCCTCGGAGACGATGCGCAGCGCGTCGACGTCGAGGCCGGAGTCGGTCTCGTCGAGGATCGCGATCTTCGGCTTGAGCAGCTCGAGCTGGAGGATCTCGTGCCGCTTCTTCTCACCGCCGGAGAAGCCCTCGTTCACGTTCCGCTCGGCGAAGGCGGGGTCCATGTGGAGGCGCTCCATGGCCTCCTTGACCTCCTTCACCCAGGTGCGCAGCTTGGGCGCCTCGCCGCGGATGGCGGTGGCGGAGGTGCGCAGGAAGTTGGAGACCGAGACGCCGGGGACCTCGACCGGGTACTGCATGGCGAGGAAGACGCCCGCGCGGGCGCGCTCGTCGACGGACATCTCCAGGACGTTCTCGCCGTCCAGGGTCACGGTGCCACCGGTGACGGTGTACTTCGGGTGACCGGCCAGCGAGTAGGCCAGGGTGGACTTGCCGGAGCCGTTGGGGCCCATGATGGCGTGGGTCTCGCCCTGCTTCACGGTCAGGTCGACGCCGCGCAGGATCTCGCGCGGACCGTTCTCGGCCTCGACGGAGACGTGCAGGTCGTGGATCTCAAGCGTTGCCATGGGTGCCTCAGGACTCCTGGGTGACGGAGACGAGCACGTCGTCCCCTTCGATCTTTACGGGGTATACGGGGACCGGGCGCGTCGCGGGCAGCCCGGACGGCTTGCCGGTGCGCAGGTCGAAGCTGGAGCCGTGCAGCCAGCACTCGATGGCGCAGTCCTCCACCTCGCCCTCGGACAGCGAGACGTTCGCGTGCGAGCAGATGTCGTTGATCGCGAACACCTCGCCCTCGGTGCGGACGATGGAGACCGGCGTGCCGTCGAGCTCCACCCGCTTGGGGGTGTCCTCCTCGAGCTCGCTCAGCGCGCAGGCGCGGACGAAGGCGGCGGTCATGCTACGGACGCCCCCAGCTCGGACTCGATCTTCGCGATGAGGCGCTCCTCCAGATCGGGCAGGCCGATCTGCTGGACGAGCTCGGCGAAGAAGCCGCGCACCACCAGACGGCGGGCCTCGTCGGCCGGGATGCCGCGCGCCATCAGGTAGAAGAGCTGCTCGTCGTCGAAGCGACCGGTGGCCGAGGCGTGGCCGGCGCCGACGATCTCACCGGTCTCGATCTCCAGGTTCGGCACCGAGTCGACGCGGGCGCCGTCGGTGAGGACCAGGTTCCGGTTGAGCTCGTAGGTGTCGGTGCCCTCGGCGGCCGCACGGATGAGCACATCGCCGATCCACACCGCGTGCGCGTCCTTGCCCTGCAGCGCGCCCTTGTAGGCCACGTTGCTACGGCAGTGCGGGGTGTCGTGGTCGATGAAGAGCCGGTGCTCCTGGTGCTGACCGTTGTCGGTGAAGTACAGGCCGTACAGCTCGGCCTCGCCGCCCGGGGCGTCATAGATGACGCGCGGGTGGAGCCGCACCAGATCGCCGCCGAAGGTGACCACGACGGACTTGAAGCTGGCGTCGCGGCCGACCAGGGCGGTGTGCTGGCCCAGGTGCACGGTCGTGTCGTCCCAGTCCTGGACGGAGACGACGGTCAGCTTGGCGCCGTCGCCGACGAGGAACTCGACGTTGGCGGCGAGCGTGGTGTCACCCGTGTGGTCGATCACCACGACGGCCTCGGCGAAGGCGCCGACCTCGACCACCTGGTGGCCGAAGGCGACCCCGCCCTCGCCGTGCACGGAGATCCGCACCGGCTCGGTGAGCACCGCGTCCTTGGCGATCGAGACGATCGACGCCTTCTCGAAGGAGCTGTACGCCTGGGCCGCGACGCGGTCCACCGGCTTGCCGGCCTTCCCCAGGCGCGCGTCGTCACGACCGACGGTCTCCACGGTGACGCCGTCAGGGGCGGTCACCGTGACCTTGACGCCGCCGCCGTCGGCCACGGCGGTGCCGTCGTGCAGCCCGCGCAGCCGCTCCAGCGGAGTGAAGCGCCACTCCTCCTCGCGGCCGTGCGGCACCGGGAAGTCGGCGACGTCGTACGACGCGGGCGCGCTGACCCGGGCGTCGGTGGGCTGTCCCACCTGGATGGCGCCGTCCGTGGTGCTCCCGGCCGGAATGGTTTCAGCCATGGCTGTCGTACAGCTCTCTTTCTGCCTAATTGTGTTCGCTCGCCTCCGGGTGCTCAGCCGCGCACCCTTCAGCTCGCTCACGTTTTCGTCGGGGCGAGGGTGGCTGGGCCGGGGTCAGCCGACCGCGCCCTCCATCTGCAGCTCGATCAGCCGGTTGAGCTCCAGGGCGTACTCCATCGGCAGCTCGCGAGCGATCGGCTCGACGAATCCGCGCACGATCATCGCCATGGCCTCGTCCTCGGACAGCCCTCGGCTCATCAGGTAGAAGAGCTGGTCGTCGCTGACCTTGGAGACGGTGGCCTCGTGACCCATGGACACGTCGTCCACGCGGACGTCCACGTACGGGTAGGTGTCCGAGCGGGAGATCGTGTCCACCAGCAGAGCGTCACACAGCACGTTGGACTTGGCGCCCTCGGCGCCCTCGCCGATCTCGATCAGACCGCGGTAGGACGTGCGGCCGCCGCCTCGCGCCACCGACTTGGAGACGATGTTGGAGGAGGTGTTCGGGGCCATGTGGACCATCTTGGCGCCGGCGTCCTGGTGCTGGCCCTCGCCCGCGAAGGCGATGGACAGGGTCTCGCCCTTCGCGTGCTCGCCCATCAGGTAGACGGCCGGGTACTTCATGGTGACCTTGGAGCCGATGTTGCCGTCGACCCACTCCATGGTCGCGCCCTCGTAGGCCACGGCGCGCTTGGTGACCAGGTTGTAGACGTTGTTCGACCAGTTCTGGATCGTCGTGTAGCGGCAGCGGGCGCCCTTCTTCACGATGATCTCGACGACCGCGGAGTGCAGCGAGTCCGACTTGTAGATCGGCGCGGTGCAGCCCTCGACGTAGTGGACGTAGGCGTCCTCGTCGACGATGATCAGGGTCCGCTCGAACTGGCCCATGTTCTCGGTGTTGATCCGGAAGTAGGCCTGGAGCGGGATCTCCACATGCACGCCCTTGGGGACGTAGATGAACGATCCGCCGGACCACACGGCCGTGTTCAGCGAGGCGAACTTGTTGTCACCGGCCGGGATGACCGTGCCGAAGTACTCCTTGAAGAGCTCCGGGTGCTCCTTGAGCGCGGTGTCGGTGTCCAGGAAGATGACGCCCTGCTCCTCCAGGTCCTCACGGATCTGGTGGTAGACCACCTCGGACTCGTACTGGGCGGCGACACCGGCGACCAGGCGCTGCTTCTCGGCCTCGGGGATACCCAGCTTGTCGTAGGTGTTCTTGATGTCCTCGGGCAGCTCTTCCCAGCTCGCGGCCTGCTTCTCGGTGGAGCGCACGAAGTACTTGATGTTGTCGAAGTCAATGCCGGTGAGGTCGGAGCCCCAGGTCGGCATGGGCTTCTTGTCGAAGAGCCGGAGGCCCTTCAGGCGGAGCTTCAGCATCCATTCCGGCTCGGACTTCTTGGCCGAGATGTCGCGGACGACCTCCTCCGACAGGCCGCGCTTGGCCGCGGCGCCGGCCGCGTCGGAGTCGGCCCAGCCGTACTCGTAGTTGCCCAGCCCCTCAAGCTCGGGGTGAGCAGTCTCCGTGGGGAGAGTCATTCGGGGTTCCTCCCGGCCGTGCTGGTCGATGGTGCTGTGGTGGTCTTGGTCTGGTGCTTCGGCTGCGCGCCGCTGCGCGGAATGAACGTGGTGCACACCCCGTCGCCGTGGGCGATGGTCGCCAGCCGCTGCACATGGGTCCCGAGCAGACGGGAGAAGACCTCGGTCTCCGCCTCGCACAGCTGCGGATACTGCTCGGCGACGTGGGCGACCGGGCAGTGGTGCTGGCAGAGCTGCTCGCCCCACTCGGGGCTCGGCGCGCTGCGCGCCGTGGCAGCGTACCCGTCCTCGGTGAGCGCCTTGGCGAGCGCCTCGGTGCGCCCGTCGGGGGCGGCGGCCTCCACGGCCGCGCGATACCCCTCGGCCTGGGCGGCCAGCCTCGCCCGCGCGAAGGCGGCGACGGCGGCCTCGCCCTGCTCCCCGCCTCCCGCGCTCTGCGCGATCCAGCGCAGCGCTTCGACGGCGAGCTTGTCGTAGGCCTGGTCGAAGGCGTCGCGACCGCAGTCGGTGAGCGCGAAGACCTTGGCCGGGCGGCCGCGGCTCCGGGCCCCGTAGACGCGCTTCTCGCGAGCCTCCACGACGCCCTCCGAGACCAGGGAGTCCAGATGGCGGCGCACGGCCGCCTGGGTGAGCTCCAGCCGGAGCGCGACCTCGGCCGCGGTGGACGGGCCGTGGTCGAGGATGGAGCGGACGACCCGGTTGCGGGTGCCGTGCTGCTCGTCGTGCGCGGACGCCGCCTGGACGGTCGCCGAGGCGGCAGCCGCGGGCGCGGTCGCTCGGGGCCGCGCGGCCGGCCCGGCCACGGGTCCTTCGGGAGCGTCACCCACGTTTTTCACAACGCCATTGTTGCGTAATTCCCCAAGGGGGCACAAGCCGCGAAGGGAGCGGCGCCGGTGTGCTGCATCACTTAGGCACACCTAACCTGACCTGCGAAAACGATCACTTTCCTTTGAGGGTTCGGTTCGCCTCCGGGCGCCCTCGGCGTCTGCCGAGCTCGACCGTGCTCACCTGCTCGTTTCCTCACAGGCTCCGCGCGCTCTCCCTTTCGGCAGCCGCGCGCCCTTCGGCTCACCCGCCGGTCCGGGGCGGGGCCGGGCCGCGTGCGCAGCGGCCGGGCGGCCCTGAGGAAAGGTGCCCGGCGATCCCTTCGTAGACTTCCCGGCATGCGAGAAGAGCCCGCCGTCGAGGTCGTCGGCCTGGTCAAGCGGTACGGGGCGAAGGCCGCGGTGGACGGCCTGGACCTGTCCGTCGCCCGCCACACCGTCACCGCCGTGCTCGGCCCGAACGGAGCAGGCAAGACCACCACGATCGAGACCTGCGAGGGCTACCGCAGACCCGACGCCGGCACGGTCCGGGTGCTGGGTCTGGACCCGGTCGCGGACGCCACGGAGCTGCACCCGCGGATCGGCGTGATGCTCCAGTCCGGAGGGGTGTACTCCGGCGCGCGCGCCGAAGAGATGCTGCGCCACACCGCCACCCTGCACGCACACCCCGTGGACGTCGACGCCCTGATCGAGCGCCTCGGCCTGGAGTCCTGCGGTCGCACGCCCTACCGGCGGCTCTCCGGCGGCCAGCAGCAGCGGCTCGCCCTCGCCATGGCCGTCGTCGGCCGGCCCGAGCTGGTCTTCCTGGACGAGCCGACGGCCGGGCTCGACCCGCAGGCCCGCCGGGCCACCTGGGACCTGGTCCGCGAGCTGCGCGCCGACGGCGTCACCGTCGTGCTCACCACGCACTACATGGACGAGGCCGAACAGCTCGCCGACGACGTCGCGATCATCGACGGCGGCCGGGTGATCGCCCAGGGGAGCCCCGAGGAGCTGTGTCGCGGCGGCGCGGAGAACACCCTGCGCTTCACCGGCCGCCCCGCCCTGGACCTGGCCTCGTTGCTCAAGGCGCTGCCCGCGGACACCGCCGCCGCCGAGCTGACCCCCGGTTCGTACCGGGTGGTGGGCAAGGTCGACCCGCAGCTGCTGGCCACCGTCACCTCCTGGTGCGCCCAGCACGGCGTCATGCCGGACCGGCTCTCGGTCGAGCGGCACACCCTGGAGGACGTCTTCCTGGAACTGACCGGCAAGGAGCTGCGCGGATGACCGCCACCGGCACGTTCTCGCCCCGCCCGGGGGCCGCCCCGCTGGGCCGGATGATCCGGGCCCAGGCGGCGCTCGAGACCCGGATGCTGCTGCGCAACGGCGAGCAGCTGCTGCTGACCGTCGTCATCCCGGCGCTGGTGCTGGTGCTGTTCAGCACCGTCGACATCGTCGACACCGGCGCCGGCGAGGCCGTGGACTTCCTGGCCCCCGGCGTGCTGGCGCTGGCGGTGCTGTCCACCGCCTTCACCGGCCAGGCCATCGCCACCGGCTTCGACCGGCGCTACGGCGTCATGAAGCGGCTGGGCACCTCGCCGCTGCCGCGCTGGGCGCTGATGACCGCGAAGACCTGCTCCGTGCTGGTCACCGAGGCGCTCCAGGTGGCGCTGCTGACCACGATCGCCTTCGGGCTCGGCTGGTCGCCGCACGGCAACCCGCTGGCTGTGGTCCTGCTGCTGGTCCTGGGCACCGCGGCCTTCTCCGGGCTGGGGCTGCTGATGGCCGGCACCCTCAAGGCGGAGGCCACCCTCGCCGCCGCCAACCTGGTCTTCCTGCTGCTGCTGGTGGCCGGCGGGGTCATGGTGCCGCTGGAGAAGTTCCCGGACGCGGCGCAGTCGGTGCTCCAGCTGCTGCCGATCTCCGCGCTCTCCGGCGGGCTGCGCGACGTGCTGCGCGACGGGGCCGGGATGCCGTGGGCCGAGCTGGGGATCCTCGCGGCGTGGGCCGTGCTGGGGCTGGGCGCGGCGGCGCGCTTCTTCCGCTGGGAGTAGCCCCGGGCCCGGACTGCCGGGGAGGGGGCCGGCTGCCCGGGAGGGGCCGGCTGCCCGGGAGGCGCGGTGCGACCGCCCTCCCGACCCCCTCGTGAAAAGCCGCACAAGCTCCGGCTTACGATGGGGCCCGTGCCGAATTCGCTGAACCCCCTCGAGCTGATCGCCCGCCGCTGGCAGCCCTCCGCGGCCTTTGTCCGGCGGGCCGCGCTCACGACCGTCGTGATGGCCGTCGTCATCGTGGTGACGGGCGGCGCGGTCCGGCTCACCCAGTCCGGACTCGGCTGTGAGACGTGGCCGAAGTGCACCGACGACAGCCTCACGCCCACCTCCGACATGGGCATCCACGGCGTCATCGAGTTCGGCAACCGCATGCTGACGTATGTGCTGTCCGCCGTCGTCGGGCTGCTGATCGTCGCGGCCCGGTCCCGCGCCCCGCAGCGCCGCGCGGTCACCCGACTGGGCTGGGCGCAGTTCTGGATCGTCATGGGCAACGCGGTGGTGGGCGGTATCACCGTGCTCACCGGCCTCAACCCGTACATCGTCAGCTCGCACTTCCTGCTGTCCACCGCGCTCCTCGCGGTCGCGGTGATCACCTGGCAGCGCACCCGGGAGGGCGACGCCGACCCGCGTGACCTGGTCGCGCGTCCGGTGCGCCAGCTGACCTGGCTGCTGGTGGCGGCGACCGCCGTGCTGATCGTCGTCGGGGCCGTGGTCACCGGCGCCGGGCCGCACGCCGGAGACGCCAAGAAGGTCCACCGCATCCCGCTGGACTGGCAGGAGATCACCCAGCTGCACGTGGACTTCGTCTACATCGTGCTGGGCCTCACCGTGGCGCTCTGGTTCACGCTGCGCGCGGTCAAGGCGCCGGCGGCGCCGCGCCGTGCGGTGCTGGAGCTGCTGGTGGTGCTGCTCCTCCAGGGCGTGGTCGGCTATGTGCAGTACTTCACCCACCTGCCGGAGTTCGTCGTCGGCACCCACATGCTCGGCTCCTGCCTGGTGTGGATCGCCGTGCTGCGGGTCTTCCTCGCCCAGCGTGAGCGGGCCGGCGAGTCCGCCGCGTCGGAGCTGCCCGCGCCGGGCGGCGAGCCCGCGGCGGTTCAGCCGGTGGCGGCCGAGGCGACCGCGTCCAGCCGGTAGACCCGGCGCGCGGTCCCGGCCGCGACCAGACCGACGATCCGCCGCGCCTCCGCGGGGGCGCACACGTCGTCGGCGATCCACTCGGCGGCCAGCCGGGTCATGGCCCGTACGAACAGCCGGGCACCGGTGACATACAGCTCGGGCAGCGCCCGCGCGCCGGTGGAGAACAGCAGCTTGCCGAAGGGCGCCTCGCGGAGGGTCTCCGCGGGGCGCGGTCCGACGTCGGCGTAGACGTGCGGGAAGGCGCCCGCCAGCCGCGCGGCCTGGCGGTGGTGCGGCTCCCGGGGCAGCAGCACCAGGTCGGTGCCGAGCCGGGCGGTGGCCCGGAGGAAGCCTCTGAGCGGTCGCGGGTCGCCGCAGTGCAGCTGCACCGGAAGGCCGGTGGCGATCGCGTTCCACAGCAGGTGCTGGACCAGGGCCGGGTCCTCCAGCCGGGCCCCGGTGCGGCGTCCGCTCAGCCAGCGGCCGGCCGCACGGCGCACCTGGCGTGGGTCGGGCGGGCTCTCCTCGCCGAAGGAGGCGCTCAGTGCGAAGGCGGTGGCGTGCTGGGCGGCGGAGTAGAGCGCCTCGGCGGTGTTGCCGAGGAAGGAGTCGACGCTGCCGGAGGTGTCCGCGACCTGCTCGGCGAGCGGTTCCAGGCGGACCACCTCGTACGCGCGGCCGTCGGCGGCCGAGGCCAGCTCTCGCGCCGAGGTGAGCTCGCTGGGCACCCCTGACTCCAGTAGAAAGCCGGCGATGCCCGCCCCGCGCAGCAACAGGCGCCCCGCGCGGTAGGCGCCGAGCTCGCGGCGCCGGGCGAGGTAGTGGACGGGTGTGCAGTGGGGCTCGATGCCCAGCAGCGGGGGGCACCAGCGGCGCACCGCCAGGCCGGTCCAGCTGTCGAAGAAGGAGGTGCCCGCGGGGGCCAGGGCGCCGGTGGCGCCGGCGGCGGCGGCCAGATACGCCTCGAAGGATCCCAGTCCCAGCTCGCCGTGGAGCGCGCCGTGGCTGTGCTGGTCGATGAGGGGCGGCAGGGCCACCTCGGCGTGCACGGCGCAGCTCATCGAGTCTCCCCTGCCGGTCGGTCCCCGCGACGGGACTAACGGGCCCGGGCGCCCTCAGGTGTCGCCGTGCGGGCGCCGCCGGGACCCCGCCGCCGGTGTCAGCCGTGGGGCGTCACCCGTTGCTCGGGCCGCCGATCTGCTGGCCCGCCATGCGCGTCCACTCGTAACGGCCGGTGCGGACGCGGGCCGCGAGCTCTCCGTCGAAATCGTCCTGAAGGGTGATTCCGGAGAGCTCCACGGCGCGCTGGGCGGTCTGGTAGGAGCGGGCGACCAGGTTGCCCCACTCGCCGTCGGCGCCGACCAGGGCGATCCGGGTGGCGCCGCGCCCGATGTGCGCGAGCTGGCCGTCAGCCCCGCCGCCGTGGCTCTGGGCGAAGGCCGTGATCTGCTGAGCGAGCCGCTTGGCCTGCTTCTCGACGCGCCGGTCCGGGGCGGCGGGCTGGTCGTCGGTGGCGGCCGGCTGCTGGGTGTCTGCCATGTCTCGGATGCTACCCGTCGGTAATGAGAGACGGAAGGCACCTTCCCCGTTCCCCCGCCGATTCCGCCCGCGGAACCGCCCCCGGGCGGGCCGATGAGATCAGCCCGCCCGGGAACGGTACGGAGTCAGGCACCCGACGGCGCCGTCGCGGAGCCTCCCGCGGGGGCGCTCAGCGCAGGAAGGGGTCGACCGCCACGGCGATGAAGAGCAGCGAGACGTAGGTGATGGACCAGTGGAAGAGCCGCATCTCCTTGAGCTTGGCTCCGGTGACGCCCGCCTTGGCGCGCGCCTGGAGGGCGTGCGCCTCCTTGAGCCACCAGGCGCCCAGCACGGCCGCGACCACCGGGTAGAAGTAGCCGGTGTAGCCCAGCGGCCACAGCAGCAGCGAGACGCCGACCATCACCCAGCTGTAGAGGACGATCTGCCGGGCCACGACCTTGTTGCCCGCGACGACCGGGAGCATCGGCACGCCCACCCGCTCGTAGTCGTCCTTGACCTTCATCGACAGCGGCCAGTAGTGCGGCGGCGTCCAGAAGAAGATGACGAGGAACAGGATCAGGGAGGCCCAGGAGACCGAGTTGGTCACCGCGGACCACCCGATGAAGACCGGCATGCAGCCGGCGATGCCGCCCCAGACGATGTTCTGTGCGGTACGCCGCTTGAGCCACATCGTGTAGACGAGGACGTAGAAGAGCAGCGCCCCGAGTGACAACGCCGCCGACAGCGGGTTGACCAGGAACCAGAACCACGCGGTGGAGACGGCAGCCAGCGTGAAGGCGAAGACCAGGCACTCGCGCGGGGTGACCATGCCGGTCACCAACGGGCGCTGCGACGTGCGCTCCATGAGCGCGTCGATGTCCCGGTCGTAGTACATGTTGAAGGCACCCGCGCCACCGGCGGACAGGTAGCCACCGATACAGGTGGCCAGCACCAGCCACAGGTCGGGAACGCCCTCGGCCGCCAGGAACATCACGGGGACCGTCGTCATCAGCAGCAGCTCGATGACGCGGGGCTTCGTGAGCGCCACGAACGCCTTGACCCGGGCCCCGAGCGGCCGGTGGATCGGGCGGTGACCAGTGCTCGCAGCGAGCACCCCCGCAGGACGGGAATCGACGGCCGTCACGCACACCCCTGAGAGAAGCAGCAGAACAAGCAAGCACCGGGCATGAAGGCCCGGTAAAGACTTGCGCGTACCACGCCACTTTAGACGTAGCGGATACTCGGCCCGTCGCGGGGGTGGGGTCGTGTTGGGCGGCCCCCGGTCCGCCCAGCTCAGCCCCTGGTCGGCCCGCCGCGCCTCTACGAAGCGTCCACGCTTCGATCACGGCGCGTCACCGGTCCGCCCTGATGTGTCCCGGTCTGCCCCCGACGCCTCCCCGCGCGGTGCCCGACAGGCGAAGCGGGGCGCCGCCGGGCAGTCTGGAAGATGCGCCCGCGCACGCCCGCGGGATGTGCCGGGATATGTGCCGTCTTCGGCCTTCGTTGCCTTGGGCGCCGGGGGGCGTCGTCGAAAAGATGAGCGTTGTTCCGGGGGTAGGCTCGACCACGGTCCGGTGTGCGCACAGTCACCGGCATCCCGACATTGCGGAGAGGAGCCCTGACTCAGGGTGAGCACAAAGCCGACCACCACAGACCTTGAATGGACCGAACTGGACCAGCGGGCCGTCGACACCGCTCGCGTCCTGGCCATGGACTCCGTGCAGAAGGTCGGCAACGGCCACCCTGGCACGGCCATGAGCCTCGCGCCCGCCGCGTACCTGCTCTTCCAGAAGCTGATGCGGCACGACCCGTCCGACGCGAACTGGATCGGCCGCGACCGGTTCGTCCTGTCCCCCGGGCACACCAGCCTGACCCTCTACGTCCAGCTCTTCCTGTCCGGCTACGGCCTGGAGCTGGACGACCTGAAGTCCTTCCGCACCTGGGGCAGCCTGACCCCGGGCCACCCGGAGCACGGGCACACGGTCGGCGTGGAGACCACCACCGGCCCGCTCGGCCAGGGCATCGCCAACGCCGTGGGCATGGCCATGGCCGCCCGCTACGAGCGCGGTCTGTTCGACCCGGAGGCCGCCGAGGGCGCCTCCCCCTTCGACCACACCATCTGGGCGATCGTCTCCGACGGCGACCTGGAGGAGGGCATCTCCGCGGAGGCGTCCTCGCTCGCCGGCCACCAGAAGCTCGGCAACATCGTCGCCCTCTACGACGACAACCACATCTCCATCGAGGGTGACACCGAGACCGCCTTCTCCGAGGACGTCCTCAAGCGTTACGAGGCGTACGGCTGGCACGTCCAGCGCATCGAGCAGGCCGCCAACGGCGACTTCGACGTGCACGCGCTGCACGCCGCGATGAAGGCGGCGCAGGCCGAGACCGAGCGCCCGTCGATCATCGCCGCCCGCACGATCATCGCCTGGCCGGCCCCGAACGCGCAGAACACCGAGGCCTCGCACGGCTCGGCGCTCGGCGCCGAGGAGGTCGCCGCCACCAAGCGCGTGATGGGCTTCGACCCGGAGCAGGACTTCCAGGTGGAGTCCGAGGTGCTGGCGCACGCCCGCGCGGTGCTCGACCGCGGTCGCGAGGCGCACGCCGCCTGGGACAAGCAGCTCCAGGAGTGGCGCAACAACAACTCCGAGCGCGCCGCCGCGTTCGACCGCATCGTCGCCGGCGAGCTGCCCGAGGGCTGGGAGCGCGCGGTGCCGGAGTTCGAGGCCGGCAAGGACGTGGCGACCCGCAAGGCGTCGGGCACCGTTCTCAAGGCGCTGGGCGCGGTCATCCCCGAGCTGTGGGGCGGCTCCGCCGACCTCGCGGGCTCGAACAACACCACCATCGACCCGTCGTCGTCCTTCCTCCCGAAGGGCAACCCGCTGACGGAGGCCGACCCGTACGGTCGCACCATCCACTTCGGCATCCGCGAGCACGCCATGGGCTCGACCATGAACGGCATCGCGCTGCACGGGAACACCCGGGTCTACGGCGGCACCTTCCTGGTCTTCTCCGACTACATGCGCCCGGCCGTGCGCCTGGCCGCGCTGATGAAGCTGCCGGTCACCTACGTGTGGACGCACGACTCCATCGGCCTCGGCGAGGACGGCCCCACCCACCAGCCGGTCGAGCACCTCGCCGCGCTGCGCGCCATCCCGGGCCTCAACATCGTCCGCCCGGCCGACGCCAACGAGACGGCGATCGCCTGGCGCGAGATCATGCGCCGGCACAACGACCGGCCCGCCCCGCACGGCATCGCGCTGACCCGGCAGAACGTGCCGACGTACGCGCTCAACGAGGACGCGGCCAAGGGCGGTTACGTCCTGTTCGAGGCCGAGGCCGACGGCCAGGCCGCGACGCCGCAGGTGATCCTGATCGGCACCGGCTCCGAGGTCCAGCTGGCCGTCGAGGCGCGCGAGCAGCTGCAGTCCGCGGGCATCCCGACCCGTGTGGTGTCGATGCCGTCGGTCGAGTGGTTCGAGGAGCAGGACCAGGCGTACCGCGACAGCGTGCTGCCGTCGTCGGTGAAGGCGCGGGTCGCCGTCGAGGCCGGCATCGGCCTGACCTGGCACCGCTACGTCGGCGAGGCGGGGCGCATCGTCTCGCTGGAGCACTTCGGTGCGAGCGCCGACTACAAGGTGCTGTTCCGGGAGTTCGGGCTGACCGCCGACGCGGTCACCGAGGCGGCCCGGGAATCCCTGAGCGCCGCCGGTCGCTGACGCTTTTACACGACTAGTAGGAGATGCAATTCCCATGACAGACGCACTCAAGCGCCTCTCCGACGAAGGCGTCGCGATCTGGCTTGACGACCTGTCGCGCAAGCGGATCACCTCGGGCAACCTCGCCGAGCTGATCGACCAGCAGCACGTGGTCGGCGTGACCACCAACCCGTCGATCTTCCAGAAGGCGATCTCGGGCGGCGACGGCTACGAGTCCCAGCTCGCGGACCTCGCGGTCCGCAAGGTCACCGTGGACGAGGCCGTCCGCATGATCACCACGGTGGACGTGCGCGACGCGGCCGACATCCTGCGCCCGGTCTTCGACGCGACCGGCGGCCAGGACGGTCGGGTCTCCATCGAGGTCGACCCGCGGCTGGCCCACGAGACCGCGGCCACCATCGCCGAGGCCAAGCAGCTGGCCTGGCTGGTCGACCGGCCGAACGCCCTCATCAAGATCCCGGCCACCAAGGCCGGCCTCCCGGCGATCACCGAGGTCATCGGCCTCGGTATCAGCGTCAACGTCACGCTGATCTTCTCGCTGGAGCGCTACCGCGAGGTGATGGACGCCTACCTGGCCGGCCTGGAGAAGGCCAAGGCGGCCGGGCTGGACCTGTCCAAGATCCGTTCCGTGGCCTCGTTCTTCGTCTCCCGTGTGGACGCCGAGATCGACAAGCGGCTGGACAAGCTGGGCAGCGACGAGGCCAAGGGCCTGCGCGGCAAGGCCGCCCTGGCCAACGCGCGGCTGGCCTACCAGGCGTACGAGGAGGTCTTCTCCTCCGACCGCTGGGCCGCCCTGGACAAGGCGGGCGCCCACAAGCAGCGTCCGCTGTGGGCCTCCACCGGCGTCAAGGACCCGGAGTACAAGGACACGCTGTACGTGGACGAGCTGGTCGCCCCGGGCACGGTGAACACCATGCCGGAGGCCACCCTGGTGGCCACCGCCGACCACGGCCAGATCACCGGCGACACGGTGCGCGGCACCTACGAGGCGGCCAAGGCCGACCTGGAGGCCATCGCCAAGCTCGGTATCTCCTACGACGAGGTCGTGCAGCTGCTCGAGGACGAGGGCGTGGAGAAGTTCGAGGCTTCCTGGAACGACCTGCTGGCGTCCACGGAGGCGGAGCTCAAGCGCCTCGCCCCCTCGGAGGCCTGAGCGCGGTGAACACCAGCAGCAATCCGCTGCGTGACGCATCGGACCGACGGCTCCCGCGCATCGCGGGGCCGTCGGGCCTGGTGATTTTCGGCGTCACGGGCGATTTGTCACGTAAAAAGCTGATGCCGGCCGTATACGACCTGGCCAACCGCGGGCTTCTGCCGCCGGGCTTCTCGCTCGTCGGCTTCGCCCGGCGCGACTGGGAGCATGAGGACTTCGCCCAGGTCGTGCACGACGCGGTCAAGGAGCACGCCCGCACCCCCTTCCGCGAGGAGGTCTGGCAGCAGCTCGCCGAGGGCTTCCGCTTCGTGCCCGGCGACTTCGCCGACGACGAGGCCTTCGACCAGCTCAAGACCACCATCGAGGAGCTGGACAAGGCGCGCGGCACCGGCGGCAACTTCGCCTTCTACCTCTCGGTGCCCCCGAAGTTCTTCCCCACCGTCGTCCAGCAGCTCAAGAAGCACGGGCTGTCCGACGGCACCGGCGACTCCTGGCGGCGCGCCGTCATCGAGAAGCCCTTCGGCCACGACCTGGCCAGCGCCCAGGAGCTCAACCAGGTCGTGCACCAGGTCTTCCCGCCCAACGAGGTCTTCCGTATCGACCACTACCTGGGCAAGGAGACCGTCCAGAACATCATGGCGCTGCGCTTCGCCAACACGATGTTCGAGCCGCTGTGGAACCGTTCGTACGTCGACCATGTGCAGATCACCATGGCCGAGGACATCGGCATCGGCGGTCGCGCGGGCTACTACGACGGCATCGGCGCCGCCCGCGACGTGATCCAGAACCACCTGCTCCAGCTGCTCGCCCTGACCGCCATGGAGGAGCCCTCCTCCTTCGACGCCAAGGCGCTGGTCACCGAGAAGCTGAAGGTGCTCAAGGCCGTCAAGCTCCCGCGCGAGCTGGGCAAGCACACCGTGCGCGGCCAGTACGCGCACGGCTGGCAGGGCGGCGAGGAGGTGCTCGGCTACCTCGAGGAGGAGGGCATCGACCCCCAGTCGAAGACCGACACCTACGCCGCCATCAAGCTGGAGATCGACAACCGCCGCTGGGCCGGGGTCCCCTTCTACCTGCGCACCGGCAAGCGGCTGGGCCGCCGGGTCACCGAGATCGCGGTGGTCTTCCAGCGCGCCCCGCACTCCCCCTTCGACAGCAGCGAGACCCAGGAGCTGGGGCAGAACGCCCTGGTGATCCGGGTGCAGCCGGACGAGGGCGTCACCATCCGGTTCGGCTCCAAGGTGCCCGGCACCTCCATGGAGATCCGGGACGTGACCATGGACTTCGCCTACGGCGAGTCCTTCACCGAGTCCAGCCCGGAGGCGTACGAGCGGCTGCTGCTCGATGTGCTGCTCGGCGACGCCAACCTCTTCCCGCGCCACCAGGAGGTGGAGGAGTCCTGGCGGATCCTCGACCCGATCGAGGAGTACTGGGACAAGCACGGCAAGCCCGAGCAGTACACCGCCGGGACCTGGGGGCCGAAGGCGGCGGACGAGATGCTCGCACGAGACGGACGGAGCTGGCGTCGGCCATGAACATCGATCTCACGGACACCACGTCCAGCCAGATCAACTCCGCTCTGGTCAAGGCACGCCGGGCGATAGGCTCCCCGGCCACCGGCATGGTGCTCACCCTCGTCATCGTCACCGACGAGGGGAACGCCTACGACGCGCTCAAGGCCGCGAGCGACGCCTCGAAGGAACACCCCTCCCGCATCCTGGTCGTCATCAAGCGGCCGGGCCGCTCCCCGCGCGACCGCAAGATGGCCCGGCTGGACGCGGAGGTGCGGGTCGCGGGCGAGATGGCCACCGGTGAGACGGTGCTGCTGCGACTCCACGGCGAGCTGGCCAACCACGCCCACTCGGTGGTGCTGCCGCTGCTGCTGCCGGACGCCCCGGTGGTGGTCTGGTGGCCGGAGGAGGCCCCCGAGCACCCCAGCCAGGACCTGCTCGGTCGGCTCGCCGCGCGCCGCATCACCGACGCCCAGGCCACGGAGGACCCGGTCGCGACCCTCGGGCTGCGCGCCGAGACCTACACCCCGGGCGACACCGATCTGGCCTGGACGCGCATCACGCCCTGGCGCAGCGTGCTGGCCGCCGCCCTGGACCAGAAGCACTCGGCCATCACGTCCGCGGTCGTCGAGGGCGAGGCGTACAACCCGAGCACCGAGCTGCTCGCGCTGTGGCTGGCCGAGCGGCTCGGAGTGCCGGTGGAGCGGCGCATCTCGGACGGCCCCGGGCTGACCGCGGTGCGTCTGGAGACCGCCGACGGCACCATCTGCCTGGACCGCGCCAACGGCTCGATGGCCGAGCTGGCCATGCCGGGCCAGCCGGACCGGCATGTGGCGCTCCAGCGGCGGGAGACCGCCGAGCTCATCGCGGAGGAGCTGCGCCGGCTGGACCCGGACGAGATGTACGCCAGGGCGATCAAGTTCGGTGTGAGCAGCCTGAGCGCCGACGGCCAGGGCGACAAGGCCGCGAAGGCCGCCGCCGAGAAGCCCGCCAAGGCCGGGGCCGACAAGGCTGAGGCCGACAAGGCCGACAAGGGCACCGCCGCCGAGGCCGCCGCCCAGGCCCCGGGTGCCGGCGAGCCCGCCGCGGCTCCCGCCGCCAAGAAGACGGCCGCCGCGGCCAAGAAGGCGGCGAAGTGAGCACGCCCCAGGTCGTCGTCCACCGGGACAAGGAGCTGATGGCGCAGGCCGCGGCGGCCCGGCTGATCACGAAGATCGTGGACGCCCAGGCCGCCCGCGGCTCCGCCTCGGTCGTGCTGACCGGCGGGCGCAACGGCAACGGCCTGCTGGCCGCGCTCGCCGCCGCCCCGGCGCGCGACGCCGTGGACTGGTCCCGGCTGGACCTGTGGTGGGGCGACGAGCGGCTGCTGCCCGAGGGCGACCCGGAGCGCAATGTCACCCAGGCCCGCAAGGCGCTGCTGGACTCGGTCGGGCTGGATCCGGCGCGGGTGCACCCGATGCCCGCCTCGGACGGTCCGCTCGGCAACGACGCGGAGGCGGCGGCCGAGGCGTACGCCGCCGAGCTGGCCGCGGCCGCGGGCCCCGAGGACCACAGCGGGGTGCCGGCCTTCGACGTGCTGCTGCTGGGCGTCGGACCGGACACCCATGTCGCCTCGCTCTTCCCCGAACTCCCCGGAGTGCGGGAGACCGAGCGCACCGTCGTCGGGGTGCGCGGCGCGCCCAAGCCGCCGCCGAACCGGGTCTCGCTGACCCTTCCCGCCATCCGCGCGGCCCGCGAGGTCTGGCTGCTCGCGGCGGGCGAGGACAAGGCCAACGCGGTGGCGATCGCGCTGTCCGGCGCCGGCGAGCTCCAGGCTCCCGCCGCCGGCGCGCGCGGCACGCACCGCACGCTCTGGCTGCTGGACGCGGCCGCCGCCGCGGGCCTGCCGCGCGGGTTGTACCCCCCGGCGTCGCCGTAACCTCCCTCCCATGACTGAGCCCTCAGCCACCTGTCGGCGGCTGAGGGCTCAGTCATTTCTCAAAGGCGAGGGGTGAGGAGGATCAGCGCCCCCGCAGCGAGCGGTACGTGGCCACCAGCGCGGCGGTCGAGCTGTCCAGCCCCGGCACCTCGGCGCCGGTGGTCAACGCCGGCTCCACCCGCTTGGCGAGCACCTTCCCCAGCTCCACGCCCCACTGGTCGAAGGAGTCGATGTCCCAGATGGCGCCCTGGACGAACACCTTGTGCTCGTACAGCGCGATGAGCTGGCCGAGCACCGAGGGGGTGAGCTCGCTGGCCAGGATGGTGGTCGTCGGGTGGTTGCCGCGGAAGGTGCGGTGCGGCACCTGCTCGGCCGGCACGCCCTCCGCGGCGACCTCCTCCGCCGTCTTGCCGAAGGCCAGCGCCTGACCCTGGGCGAAGAGGTTCGCCATCAACAGGTCGTGCTGGTCGGCCAGGCCCGGCCGCAGGTCCTCCACCGGCTTGGCGAAGCCGATCAGGTCGGCCGGCACCAGCTTGGTGCCCTGGTGGAGCAGCTGGTAGTAGGCGTGCTGGCCGTTGGTGCCGGGAGTGCCCCAGACCACCGGGCCGGTCTGCCAGTTCACCGACTCGCCCTGCCGGTCCACCGACTTGCCGTTGGACTCCATGTCCAGCTGCTGGAGGTAAGCCGTGAACTTGGACAGATAGTGACTGTACGGCAGGACCGCGTGGGCCTGTGCGTCGTGGAAGTTGTTGTACCAGACACCCAGCAGGCCGAGCAGCAGCGGCGCGTTCTCCTCGAGGGGAGCGGTGCGGAAGTGTTCGTCCATCAGATGGAAGCCGGCGAGCATCTCGCGGAACCGGTCCGGACCGATGGCGATCATCAGCGAGAGGCCGATGGCCGAGTCGTAGGAGTAGCGGCCGCCGACCCAGTCCCAGAACTCGAACATGTTGGCCGTGTCGATGCCGAACTCGGCGACCTTCTCGGCGTTGGTGGACAGCGCCACGAAGTGCTTGGCCACCGCCTCCTGACCGGCGCCCAGGCCGCTCAGCAGCCAGTCGCGGGCCGAGGTGGCGTTGGTGATGGTCTCGATGGTGGTGAACGTCTTGGAGGCGATGACGAACAGCGTCTCGGCCGGGTCCAGGTCCCGCACCGCCTCGTGCAGGTCCGCCCCGTCCACGTTGGAGACGAAGCGGAAGTTCAGGTCCCGCGCGGTGTAGGAGCGCAGCGCCTCGTACGCCATCGCCGGGCCGAGGTCGGAGCCGCCGATGCCGACGTTGACCACGTTCTTGACGGGCTTGCCGGTGTGCCCGGTCCAGTGCCCGGAGCGGACCTTCTCGGCGAAGGTCGTCATCTTGGTGAGCACCGCGTAGACATCCGGGACGACGTCCTTGCCGTCCACCTTGATGACGGCGGACCGCGGCGCCCGCAGCGCGGTGTGCAGCACCGCGCGGCCCTCGGTGTTGTTGATCTTCTCGCCGCGGAACATGGCGTCCCGCAGCTCCGCCACCCCGGCCGCCTCGGCCAGCTCGCGCAAGCGCCGCAGGGTCTCGTCGGTCACCAGCTGCTTGGAGTAGTCCAGATGGAGGTCACCGACCTGGAGGCTGAGCCGCCGCGCGCGCCCGGGGTCCTCGGCGAACAGGTCGCGCAGATGCGCGTCGCCCAGTTCCTGACGGTGCTTGGCCAGCGCGTGCCACTCAGGCATCCGGTCCAGCCTGCCGCGGCCTTCCTTGTTCATCTCGGACATCAGCCCACTTCTTCTCGTACCTGCACCCCGCCGCCACCCACCTTACGGCCGCGAGGACGCCAGTCGATCAGTGGCGTCGGCGTGTTCGGCGCCCACCCGGGCCTCTGCCCGGCGAAAAGCGTCCGGCCCGGTGGGAAGGGGTTCTTCCCACCGGGCCGGTCACAGGTGCGTGTTCGTCAGATCTCCCCACGGAGCTTGGCGAGCGCCTCGGCGAGGATCGCCTCTCCGTCGGCGTCACTCCTCCGCTCCCGCACGTATGCCAGATGCGTCTTGTACGGCTCGGTGCGCGGCGGAGCGGGCGGGTTGTCCCGGTCCTTGCCGGCCGGGAGGCCGCAGCGGGGGCAGTCCCAAGTGTCCGGAATCTGCGCGTCGCTGGCGAAGCTCGGCTGAGTCTCGTGCTCGTTCGAGCACCAGAAGGAGATGCGCAGACGCGGCGCCGACTCGCCTCGCTCCGCTTCACCCATCGGCCCCGCTCCGACCCGACTCCCTCGGATCGCGTTGCCACTTGCCACGGTCGTAACTCCCTGCGTAATGGTGCTGCACTGTGCCGAATAGCGGCTGCGCCACGGAGTCGATGAGCGGCTCCGCTGCGGGCGCCCCAGTCTACGTAAGGCCCAACGCGCGTCCAGTGACAGGAGTTACCACCCGCCCCCTAAGACGCCAGCTTCCATGATAGGCCGCGCCGACGACGGTACGTCAGTTAATCCAGCTTCATCAGCAGACCGAGGGCGACGATGCAGACGAACCACAGCAGGCCGACCACGATGGTGATCCGGTCGAGGTTACGCTCGGCGACCGAGGAGCCGCCGACGGAGGACTGCATGCCGCCGCCGAACATGTCGGACAGACCGCCACCCTTCCCCTTGTGCATGAGCACCAGCATCATCAACAGGACACTGAAGATGATGAGGGCGATCGAGAACCCCATGACCACGGCTGGACCAACTCTCTCGGACTGAAGAACGGAGTGGGGCCGGGGCGGCGTGAACACGCCGGTCCCGGCCCCGACAGGGTACGACGGGTGACACCCGTCGTCATAGCTGCTACTGGTCGCGGAACCGGACGATCTTCACGAACTCGTCCGCGTCCAGTGCCGCGCCGCCGACCAGGGCGCCGTCCACGTCCGGCTGCGCCATGATCGCCGCCACGTTGCCGGACTTCACCGAGCCGCCGTACTGGATGCGGACCTTGTCGGCCAGCTCCTGGCTGTAGAGCTCGGCCAGGCGACCGCGGATCGCCCCGCAGACCTCCTGGGCGTCCTCGGGGGTGGCGACCTCGCCGGTGCCGATGGCCCACACCGGCTCGTACGCGATCACGATCGACTCGGCGTGCTCGGCCGGGACGTCCTTCAGGGCGCCGTCGACCTGCGCGAGGGTGTGCGCGACCTGGTTGCCCGCCTTGCGGACGTCCAGGCCCTCGCCGACGCACAGGATCGGGGTGAGGCCGTGCTGGTAGGCGGCCTTCACCTTGGCGTTGCACAGCTCGTCGGTCTCGGCGTGGTACTGCCGGCGCTCGGAGTGCCCGATCGCGACGTACGTGCACTTGAGCTTGGCGAGCATCGAGCCGGAGATCTCACCGGTGTACGCGCCCGAGTCGTGCGCCGAGATGTCCTGGGCGCCGTACTTGATCTTCAGCTTGTCGCCGTCGACCAGCGTCTGCACCGACCGCAGGTCGACGAAGGGCGGCAGGACCGCGACCTCGACGGCCTCGTAGTCCTTGTCGGCGAGCGCGAAGGCGAGCTTCTGGACGTGCGCGATGGCCTCGAGGTGGTTGAGGTTCATCTTCCAGTTGCCCGCCATCAGCGGGATACGGTCACTCACGGTAGTTCAGTCCTCCAGTGCGGCGAGGCCGGGGAGCGTCTTGCCCTCGAGATACTCGAGGCTGGCCCCGCCACCGGTCGAAATATGTCCGAAAGCGGTCTCATCGAAGCCCAGCAGGCGCACGGCGGCGGCCGAGTCGCCGCCACCGACGACCGTGAAGGCCGGGCTGTCGACCAGCGCCTGGGCGACCGCCTTGGTGCCGTTGGCGTAGTCGGGGTGCTCGAAGACACCCATCGGCCCGTTCCAGAACACGGTGGCCGCGTCCGCCAGCTTCGACGCGTACAGCTCGCGGGTCTTCGGGCCGATGTCCAGACCCTCCTCGTCCGCCGGGATGGCGTCCGAGGAGACCAGGTCCGGGTTGGCCGGGGCCTTGGTCTTCAGGTCCGGGAACTCGGCCGAGACCAGCACATCGACGGGGAGCACGAACTCCACGCCACGCTTCTCGGCCCGCGCCAGGTAGTCCAGGCAGGCCGGGATCTGGTCCTCCTGGAGCAGCGAGACACCGACCTCGTGGCCCTTGGCCTTGAGGAAGGTGTACGCCATGCCGCCGCCGACCAGGATGCGGTCGGCCTTCTCCAGCAGGTGGTCGATGACCCCGAGCTTGTCCGAGACCTTGGCCCCGCCGAGGACGACCACGTACGGCCGCTCCACGTTCTCGGTGAGCTTCTTGAGCACACCGACCTCGGTGGAGATCAGGCCGCCCACGGCGTGCGGCAGCCGGGCCGGCAGGTCGTACACCGAGGCGTGCTTGCGGTGCACGGCACCGAAGCCGTCGCCCACGTACAGGTCCGCCAGCGCGGCCAGCTCGTCGGCGAAGGCGCCTCGCTCGGCGTCGTCCTTGCTGGTCTCACCGGCGTTGAAGCGGAGGTTCTCCAGCAGCGTGACCTCGCCGTCGCCGAGAGCGGCGACGGTGGCCTTCGCGCTGTCCCCCACGGTGTCGGCCGCGAAGACGACCGGCTTGCCGAGGATCTCACCGAGACGCTTCGCGACCGGCGCGAGCGAGAACTGCGGGTCCGGGGCGCCCTTGGGGCGGCCCAGGTGAGAGGCGACGACCACCCTGGCGCCGGCGTCCGCCAGCCTGGCGATGGTCGGGGCGACGGCGCGGATGCGGCCGTCGTCCGTGATCGTGTCGCCTTCCAGCGGCACGTTGAGGTCGGCGCGGACGAACACCCGCCGCCCGGCGACCTCAAGCTCGTCGATCGTCTTCATTGTTGCGTGGCTCCTAGAAGTCCCAGCAGGCGAGGGGGCTCGTGCGGCGCGCCATCGCGCTGCGCGAGCCCCATCGCTCACTTCGAGATACCGCTCGGAATCAGAGCTGGCCGCCGACGAAGGTGGTCAGGTCCACCAGGCGGTTGGAGTAGCCCCACTCATTGTCATACCAGCCGACGACCTTGACCTGCTTGCCCTGGGCCATGGTCAGGCGGGAGTCGAAGGTGCAGGAGGCGGGCCAGTTCACGATGTCCGAGGAGACGATCTCGTCCTCGGTGTACTCCAGGATGCCCTTCAGCTGGCCCTCCGCGGCCTTCTGGAAGGCGTTGTTGATCTCGTCCTTGGTGACCTCGCGGTCGAGCTCGATCACCAGGTCGGTCACGGAGCCGGTCGGGACCGGAACGCGCATCGCGATGCCGTCCAGCTTGCCCTTCAGCTGCGGCAGGACCAGGGCGGTGGCCTTGGCGGCACCGGTCGAGGTCGGGATGATGTTCTGCGCGGCAGCGCGGGCGCGACGCAGGTCGCTGTGCGGGAAGTCCAGGATGCGCTGGTCGTTGGTGTAGGCGTGGACCGTGGTCATCAGGCCCTTGACGATGCCGAAGCTCTCGTCGAGAACCTTGGCCATCGGCGCCACGCAGTTGGTGGTGCAGGACGCGTTGGAGATGACGTGGTGGTTGGCCGCGTCGTACTTGTCCTGGTTCACGCCCATCACGATGGTGATGTCCTCACCCTTGGCGGGGGCGGAGATCAGCACCTTCTTGGCGCCGGCGGCGAGGTGCTTGGCGGCGTCCTCGCGCTTGGTGAAGATGCCGGTGGACTCGACGACGATGTCGGCGCCCAGCTCGGCCCAGGGGAGGTTCGCCGGGTCCCGCTCGGCGAGGGTCTTGAAGGTCTGGTTACCGACGGTGATGGTGTCGGCGGTGTGGCTGACCTCGTGCTTCAGCCGACCCAGGATGGTGTCGTACTTCAGCAGGTGGACCAGGGTGGCGTTGTCGGTCAGGTCGTTGACACCGACGATCTCGATGTCCGCGCCCTGCTCCAGGAGCGCGCGGAAGTAGTTGCGACCGATGCGGCCAAAGCCGTTGATGCCTACGCGGATCGTCACGAACCGATCTCCTCGTTGGTGTGCCGGTCTGGGCGCCGGCGAGCTGTATGAGTTGTCCCCGACCGCCTCCGACCCTACCGCTAAAGGAATGCCTCCGTGACATTGGCGACGGCGCCCCGCAACCCCCTTCGTGTGGCGCGGATCACCGCCGAAGTGACGCTTTTGTCACTGTCAGTCAATAACGCAGGCGGAGCGGGGAAACCGGCGGTGAAATGGGTCGATAAGCAGCATGAAAAGGCCGCTCGACATAGCGGGGAGCCCCTCATCTGTGCGATTTTCCGATCCTTTTTTCGCTGAGCGCGCAAGGGCGATTTCTACGGTCGTCCTCATCAAACGGCTCGCCGCCGATGCGTTTATGGCCGTAGCCGTACTCCCGCCGTCAACACACCGCCTTCCAGGTCCCCGCCGACGGGGGGTCGCGCTCGGGCGACGACGACCGACGGCCGGGGTCGAGGTCCGCGCGGACTGGCGAGGACACGCGCGGGCGCACGCGCCGAGGCGCGCGGAGGGGACGGACCGCGCTCCGTCCTCTCCTCGGGAACGGGGCGGCCGAACGCCCTTGAGGGGGGTTTCTCCCGGTCAGCCACGCGCAGGACTCGGGCGACGACCCTCACGGAGAGTCATCGCGACGCGAGGGGCCGGGGGCGCGGGCCCGCAGCGCGAGCGCCGTCGGCATGGGCCCGCAGCGTGGGCGCCGTGGGCGTAGGCACGTGGGCACCGGGCTGCCGCCGCCGGGGGCACGGCCTGCCGGGGGGCGCGGGCCTGCCGGGGCACGGGGCCGCTGTGGGGCACGGACCCGCCGCGGGGCTCGGCCCGCCGTGGGCGCGGGGCCACTGTGGGGCGGCCCGCCGTATACGGGGGCCCGCCGGGGGCACGGGCTCCACGTGGGGCACGGACGCGCCGGGGGCCACGGTCTGCCGTGGGGCACGGGCGCGCCGGGGCACGGGGCCACTGGGGGGGGCACGGACCCGCCGCGGGGCTCGGCCCGCCGTGGGCGCGGGGCCACTGGGGGGCACGGCCCGCCGTGCAACGGGCCCCGCCATGGGGTGGGGTACGGCCCGTTGGGGCACGGGCGCGCCGTAGGCACGGGGCCACTGTGGGGCGGCCCGCCGTATACGGGGGCCCGCCATGGGGTACGACCCGCCGGGGGCACGGGCTCCACGTGGGGCACGGACGCGCCGCGGGCCACGGTCTGCCGTGGGGCACGGCCCGCCGGGGGCACGGGGCCGCTGTGGGGCACGGCCCCCGGGCACGGGCCCCGCCATGGGGGTACGACCCGCCGGGGGCATGAGCCATCAGGGGGCACGGCTTGCCGGGGCGCGGGCCACCGTGGGACACGGCCCCGCCTGGGACACGCCCCGCCGTGGAACACGGCCTGCCAGGGGGCCCAGGCCCGCCGTGGAACACGGGCCCGCCATGGGCACAGGCTCGCCGGGGGGACAGGCCCGCCGTAGGGGCGGGCCACCGTGCGGCACGGGCCCGGGCTCCCTCATGGGCCACGGCCACCGTGGGACACGAACCCCGCCGTAGGGCATGTGCCACCGTGGCAAAGGCCGCGGCGGAGCGCCTGCGGTGGAGGCGGGGCCGGATGGCGGGGCAGGGGAGAAACGGGAGTGCGTCGGTGGGCGGCCGGAAGAACCGGAAGAAGGGGGCGGGATCGGTCGTGGGCCGGTCGTCGGCCGCCCGGGCGGCGGCTGGTGGGCGTGCTCGGCATGGGAACGCGCCGTGCAGCGAACGCGCCATGAGACCGGGTTGGGCCTGTGGGTCGGACGTTCCCAGGTCGGGCATGGGAACGGGCCGGGCGTGGGACCGGACCGGACATGGGATCAGGTGGGGCAATCCCGGGTCGGGCACGGGACGGGACCGAGCATGGGAACGGGCCGGGCCGGGCATAGGGCCGGGTCGGACGTGAGGCCGGACCGCCCTGGAGCCGGGTTGGACGTGAGGCCGGACCGCCCTGGGACCGGGTTGGACGTGAGGCCGGGCCGCGATGGGGCCGGGGCGGGGCTGTGACCAGGTCGGGCATTCCCAGATCCGCGGGACCGAGCCGGGGGTACCGGGCGCGGGCCGGCGCGGGTCCCCGTCATGAGGCCGACGTGCCGTAGGCCGGGCGGCGAGGCGCCGGGCGGGCCTGGCGTAGACGCTGGGCAGGAGGAGCCGGGGCTCAGGCGCCGGGCGAGCAGGCGCCGGCGGCCGTCGGCCGGGCTCCGAGCGGACACGGCCTGACCTGGCGCAGCCGCCCCGCACCCAGCCCGGTTCGGACGCGGCCCCGCTCGGATGCGGCTCGGTCCGTAGGGCGACCGGGCCCAGGGCTCGCAAGGGGCCTCGCCCCGGTCGGGTCGCCCGACCGGGGTGTCGTACGGGGAGGCTGAGGGGCGGTCAGCCGACCATGCCGTCCGCCATCTCCTCGGTCAGGTTGGACTCCGTGCCGGGTACGCCGAGGTCCTGGGCGCGCTTGTCGGCCATCGCCAGCAGGCGGCGGATGCGGCCGGCGACCGCGTCCTTGGTCAACGGCGGGTCGGCGAGAGCGCCGAGCTCCTCCAGGGACGCCTGCTTGTGCTCCATGCGCAGCCGGCCGGCGGCCGCCAGGTGCTCCGGGACCTCGTCGCCGAGGATCTCCAGCGCCCGCTGGACCCGCGCCCCCGCGGCCACCGCCGCCCGCGCGGAGCGACGCAGGTTGGCGTCGTCGAAGTTGGCGAGCCGGTTGGCGGTGGCCCGCACCTCGCGGCGCATCCGCCGCTCCTCCCAGGCCAGCACGGACTCATGGGCGCCGAGCCGGGTCAACAGCGCGCCGATCGCGTCACCGTCCCGGACGACCACCCGGTCCACGCCGCGCACCTCGCGAGCCTTGGCCCCGATCTGGAGCCGGCGCGCCGCGCCGACCAGCGCCAGCGCGGCCTCGGGGCCGGGGCACGTCACCTCCAGGGAGGACGAACGGCCGGGCTCGGTGAGCGAGCCGTGCGCCAGGAAGGCACCGCGCCAGGCGGCCTCGGCATCGCAGGTGGCCCCGGAGACCACCTGCGGGGGCAGTCCGCGGATCGGCCGGCCGCGGCCGTCGACCAGGCCGGTCTGGCGGGCCAGCTGGTCACCGCCGGCGACCACCCGCACCACGTACCGGCTGCCGCGGCGCAGCCCGCCGGGGGCCATCACCACCAGGTCGGAGGCGTGACCGAAGATCTCCAGGATGTCCTTGCGGAGCCGTCGAGCCGCGATGCCGGTGTCCAGCTCCGCCTCGATCACGATGCGCCCGCTGACCAGGTGCAGCCCGCCCGCGAACCGCAGGATCGCCGAGACCTCCGCTTTCCGGCAGCAGGTCCGGGTGACGGGGAGCCGGGAGATTTCGTCCTTCACCGCTGCCGTCATCGCCATGGGCCGATCCTTCCATGCATCCGAAAAATACGGTCGTACGCGGCGGCCAGCAGCTCCGGGTCGTGCCGCGGGGAGGCCCCCACGGCGTCCGGCCGGGCGGCGGCACCCTCGGCCGCGGCCGGGAACGCGCCGGCGGCGGCCACCGGAGCCAGCTCGACCGTCGCGCCGAGCCGCTCGGCGGCGTCGCACAGGCTGCTCCGGTCGGGCACCGCGGCCGCGTCGGCCAACACCACGTCGAAGGCGAGTTTAGGGGCGTGTCGGGCCAAAACCTCCAAATGACGCTGCGGGGAGAAGCCGTCGGTTTCGCCCGGCTGGGGAGCGAGGTTCAGCGAGAGCACGCGCCGCGCCTTGGTCTCCTGGAGCGCTTCGAGCAGCTCGGGCACCAGGAGGTGCGGAATGACCGAGGAGAACCAGGAGCCGGGCCCCAACACCACCCAGTCCGCGTCCAAGACCGCCGCCACCGCCTCCGGCACGGCCGGCGGGTCCTCCGGGACCACGTGCACCGACTGCACCTCGCCGGGGGTGAGCGCCACGGTCGCCTGGCCGCGGACGGTGCTTATCTCGTCCGGCCGGGCGGGGTCGTGGCCCCGTACCAGCGCCTGGAGCTCCAGGGGGACGGCGGACATGGGCAGCACCCGGCCGTGGGCGCCGAGCAGCCGGCCGACCCACTCCAGGGCGTTCACCGGGTCGCCCAGCTGCTCCCACAGCGCGACGATCAGCAGGTTGCCGACCGCGTGGCCGTGCAGCTCGCCCTCGCTCTCGAAGCGATGCTGGATGACCCGGGCCCAGGTCTGTCCCCAGTCGTCGTCACCGCACAGCGCGGCGAGCGCCTTGCGCAGGTCGCCGGGGGGCAGTACGCCCATCTCGTCGCGCAGCCGGCCGCTGGAGCCGCCGTCGTCGGCCACGGTGACGACGGCGGTCAGGTCGCCGGTGATGCGGCGCAGCGCGGCGAGCGAGGCGGAGAGGCCCATGCCGCCGCCGAGCGCGACGACCTTGGGCTGGGCGCGCCGGCCGCTGCGGCCTCCCACGAGCCGCCGCAGCCGCCGGGTGCGCAGGGGCTGATAGCTCACTCGCGCCCCATGTCGCGGTGGACGACCACGGTCTCCACGCTCTCGGCGGCCAGACGGGCGGCGAGCTTCTCGGACATGGCGACGGAGCGGTGCTTGCCGCCCGTGCAGCCGACGGCGATGGTCACATAGCGCTTGCCCTCGCGGCGGTAGCCGGCCGCGATCAGCTGGAGCAGCTCGGTGTAGCGGTCCAGGAACTCCTTGGCGCCGGGCTGGTTGAAGACGTAGCCGGACACCTCCTCGTTGAGCCCGGTGAAGGGGCGCAGCTCGGGCACCCAGTGCGGGTTGGGCAGGAAGCGGCAGTCCACCACCAGGTCGGCGTCGACCGGCAGGCCGTACTTGTACCCGAAGGACATCACGGTGGCGCGCAGCTCCGGCTCCTCCTCGCCGGCGAACTGGGCGTCCATCTTGGCGCGCAGCTCGTGGACGTTGAGGCTGGAGGTGTCGATCACCAGGTCGGCGTCGCCGCGCAGCTCGCGCAGCAGGTCGCGCTCGGCGGCGATGCCGTCGACGATCCGCCCGTCGCCCTGGAGCGGGTGCGGGCGACGCACCGACTCGAAGCGGCGCACCAGGGCGTCGTCGGACGCCTCCAGGAAGAGCACCCGACGCTTGACGTTCTTGGCCGCGAGGTCGGCGAGGGACTCGCGGAGGTTGTCGAAGAAGCGGCGGCCGCGGACGTCGACGACCACGGCGATCCGGGCCACATTGCCCTGGGAGCGGGCGCCGAGGTCCACCATGGTGGGGATCAGGGCGGGCGGGAGGTTGTCGACGACGAACCAGCCGAGGTCCTCCAGGCACTTGGCGGCGGTGCTGCGGCCCGCGCCGGACATGCCGGAGATGATCACCAGCTCGGGGATGGCCGCGGCCTCGGGAGCCTCGCCCGTCGTGCCCGTACTCACCTGTGCTCCGTTTCCGTGGTTCTCGTGGTCTTGCGCATTCATGGTCCTGTCCCCCGTGTCGGGGATGACGCCGCGGACGCGGCCTCATCCTCAATGATCTCTCCTGTGGCGGTGTTCACCGCCGGGGCGGGCGGGGCCGCCTGGGCGAGGGCCGCGGCCACGGTCTCGGCGGTCTTGCGGCCGATGCCGGGGACCTCGCAGATCTGGTCGATGGTCGCCGCGCGGAGCCGCTTGAGCGAGCCGAAGTGCTTGAGGAGCGCCTGCCGGCGACTCTCCCCCAGGCCGGGCACGGTGTCCAGCGGCCCCGCCTTCATCGTCTTGGAGCGCTTGCTGCGCTGGTACGAGATGGCGAACCGGTGCGCCTCGTCGCGCACCCGCTGGAGCAGGTAGAGCCCCTCGCTGGTGCGCGGCAGCACCACCGGGTCGGGCTCGCCGGGCAGCCAGACCTCCTCCAGCCGCTTGGCCAGGCCGCACACGGCCACGTCGTCGATGCCGAGCTCGTCCAGCGCCCGCCGCGCGGCGGCGACCTGCGGCGCGCCGCCGTCGACCACGACGAGCTGCGGGGGGTACGCGAACTTGCGCGGCCGGCCCGTCTCGGGGTCCACGGGCCCACCGGCCACCGCGTCCACCTCGCCGCCGACCGGCGCCGGCCCTCCGGCCTCGGCGCCCGCTGGCGCGTCCTCGCCGTCCCACTCGCCGGTCTTCTGCTTCTCCTGGAGGTAGCGGCGGAAGCGGCGGCTGACCACCTCGTGCATGGAGCGGACGTCGTCCTGCCCGCGACCGTGCCAGATCTGCGCGTCTCCGACACGACCCTTGATCTGGAAGCGGCGGTACTCGCTCTTGCGGGCCAGCCCGTCCTCGAAGACGACCATGGAGGCCACCACGTCGTCGCCCTGGAAGTGCGAGATGTCGAAGCACTCCACGCGCAGCGGTGCGGAGTCCAGGTCCAGCGCCTCGGCGATCTCCTCCAGCGCGCGGGAGCGCGTGGTCAGGTCGGAGGCGCGCTTGGTCTTGTGCAGCACGAGCGCCTGCTGGGCGTTGCGCTGCACCGTGGCCATCAGGTCCTTCTTGTCGCCGCGCTGCGGTATCCGCAGGTCGACGCGGGCGCCGCGACGGCCGGCGAGCCATTCGACGACCGGGTCGACGGGGTCGGGCAGGGCCGGCACCAGCACCTCCTTGGGCACGGCGTCGCCGCTCTCCTCGCCGTACAACTGCTGGAGGGCGTGCTCGACCAGACCCGCGGTGTCCACGGCCTCCACCTTGTCGGTCACCCAGCCGCGCTGGCCGCGCACCCGGCCGCCGCGCACGTGGAAGATCTGCACGGCCGCCTCCAGCTCGTCCTCGGCGACCGCGATCAGGTCCGCGTCGGTGGCGTCGGTGAGGACGACGGCGTTCTTCTCCATCGCGCGGCGCAGCGCGCCGATGTCGTCCCGCAGCCGCGCCGCCTTCTCGTACTCCATGTCCTCCGCGGCGTCGTGCATCTGCTGCTCGAGCCGGCGCAGATGGGTGCCGGTGCGGCCGGCCACGAAGTCGCAGAAGTCCTCGGCGAGTTCGCGGTGCTCCTCGGCGGTGACGCGGCCGACACACGGGGCGGAGCACTTGCCGATGTAGCCGAGCAGACAGGGCCGCCCGATCTGCGCCGAACGCTTGAACACCCCGGCCGAGCAGGTCCGCACCGGGAACACCCGCAGCATCAGGTCGACCGTCTCGCGGATCGCCCAGGCGTGCCCGTACGGGCCGAAGTACCGCACGCCCTTCTTCTTGGCCCCGCGCATGACCTGGACGCGCGGGAACTCCTCGTTGAGCGTCACCGCCAGGTACGGATAGCTCTTGTCGTCCCGATACTTGACGTTGAACCGGGGGTCGAACTCCTTGATCCAGGTGTACTCGAGCTGCAGCGCCTCCACCTCGGTGGAGACCACCGTCCACTCCACGGAGCCGGCCGTGGTGACCATGGTGCGGGTGCGTGGGTGCAGGTTCGCCAGGTCCTGGAAGTACGAGGAGAGCCGCTGGCGCAGGCTCTTCGCCTTCCCGACGTAGATCACCCGGCCGTGTTCGTCCCGGAACTTGTAGACCCCCGGCGAGTCGGGGATCTGTCCCGGCTTGGGTCGGTAGCTGCTGGGGTCGGCCATGGTCACCACCCTACTGGCGGCCGCCGACACTCCGGCCCCGGAACGGGCCCGGGACGCCCCGGAACGGCGGGCGATCGGGGAAGGGCGGAAGCCGAGGCCGTGGGACGGCGCGGGCACCTGGACGGGGCGCCACGGCGTCCCGCCCGGACGGCGGGGCACGACGGCGGGCGGCCGGGCCCGACAGGTCGCGGAGAACGCGGCCGACGGGGCTTCCGCGGCGCACTCGGGTGTCGCATGTCAGGGCGGTGGCCCGTGGCCGCGACGGCCGTGGCCCGGGCGCCGGGCGGAAGCGACGGGCCACGCGGAAGCGACGGGCCGCCCGCTAGCGGCAGGCCGCGCGACAGCGACAGGCCGCGCGGCCACCGGGCGGGGCGTGTCCTGCCAGCAGGTCGGGACGCCGCCGGCAGGGCGAGACGCTGCCAGCAGGACGGGACGCTGCCAGCAGGGCGAGTCGCCACCGGCAGGACGGGACGGGTGGCCCTCTGGGGGCTGCCTCGGCACGCCCGTGGGCTGGTGAACGAGCGGGCCGGCCGCCCCGGGAGATCCGCCTCTGCCGGTCCGGTCGCCAGGGAGCGGGGAGCCGGGGAGCGGGGGAGCCAGGGAGTGGCGCGTCCGGGCCGGCTGGAGCGGCTGAGCGGCTCCCCATGAGGGGCTGGGGCGGCGGGCCCCGTCCGGTCCGCGGACGGGGCACGGTCGGGCCCCGCACAGGCGAGCCGGCATGCGCCGGAACGCCGCCCGCGCGGGGCCGGGTCGTACGGGAACGGCCCCGCGCGGGCGGGCCGGACCGCGGCCGCACCGTGTCGGTGGCGGCCGGTCAGCCAGGCCCAGCGGCTGGGCCTGGCGCCGGTCGGCGGGGCAGCCGTGTGCCGCGCACCCGGCGGCCGCCACCGTGCGTCGCGGACCTCGGCGCCGAGTGCGCGGCGCGGATCAGCCGGAGCGGCGGATGCGCAGGGCGGCCGCGGCGCACAGGCCGAGGGCCACCAGGGCGCCGACGCCGGCGATGGTGGAGGTGACGGTCAGCAGGCCGTCGCTGCTCCCGGCGGTGGTCGACGCCTGGGCCGGCTCGTAACCGCCCGCCATGCCCTTGCGGGCGTAGGCGGAGCCGGGGAGTTTGTCGCCGTACGACTCGTGGACGCGCTTCTGGTACGCGCTCACGGTGGTGCCTCCGGCTCCGATCGCGCGGGTGGCGTCGGGGTCGAGCGGCAGCACGCGCGTGCCACGCTGGACGTACCAGGCGTCGATCTGCGGCTCACGGAAGACCGTTCCGCCGGCCAGTTTCCGGGCGCCCAGGGCCGCGTACCGCGTCTCGTCGTCACCGGTGGCGATGTTCACCACCCGCCAGGAGCCGCCGGTCCGCGCGGTCCACACCGACGCCTTGCGACCGTCGGCGGCGACCGCCTTGCTGGCGAGGAAGTCCAGCGTGGCGATGGGTGTGCCGGTCCAGGCACCGGACTGCGGCCGGGCGGCGACGAACCGCGCGGAGAGCGTGTAGACGGGCACCGTCGCCCCCTCGATGCGCGGGGCGGCGGCCTTCGGGGAGACCGCGCCGTCGCGGGCGAAGAAGCGGGCCAGGGTGTCGCGGGTGGCGGCGCTCCCGGCGGCCTCCCGCGCGGTGTCGACCGCCGCGGCCGCGGGGGTCTCCGGGGCGGCGGGCGTCGCCGTGGGGGTGTCGGCGGCGGCATCGGCCATGGGGAGCAGGCCGAGCAGGGCGGTGGCGAGGGCCGCGGCGGCGACCGCGCGGCCGGCGTTCACGATGGTCATGACCTCACGCCCCGATCCCGTAGAGCGAGTGCGTCCACGCGAACTCGCTGTTGTTCACATACCAGCCGTGGGCGGCCCAGTTGTAGCGGTAGTTGGACGGCCATGGATCGCCCCAGTACACCCAGTCGTTCGTGGTGTCGTATCCGTACAGCAGATGCATGTGGCCACCGCCAGAAGACCACTGGATTCGGGTCTCGATCGGCCGGTTCGCGTTGATCTCACTCTGCACGGTGGAGTAGCGCAGCCATCCGTTGACGTACCAACCGGGGTTGATGCCGGCCCAGCGCAGCCCGGTCTGCACATTGCCGAGAGTGGCCTGCCAGTTGGGGCATTCGGTGCCCTGGGCGCGGTCGAACGCGGCGTTGCAGAACTGGTTCTGACTGTAGCCGCGCCCCATCCAGGTGGCGATGGTGTTTCCGGACGCGGCCCAGCACCAGTTGGTCTTCGCCTGCGCCTGCATGGTGATGTCGAGCCGCCGGGCGGCGAGCGCGGCGCCGGGGCGCGCCGGGGAGGGGGTGGTCGCCGCCGTCGACGCGTCCGACGTAACCGGGGCCGAGCCGGCGTGGGTCGGGGCGGCGGCGGGGGACGTGTTCGGCGCGGGCGTCGCCGTCGCGGCCGCGGTGGGGAGCGCGAGCAGCATGGCGGCCGCGAGGCCGGTGAGGGAGAGCCGTCTGCCGAGACGACGGCCCCCGCGCGGAGCCGTGACGGCCCGCGGACCCGAAACCTGGCCGGTTCGGGGGGTGGTTGGGACGCTGTTCATGCGTTCCTCCCGTGCGAGGGGGGTGTGGGGTGGAGGAGCGCGTCCGGACGCTGTGCGTGGAGCATCCGGCGTTGTCACGACCAGGTCAACACGCTTCAATGCGAGATGACATCGCTGTGTGAACGTTCTGGATCACATGTGAACGGACGATGCATGGATTTTGCTGGAGCGTGGCGAATCCATGGCCCACTAGGGCGAGTTCCGGTCGTGAACGTTCACAGCGGAGTCGGGGGAGCCCCGCTGCGGAGCTCTCACGTCCGATGGGGGAGCGGGAGAGCTCCGGAGCACGAGGAGCTGATGGATGCGGCAGACCACCGCACAGTCGGGCACCGCCGAGACGGAGTTGGCGCGGGCGCTGCGGAACGGTCCGTTCCATGTGGCGCTGCGGGCCGCGCTCACCGCGCGGGGGCTCGCTCTGCACCGGGTCCGGCACCGCCTCGCGCAGCGCGGCGTCACGGTCGGGGTGACCAGCCTCAGCTACTGGCAGCACGGCGCGCGACGGCCGCGCCGCCCGGAGTCGCTGCGGGCGGTCCGGGCCCTGGAGGAGGTGCTGGAGCTGCCCGCCCACGCGCTCACCCGGCTGCTGGAACCGACGGGCGTCCCCACCCCGCGCCCGGCCACTCGCCCGTACCGCACCCTGCTCCAGGTGTCCGGCGTCCTGGAACGGCTGCTCGCCGACCTGGACGCACCGCTGGACGGCGGGCTGCACACCGTGTGCCACCTGGAACGGGTGCGCATCGGAACGCGGCGTGAGCTGTGCGGGCGCGAATCACAGCACGTGGTGCGGGCCCACCGGGACGGTGTGGACCGCTACCTCGCGATCCACCAGGGAGACCCCGGGTGCGACCCCGCGCGGGTCGCCGTCCACGCGACCGAGAACTGCCGCGTGGGGCGGGTGCGCCGGGACGCCGAGAGCATCCTGGTCGTCGCCGAGCTGCTCTTCGACGCGCGGCTGCGCGCCGGGGACACCCACGTCTTCGGTTACGCCTTCGAGGACGGCACCGGTGGGCCCAGTGAGGAGTACGTGCGCGGCTTCAGCTTCGCCGGCGGGCAGTACGTGCTCCAGGTGCGCTTCGACGCCGCCGCCCTGCCCGTCCGCTGCCGGCGCTTCGCCCGCGCCTCGGCCGACGCCCCGCGCAGCGGACAACGGGAGCTCACCCTGACCGGACAGCACCGCATCGTGCACCTGGCCGAGCAGGACGTCCCCCCGGGCATCCTGGGCATCGCCTGGGACTGGGAGTAGCCGCGCCCCTGGCCGGGGCGAGCGGGCACACCTGGTGGCCGGGCCGGGCGGAGCATGCGGAGTGGCCGGGCGGGGCAGGCGGAGTGGCCGGCGCCCCAGCGCCGGCCCGAGCGTCGGCCCCGGCCCCGGCCCGGGTGGGCGCGCGCCTCCGCGGGACGGCACTCCACGCCCGTCCCACGGCCCGTTCCACGCCTCGGGTCGGGTTCCGCCATGTTCACCCCGGCGTCGGGGCGTCACGCGGCCGGTACGGGCCCTTGGCGGCCCCCCTACGGCGCCCTACGAGCTCCCGGGCGCGGTCGACGCGCCTGAGCTACGGGAACCGCGAGGGTTCCGGGGGCTTCGGTCCTTCGGAACTCAGGCGTCCGGCCCGGCGACCAGCTTGCCGCCCTTGGTCCGGATCGGCACGGACGGGAGCGGGGCCACGGCCGGCCCCTGGAGCACCTCACCGGTCTCGGCGTCGAACTCGCTGCCGTGGCAGGTGCAGTTGATCTTCCCGTCCGCCACCTCGTGGACCACGCAGCCCGCGTGCGTACACACCGCGCTGAAGGCCTTGAACTCACCCTTCGCGGTCTGCGTCACCACCAAGCGGTCCTCGCGGTAGAGCTTGGAGCCGCCGACCGGAACCTCGCTGGGCGCGCCCAGCTCCACGGGGGCGGTGGGAGTCGGGGACGCCTTCTTACCGATGGCGCCCACGCAGCCCGCTGCGCCGAGCCCGGCGGCTCCGGCCAGTGCCGCCCCTCGCAGCACGGTTCGGCGGGTGGCGGGCTGGCTGGTCATGGGGGCTCCTGAGGCAGGCATGTGGATCACGGTCGGGCACGCGCGCCGACCCGATCGACGATACCGGCCGTCGTCACGGCGCCCGCCCCGCCCATGCGTTTACGGGCTCGCCCCGATGAGATACCTTCCGGCGATCCCTCGCGGGAGCCGACAACGACCGACAACGAATGGCGGCGACCAGCGGCGACCGGCGGTGTGGACCGAGCCGGAGTCGACGGAGCCGGACAGGAAGGACCGCAGCCCGTGATCGTGGTGGCCGGAGAAGCCCTGATCGACCTCGTGCCGTCCGGCGCGTCCGCCGCGCCGGACCACGGGCTGCCCGCGCTGCTCCCCCGACGCGGCGGCGGCCCGTACAACACCGCCGTGGCGCTGGGGCGCCTGGGCTCCCCCGCCGGGTTCTGTTCCAGGGTCTCCACGGACGCTTTCGGCGAGGCGCTGCTGGACGGGCTGCGCGCCGACGGCGTGGACATCTCGCTGGTGCAGCGCGGGCCGGAGCCGACCACGCTGGCGGTCGCGGCCGTCGGGGCGGACGGATCGGCGGGCTACGGCTTCTACGCCGAGGGCACCGCGGACCGGCTCTTCGCGCTGCCCGACGCCCTTCCGACGAGCGTGACGGCCCTTTCCCTGGGGACCTGCTCGCTGGTGCTGGAACCGGGCGCCAGCGCCTACGAGAGGCTGTTGCGGCGCGAGGCCGAACGCGGCCTCTTCACGGCGCTCGACCCCAACATCCGTGCCGGTCTCATCCCCGACGCGGACGTCTACCGCGCCCGCTTCCGGTCCTGGCTGCCCCACGTCGCCCTGTTGAAGCTCTCCGTCGAGGACGCCGCCTGGCTGGCCGACGGCGTCGAGGACCTCGAAGCGGCAGCGCGGGAGTGGCTGGCGGCGGGGCCCTCGGCCGTGGTGCTGACCCGCGGCGGGGCGGGCCTCACCGTGCTGACCCGCGGCGGCCGTCCGGTCACCGTGCCCGGCGAGCGGATCACCGTCGCGGACACCATCGGTGCGGGCGACACGGTCAACGCCGCGCTGCTGCACCAGCTGGCCGCCCATGACGCGCTCTCCCCCGCCGCGATCGCCGGCCTGGACGAGGACGTCTGGCGCGACATCCTCGCCTTCGCCGCCCGCGCCGCCGCCGTCACCTGCTCCCGCCCGGGCGCGGAGCCCCCCTACGCGGCCGAACTCGGCTGACCGGGCACCCGGCTCCCGCCGTGGCCCGGCGACGGCCGGGCCACCCAGCCCTCGGGCGGGCCCGCACGTCACGCCTTTCGGGCGGGCCCCAACGCCGAGCCCTTCGGGTGGGCCGGCGCCGGGCGCCCGATGCGGTGTCAGCGCGCGGGGCGCCCGAGCCGGGGCTAGCCGCGCTTGGCCCGCGTCGCCGTCTTCTTGGCGGCCGGCTTGGTGGTGACCTCGGCCGCCTTTCTGACCGCCGTGGCGTTGGTCTTCTTCACCGCCGCCGTCTTCTTCGCCGCGGCCTTCGTCGCGGTGGACCTCCCGGCTGCCGACGCGGTGGCCTTCTTCGCCGGGGCGCTCTTCCTCGCCGCCGGCTCCCGCGCCGGCGCCGCGTCCGCGTCGCTCACCCGCTCGCCGAGCAGCTCGCGCAGGAACTTGCCGGTGTGGCTGGCCGGGACCGACGCCACCTCCTCGGGGGTGCCCTCGGCGATGACCAGGCCGCCGCCGCTACCCCCCTCGGGGCCCATGTCCACGACCCAGTCGGCCGTCTTGATCACATCGAGGTTGTGCTCGATGACGATCACCGTGTTGCCCTTGTCGACCAGACCGGAGAGGACCTTGATCAACTTGCTGATGTCCTCGAAGTGCAGACCCGTGGTCGGCTCGTCCAGGACGTAGACCGTGCGCCCGGTCGACCGCTTCTGGAGCTCGCTGGCGAGCTTGACGCGCTGGGCCTCACCGCCGGAGAGCGTCGGCGCGGACTGGCCGAGCCGGACGTACCCCAGGCCGACCTCGTGCAGCGTGCGCAGATGGCGGGAGATCGTCGGCACGGCCTCGAAGAAGTCGAGCGCCTCCTCGATCGGCATGTCCAGCACCTCGGCGATGGACTTGCCCTTGTAGTGCACCTCCAGGGTCTCCCGGTTGTAGCGCGCACCGTGGCAGACCTCGCACGGCACGTACACATCCGGCAGGAAGTTCATCTCGATCTTGATGGTGCCGTCGCCCGCGCAGTTCTCACAGCGGCCGCCCTTGACGTTGAAGGAGAACCGGCCGGGCAGATAGCCGCGGACCTTGGCCTCCATCGTCTCCGCGAAGAGCTTGCGGACGTGGTCGAAGACGCCGGTGTAGGTGGCCGGGTTCGACCGCGGGGTGCGGCCGATGGGCGACTGGTCGACGTGCACGACCTTGTCCACCAGGTCGTCGCCGTCCACCCGGGTGTGGCGCCCCGGGACGTTCCTCGCACCCTGGAGCTCCCGCGCCAGGTGGGTGTAGAGGATGTCGTTGACCAGCGTCGACTTGCCGGAGCCGGAGACGCCGGTGACCGCGGTGAACACCCCCAGCGGGAAGGACACATCGATGTCCTTCAGGTTGTTCTCCCGGGCGCCGCGCACGGTGAGCCGGCGGGAGCCGTTCACGGGGCGGCGGATCTCCGGCAGGGCGATCGACTTCTTACCGGACAGATACTGGCCGGTCATCGACTCCTTGTTGCTCAGCAGCTCCTTCAACGGGCCGCTGTGCACCACCTTGCCGCCGTGCTCGCCGGCGCCGGGGCCGATGTCCACCACCCAGTCCGAGGTCTTGATGGTGTCCTCGTCGTGCTCGACGACGATCAGCGTGTTGCCCAGGTCCCGCAGCCGCACCAGCGTCTCGATGAGCCGGTGGTTGTCGCGCTGGTGCAGACCGATGGAGGGCTCGTCCAGCACGTACAACACGCCGACCAGGCCGGAGCCGATCTGCGTGGCCAGCCGGATGCGCTGCGCCTCGCCGCCGGACAGGGTGCCCGCCGCGCGGTTGAGCGAGAGATAGTCCAGGCCCACGTCGACCAGGAACCTCAGCCGCTCGTTGACCTCCTTCAGGACCCGCTCGGCGATGGTCTTCTCCCGCGCGGTCAGCTTCATCCCGCGCAGGAAGTCGGCGCAGTCGCTGATCGACATCGCGGCGACCTCCGCGATGGAGCGGCCCTGGACGGTGACCGCGAGCACGATCGGCTTGAGTCGGGTGCCCTCGCAGGTGGGGCAGGGCACCTCGCGCATATAGCCCTCGAAGCGCTCCCGACTGGAGTCGCTCTCCGCCTCCGAGTGGCGCCGCTTCACGAACGGCACGGCGCCCTCGAAGGCCGTGGTGTAGGCCCGCTCCCGGCCGTACCGGTTGCGGTAGCGCACCTCGATCTGCGTCTTGTGGCCCTGGAGCAGCGCCTTCTTGGCGCGCTGCGGGAGACCCGCCCAGGGGATGTCGGTGCGGAATCCGAGTGCGTCGGCGAGCGCGCCGACCAGCCGGCCGAAGTACTCCTTGGTGTGGCCGTGCGACCAGGGGTGGATGGCCCCCTCCTCCAGGGACCGCTCCTCGTCCGGGACGATCAGCTCCGGGTCGACCTCCATCCGGGTGCCGATGCCGGTGCACTCCGGGCAGGCGCCGAAGGGCGAGTTGAAGGAGAAGGAGCGCGGCTCCAACTCCTCGAAGGACAGGTCGTCATAGGGGCAGTAGAGGTGCTCGGAGAACATCCGCTCGCGCTGCGGGTCGTCCTCGTCGAGGTCGACGAAGTCGAGGATGACCATGCCTCCGGAGAGCCCGAGCGCGGTCTCGACGGAGTCGGTCAGCCGCCGCTTGGCGCTGTCCTTGACGGTGAGGCGGTCGACCACCACCTCGATGGTGTGCTTCTCCTGCTTCTTGAGCTTGGGCGGGTCGCTGAGCTGGATGGTCTCGCCGTCCACCCGGGCGCGGCTGTAGCCCTTGGTCTGGAGGTCGGAGAAGAGGTCGATGAACTCGCCCTTGCGCTCCCGGACCAGCGGGGACAGCACCTGGAAGCGGCTGCCCTCGGGCAGCTCCAGCACCTTGTCGACGATCGCCTGCGGGGACTGGCGGGCGATGGGCCGTCCGCACTCGGGGCAGTGCGGCTTGCCGATGCGGGCGAAGAGAAGTCGGAGGTAGTCGTAGACCTCGGTGATGGTGCCGACCGTCGAGCGCGGGTTGCGCGAGGTCGACTTCTGGTCGATGGAGACGGCGGGGGACAGGCCCTCGATGAAGTCCACATCGGGCTTGTCCATCTGGCCCAGGAACTGCCGCGCGTAGGAGGAGAGCGACTCGACGTAGCGGCGCTGCCCCTCGGCGAAGATCGTGTCGAACGCGAGGGAGGACTTACCCGACCCCGACAGCCCGGTGAAGACGATCAGGGAGTCGCGGGGGAGGTCGAGCGAGACGTTCTTGAGGTTGTGCTCGCGAGCGCCACGGACGATGAGACGGTCGGCCACGCCGGTCGGCACCTTTCTTGAGAGAGGTGTGGGGTGCGCCGCACCCCCCGATCCAGAGTAGGGGCGCTACGGCGATGTTCTTTAAGGATGCAGCACACCGAGCCTATAGCACGCACATTCGATTTGCGGGGGAAGTCAGACAGCTTCACTCGAAGGAGTGGCGGGGCTACGGTCGCACCATGAGTGACTACGCGGACTACGCGCGCGACGCCTCTGCGGTCCAGGGGGCCACCGACCGGCTGCTCTCCGCGGTGGCCACGCTGGAGGACACCGCGGTCGCCGAGCCCTCCTCGCTGCCGGGCTGGACCCGCGGCCACCTCCTGGCGCATCTGGCCCGCAACGCCGACGCTCTCACCAATCTGCTGGTCTCGGCGCGCACCGGCGAGAAGATCCCCATGTACGCCAGCGAGGAGGCGCGCGACGCCGACATCGAGCGCGACGCCTCCCGCCCGCTCGCCGTCCACCTCGACGACCTGCGCACCAGCGCCTTCCGCTTCAACGCGGCGGCAGCGGCGCTCCCCCGCGACCGGTGGTCGGCGGAGGTCGCCATGCGCCGCGGTGTGGTCGAGCAGGCCGCCCGGCTGCCCTTTCGGCGGCTGGTGGAGGTCGAGCTCCACCATGTCGACCTCGACCTCGGTTACACCCTGGCGGACCTGCCCGCCGGCTTCGTGACCCAGGAGCTCGACTTCCTGACCACCGTGAAGTTCGCCGGGCACCCGGACGTCCCGCCGCTCCGGCTGGCCGCCACGGGCGACGGCCCGGTCCGGGACACCGGCCGCGCCGACGGCCCGCGACTCACCGTGACCGGCTCCCCCGCCGACCTGCTGGGCTGGCTCACCGGCCGCGGCGACGGGGCCGCGCTGTCCTGCCCGGCCCCCGTGCTGCCCGCGCTGCCGCCGCTAGGCTGATCTCATGACGTACAGCGGAGCGGTCAAGGTCGGCGGACCTGCGGAAGTGCACGAGCTGCCGGACCTGATGATCTCTAAAGTGGCGGTCGGCCCGATGAACAACAACGCCTATCTGTTGCGCTGCCGCGCCACGGACGAGCAGTTGCTGATCGATGCCGCCGCCGAGCCTCAGACGCTGCTCACCCTGATCGGCGAGGGCGGCATCGCCTCCGTCGTCACCACCCACCAGCACGGCGACCACTGGCAGGCGCTGCGCGAGGTGGTGGACGCGACGGGCGCGACCACCTACGCGGGGCGGCACGACGCCGAGGGCATTCCGGTCCCCACCGACGTGCTGGTCGACGACGGTGACACCATCCGTGTCGGGCGGGTGGAGCTCACCGCCCGCCACCTGGTCGGTCACACCCCGGGCAGCATCGCGCTGGTCTACGACGACCCGCACGGCCACGCGCATGTCTTCACCGGCGACTGCCTCTTCCCCGGCGGTGTCGGCAACACGCACAACGACCCGGAGGCGTTCGCGAGCCTCATCGACGACGTCGAGACCAAGCTCTTCGGCCAGCTCTCCGACGAGACCTGGGTGTACCCCGGCCACGGCGACGACACCACGCTCGGCGCCGAGCGTCCGCACCTGGGCGAATGGCGTGAGCGCGGCTGGTAGCACGGCGCCTGTGCCGATGCGCCACCACACGCCCTGACATCACCCCTTCCCGGTCCGTAACCAGGGGCGCGCGCGGGTAGTTGGTGCGTCATGCGCGACGATCAGTCGCCGTCCATGACGCGCCTCGCCGCGGCGTCCCTGGCCGGCACCGCCATCGAGTTCTACGACTTCTTCATCTACGGCAGCGCCGCCGCGCTGGTCTTCGGCCCGCTCTTCTTCCCGGGCGCCTCCCCGCTCGCGGCCACGCTCGCCGCCTTCGGCACCTTCGCCGTCGGCTTCCTCGCCCGCCCGCTCGGCTCGATCGTCTTCGGGCACATCGGCGACCGCCACGGCCGACGTCCGGTGCTCATCGCCTCGCTGCTCCTGACCGGCGCCGCCACCGTCGCGGTCGGCTGTGTGCCGGACTACGACACGATCGGGGTCGCCGCGCCCGTTCTGCTGACCATGCTGCGCTTCCTCCAGGGGCTGGGGCTGGGCGGGGAGTGGGGCGGGGCGGTGCTGCTCACCGCCGAACACGCGCCCGCGCGGCGCCGCGCGCTGTGGTCCAGCTTTCCGCAGATCGGCCCGGCCGTCGGCTTCCTGATCGCCAACGGGGTGCTGCTGGCGCTGTCCCTGTCGCTGACCGACGCGCAGTTCCGCTCCTGGGGCTGGCGGGTGCCGTTCTGGGTGGGCGGCGTGCTGGCCGCCTTGGGCCTGTTGTTGCGCACCCGGCTCAGCGAGACGCCGCAGTTCCGGGAGCTCGCCCAGCGCGGCGAGCGGGCCGACGCGCCCATGGCCGAGGTGGTGCGCCGCCACTGGCGACTGCTGCTGCTCACCGCCGGCGGGCTCGCCGTGGGATACGCCGTGTTCTACGCGGTGACCACCTGGTCGTTGGCCTACGGCACGGAGCGCCTCGGGGTCGACCGCACGGTGATGCTCGGTCTCATCATGGCGGCCGTCGCCGTCAAGGGCGCGCTCACCCCGCTGGTCGCGCACCTCGGCGACCGGTTCGGGCGGCGCCCGCTGTGTCTGCTGGGCTCCGCGGCGTCCGCCCTGTGGATGTTCCCGCTGGTCGCGCTGTTGCACACCGGCCGACCGGCGTTGATGTTCCTCGGCTTCCTCGGCGCGCTGCTGGCGTTCGTCCTGATGTTCGCCGTGACCGGCGCCTATCTGCCTGAGCTGTACGAGCCGCGGGTGCGCTGCACGGGCGCTGCGGTCGGCTACAACCTGGCGGGGGTGCTCGGCGGCGCGCTGACCCCCGTCGCGGCGACCTCGTTCTCCAGCGGCGAGGGGACGCCCTGGGGGGTGGCGGGCTATCTCACCGCCATCGCGCTGTTCAGCCTCGGCTGCTTCGCGCTGCTCCCGGAGACCTGTGAGACGCGCGACCGCCTCCCACGGGCCGAACTGGCCGGGGAGGCGGCTGCCTGAGCTCGCGGAGCCTCCGCCCTTCCGGGCCTCGGGCTTCCGGGGATCGCCGGGCGCCGGCACACCGGCGTCCGGGCCGGTCCGCGGGACCGCCGGTCGGGCGGTCCCGCGGTGACCGGCGTCAGACGTCGACGCTGTCCTTCTCCTTGGCGCCGGGGCCCTCGCCCGACTCCACACCCACCGGGCCGGCGGCCGCGGCACCCGCGCCCTCCAGGGCCTCCTGGGCGGCCTGCTTCTTCGAGGCGTACAGGCTGGTGATGGTGGTGACGACGAGGACGGCGCAGATGACGCCCAGGGAGACCGGGATGCTGATCTCCGGGACGTGCACCCCGGACTCGTGCAGCGCGTGCAGCACCAGCTTCACGCCGATGAAGCCGAGGATCACCGACAGCCCGTAGGAGAGGTGCACCAGCTTCTTCAGCAGCCCGCCGATCAGGAAGTACAGCTGTCGCAGACCCATCAGCGCGAAGGCGTTGGCCGTGAAGACGATGTACGGGTCCTGGGTGAGACCGAAGATGGCGGGGATCGAGTCCAGCGCGAAGAGGACGTCGGTGGTGCCGATCGCCAGCATGACGATCAGCATCGGCGTCATCAGGCGCTTGCCGTTCTCGACGATGAACAGCTTGGTGTCGTGGTACTTGTCGGTGGACGGGAAGCGCCGCTCGACCATCTTCAGGAAGCGGTTCTCCTCGAAGTCCTCTTCCTCCTCGTCGGCCCGCGCCTCCTGGATGAGCTTCCAGGCGGTCCAGACGAGGAACGCGCCGAAGATGTAGAAGACCCAGGAGAAGGTCGAGACGATCGCGGCACCGCCGGCGATGAACACGGCGCGCAGCACTAGGGCGATGAGCACACCCACCATCAGAACCCGCTGCTGGTAGATGGAGGGCACCGCGAACTTCGCCATGATGAGCACGAAGACGAAGAGGTTGTCGACGCTCAGCGACTTCTCGGTGATGAAGCCGGCGAAGAACTCACCCGAGGGCTGGCCGCCCGCGAAGAGGAAGAGGCCGAGCCCGAAGAGCCCGGCCAGGGCGATCCAGACGGCGGTCCAGATCCCGGCCTCCTTGATGGAGACCTCGTGCGGCTTGCGGCCGCCTATGAAGAAGTCGACGGCGATCAGGGCGCACAGACCAAGGATGGTCAGCGCCCACAGGGTCATGGAGACGTCCACGGGTCCTCCGGCATTCGTACGGCAGTTTCAGCGTGTCGTTCGCTGCCGGAGGTCTCTTCCGCCCGTGACGCCGATGACGGCACGGGCCGGCGCCCCGGGATCACTGTGATCCGTGGTGACGGGTACGCCGCGGTAGGAGTACTCCCCTCCGTTGCAAAGGAGAGTACAGGAAAGCCCAAGGAAGAGTAAAGGAAAGTGTAAAAGCGCAGGTCACCGCCCGTATGCTTGCCGCGCTTGGGCCACTTGCGCCAACACCCGCCGCAGCACCTCGCTGCCGGCGGGGACCAGCGCGGGCTCATATGTCCAGGCGTGCCCGACCCAGGGGTCGGCCAGGTGGTCGTCCGGGACCGGAGTGATCCGCAGCAGCGCGCGCCACAGCGGGTCCAGCACCGGCCCGTAGGCCCGGGCGTCCTCCCGGTCGGCCACCATCATCAGGTGCACCCCCACCGACGGCCCCTCGTCGGCGAGGTAGCGCAGCTGGGTGACGGCACGGTCGTCGAAGCCGTGCGGGAAGTCGTTGACGATCAGCAGCTGCTGGGCCAGGTCCAGGTCGGGCGGCAGGGCGTCGGTGGCGCCGCTGCGGATGGCCATCTGCACCAGGTCGACCCGCTGGGTCAGGGCGGCCAGCGTCGCGGTCACCCCCTGGGCTCCGGCCGCCGGCGGCTGGCGCAGCGCGCCGGAGTCCGACAGCGGCTGGAGCGCCGCGGCGTCCGAGCCGGCCGGGTCGATCACATGCAGCGAGAACTCGTCCACCGGGTACACGGCCAACAACCGCGCGGCCAGCGCCACCGCGGTGTCCAGCGCCATCCGGCGCAGCTCGCCGGAGTCCACCAGCGCCGCCTCGGGCGAGCCGCCGCGGCCGCTGTCGATCCACAGCCCGCGCTCCAGCGGCAGCCGGACCAGCATGGGGATGCGCAGGTCCGTGCGCTCCGGCAGATGCAGATCGCCCAGGCGCAGCGCCATCGGGATCTCCATCGGCACCTCGTAGCCGTGCCAGACCGGGCTGTCCCACCGGGCGTACGCGGGCGGCAGGGCCGGCTCCACGACCTCGGCCTCGGCGGCGAGCTGCGCCAGGTCCCGGTCCAGGACCGCGCGGGCCTGTTCGACCAGGGAGGTGTGCTTGTCGCGGGCCTCCGCGCGGGCGGCGTCGGCCGCCGGGCCGACGCGGGTCCGCGGGTCGGAGAGCACCCGGTCCAGCTCCTGCTCCATGCGGGAGTCGGCGAAGTCGACGGCGCTGCGGTAGGCGGCGGTGGTCCGGGCCAGGTCCTCGAACATGCCCCACACCTGGTTGTAGAGCCGCTCGTCCATGGTCCAGCCGGTGGCGTCGCCGGCCACCGGCGGCGCGGGCTGCCCCGGCTGGGCGGGCGGTGCGGTCGGCGCCGGAGCCGGCGGGGCCGCGGTGCGACGGCCGGGATGCCGGTAGTCGACCGGCCCGCCCGACGACGGCGGCGGGACCGGCCCGCCGTTGGACGGCTGCCCGCCGGTGTCGGCGCCCGGGGCCGGGTCGGATGAGGTGCTGCCGCCCGCCGTGGCCGTACGGACCCGGCCCTCGGGTCCGGAGCGCGGCGGGGGCTGGGCGACGGAGCGGGCCATGCCCTGAGCGACCGCGTCGTTGATCCGCGCGGCGAGCTGCGCGGCGTCCGCCAGCCCCTGGTCCTGGAGCATGGCGGCCAGGCCGCCCGCGTACCCCTGCCCGACGGCGCGCACCTTCCAGGCGCCCTGCCTGCGGTAGAGCTCCAGGGCCACGACAGCGGACTCCGCGTCCAGGCCGGTGACGGTGAAGCTCGCGATCTCGGTGCCGTCCAGCCCGGTGACGGCGACGGAGGGGGCCGCGAAGGCGCCGAAGGTCACCGGGCCGCCCACGCCGGTCGGCAGGGCGAGCAGCACGATGACCCGGTGGCTGTTCTCGGGCAGCGCGTCGAGGTCGACGGCGAGCCGGTGGTCGGCGGCGGCCTGCTTGGACACCTCGATCCCGGGCAGTTGGGGCGCGGCCGGATGGGCGATCCATTCGGCGCCGAGTATGCGGCCCTGCTCATCGGCGAGCGTCGCCCCGGCCACGATCGGTTTGCCCGCCGAGACCCGGATCTCCAAACGGGTCTGAGGCAGTGGGTGGTTCTGCCCCCGGACCAGCTCGGCCGTCATCGCTGCGCTCCCTTGCTGCGTCTCGTACGCGCGCTCGTACGCGTCGTACGTGTGGTTCGTCCTGCTCGCGTTCGCACGGTGGGTCGTGGGACCGCGGGTGCGACCGCGAGGATCTCTGTCGTGAGTGCCCACCGGCCCGGCGACGATCGTTCGCCGCCGGGCCGGTCACCACGGTCGCTCACGGGCCGTCGACGTGGCCCGTCGCGGCTTACAGGTGGGGCACGATGTGCGGCATCAGGTCCTGGAAGGTGCGGCCGTTGGCCGGCTCGCCCAGAGCCTTCATCTGCCAGCCGCCGCCGACCCGCTGCACCTTCGCCATGATCTGCGCGGTGTACTGCCCGCCGCCGGTGAGGGTGTAGCGCGCCAGCTCCTGGCCGTTGGTCTCGTCGACGAGGCGGCAGAAGGCGTTCTGCACCTCGGTGAAGGACTGACCGGTGAAGGAGTTCACCGTGAAGACGATCTGGTCGATGTGGACCGGAACGCGCTGGAGGTCGACGAGGATCGCCTCGTCGTCGCCGCCCTGGCCGACGCCGCCGACCAGGTTGTCACCGGTGTGCCGCACCGAGCCGTCGTCACTGACCAGGTGGCGGAAGAAGACCACGTCCGTCGGCTGCCCGCTGGCGAACAGCACGGCCGACGCGTCGAGGTCGATCTCCCGAGTGCGGGACCCGAACAGCCCCCGGCGGGCGGCGGCCTGCCACCCCAGTCCCATACGCACCGCGGTCAGGGTGCCACCGTCGGCCTTCTGCAGGCTGATGGACTGTCCCTTGGACATGTTGACCGTCACGTGCTGCCCCTACTCTCGTTTCTCGTTTCCCCGTGGCCGCCTGTCTTGTGCGGCCCTGTCAGAACCCTAAGCACTCCCGGAGCCTGGCAGGACCGCCCGGCCGGGGTTTGTGTCGTTCTTGAAACACTCCCCGCCGTACGCGGGGCTCGACGCAGGCCCGAGGGCTCGCGCCGGAAAGACCCCGAACACTCCCCGCCGTACGCGGAGCTCGACCCCCGCCGTGGGGGACGCCGCGCTCCCCGGGGCGTCGGCTCCCACGGCCGCGGCTCCACGCGTCTCCCCCTCATCCCCCGGCCGGCACCGCGCCCCCGACCCGCCTGCCGTCGATCCGCCTCCAGGGCCCGTGTCCCGCCCCGCACACCGCCGTCGGCCCCCGGACTCGGTCCCCCCTGGACACGGTCACCCCCGGACACGACGGTCAGGAGAGCCCGGCCTCCTGCATCTGCCGCAGCTCCTTCTTCAGCTCCGCCACCTCGTCACGCAGCCGCGCCGCGACCTCGAACTGGAGCTCCGCGGCGGCCGCCCGCATCCGCGCGGTCATCTCCTCGATCAGTTCGGCCAGTTCGGCGGCCGGACGATCGGTCGGCACCACCTCGGCGCCGCCCTTGCCGCCCTTGCCGCCCTTCTTGTGGGCGGCCAGCGCCGGCACCGGGGCCTTCGGCTGCGCCTTCCCCTTGCCGCCCGCCGCCTGGTCGGCCTTGCGGTACCCCGAGCCCAGCAACTCCCTGGTGTCGATCTCCTCGCGCGCGATGGTCGCGACGATGTCGCCGATCTTCTTGCGCAGCGGCTGTGGGTCGATGCCGTTCGCCTTGTTGTAGGCGATCTGCTTGGCGCGGCGGCGGTTGGTCTCGTCGATGGCCTTCGCCATCGCCGCCGTGACCTTGTCGGCGTACATATGGACCTGACCGGACACGTTGCGCGCCGCACGGCCGATCGTCTGGATCAGCGAGGTGCCCGAACGCAGGAACCCCTCCTTGTCCGCGTCCAGGATCGCCACCAGGGAGACCTCGGGCAGGTCCAGGCCCTCACGCAGCAGGTTGATGCCGACGAGCACGTCGAACTCGCCGGCGCGCAGCTCTCGCAGCAGCTCCACCCGGCGCAGCGTGTCGACGTCGCTGTGCAGATAGCGCACCTGGATGCCCAGCTCCAGGAAGTAGTCGGTGAGGTCCTCGGCCATCTTCTTGGTGAGGGTGGTCACCAGGACGCGCTCGTCCTTCTCGGTGCGGGCACGGATCTCGTGGACGAGGTCGTCGATCTGGCCCTGGGTGGGCTTGACCACGACCTCCGGGTCGACCAGGCCGGTCGGCCGGATGATCTGCTCCACGAAGCCGTCGCCGCGCGACAGTTCGTAGGGCCCCGGGGTCGCCGAGAGGTAGACCGTCTGCCCGACGCGCTCCAGGAACTCCTCCCACTTCAGAGGGCGGTTGTCGAGCGCCGAGGGCAGCCGGAAGCCGTGCTCGATCAGGGTGCGCTTGCGCGACGCGTCGCCCTCGTACATCGCGCCGATCTGCGGCACGGTGACATGGGACTCGTCGATGACCAGCAGGAAGTCGTCCGGGAAGTAGTCGAGCAGGGTGTGCGGCGGGGTGCCGGACTCGCGGCCGTCGATGTGCAGCGAGTAGTTCTCGATGCCGGAGCAGGTGCCGATCTGACGCATCATCTCGATGTCGTAGGTGGTCCGCATCCGCAGCCGCTGGGCCTCGAGGAGCTTGCCCTGCTTCTCCATCCGGGCCAGCGTCGTCTCCAGCTCGCGCTCGATCCCGGTGATGGCCCGCTCCATGCGCTCGGGCCCGGCGACGTAGTGGCTGGCCGGGAAGACGTACAGCTCCTCGTCGTCGGAGATGACCTCGCCGGTCAACGGGTGCAGCGTGGACAGCGCCTCGATCTCGTCGCCGAACATCTCGATCCGGACCGCGAGCTCCTCGTAGACCGGGAAGATCTCGATGGTGTCGCCGCGCACCCGGAAGGTGCCGCGGGTGAACGCCACGTCGTTGCGCGTGTACTGGATGTCGACGAACCGGCGCAGCAGCTGGTCCCGGTCGATCTCGTCGCCGACCTTGAGCGGCACCATCCGGTCGACGTACTCCTGGGGCGTGCCCAGGCCGTAGATGCAGGACACGGAGGCCACCACGACCACATCGCGCCGGGTGAGCAGGGAGTTCGTCGCCGAGTGGCGCAGCCGCTCGACCTCCTCGTTGATGGAGGAGTCCTTCTCGATGTAGGTGTCGGACTGCGGGACGTACGCCTCGGGCTGGTAGTAGTCGTAGTACGAGACGAAGTACTCCACCGCGTTGTTCGGCATGAGCTCGCGGAACTCGTTGGCGAGCTGGGCGGCGAGGGTCTTGTTGGGTGCCATGACGAGCGTCGGCCGCTGCAGCTTCTCGATCATCCACGCGGTGGTCGCGGACTTTCCGGTGCCGGTCGCCCCGAGCAGGACCACGTCCTTCTCGCCGGCGCGGATGCGCCGCTCCAGGTCGGCGATGGCGGTCGGCTGGTCACCGCTGGGCTGGAAGGGGCTGACGACCTCGAAGGGCGCCACCTTGCGTTCGATCTGGGATACGGGCCGCATGGAACCACCGTACGACCCGGCACTGACAACGGCCCACCGCCCGCCCCGCGGCCGCGGCCGGGACACGACGTCGAGTCGACCGGCTCGGCACCGGACGGGAGTCGGTCGCATACGGGTGCCCTCCGGTCCCCCGCCGCCGGCGGCCGGTCGGCGGCGCGTTCACCCGTTCGCCCTTTCCGGGGTTTCCCGGGTCCGCCGCCCCCGCCGCCCCGGGGCCGCCGTGCCTGCTCAGCGCGGTGCGGCAGGTCGTACCGCACATTCCCGGCCACGATCCGACCATCCGCCACCTGTCCCGCGGTCCGCCACTCCTGGCACCCTCTGCGGGTCCGGCCCACCGACGACGTGAGGAGTCCGTATGCGCGTCCGCCCCGCCGCCGCCCTCGCCGGCGCCCTCCTGGGTATGTCCACGCTCTTCCTCCCCGCCACCGCGCTGGCGCGGCCCGCCGCCGCCTCGGCGTCCGACACGCTGACCGCACGGGCGGCCACCGCGCGTACGCACGCCCCGGTCGCCGTGGCGCACCGCGGCGCCTCCGCCTACGCCCCCGAGAACACCCTGGCCGCCGTGGACGAGGCGGCCGAGCGGGGGATCAGATGGGTGGAGAACGACGTGCAGCGCACCAAGGACGGCGAGCTGATCATCATGCACGACACCACGCTCAGCCGGACCACCGACGTGGAGCAGGTCTTCCCCGGCCGGGCGCCCTGGAAGGTCTCCGAATTCACCGCCGAGGAGATCGAACAGTTGGACGCGGGCAGCTGGTTCGGCCCGGAGTTCGCGGGCGAGCCGGTGCCCACGCTGGAGGACTACATGGAGACGGTGGAGGACAACGGGCAGAGCCTGCTGATGGAGCTCAAGGCCCCCGAGCTGTACCCCGGCGTCGAGCGGCAGACCCTCCGGCTGCTGCGCCGCGAGGGCTGGCTGGACCGTTCCCACATCAAGCGCCGGTTGATCATCCAGTCGTTCAGCGCCGGGTCGGTCCGGACGGTCCACGAGCTGCGGCCGGAGGTGCGGACCGGCTTCCTGGGCGCCCCGGCCGTCGCCGACCTCCCGACCTACGCGGCCTTCGCCGACCAGATCAACCCGAACCACAAGGCGGTCACCCCGGAGTACGTCGCCGCGATCCACGCGGTGCGGGGCGCCCACGGCCGGCCGCTCCAGGTCTTCACCTGGACCGTGGACGACGGCCCGACCGCGGTCAAGCTCGCGTGGGCCGGCGTGGACGGGGTCATCACCAACAAGCCGGACGTCATCAGGGACGCCCTGGACGCCGCGTAGCGGACCGTCACGCCCGGGAGGCACGCGCGTGGGCGGGGGCGTTGTCGGTGCCCCCGCCTACGCTGAAGGGCGTGACGGAATCCGCGAGCGACTCCCGCGTCTGGACCTGGGCGGTCCTGGACACCCCGATCGGCCCGCTGCTTCTCGGAGCGACCGAGCAGGGCCTGGTCAGCGTGGTCTTCCACGCCGACGAGCGGACCGCCGCCGCGTCGGTGGAGCGCCTCACCCGGCGGCTCGGATCGCCTCCGGTCGCCCCCGGTCGGGAGGGCGTCCCCGAGGCGCAGGGCGTCCCCGAGGCGAAGGGCGACCGCGCCCCGAAGGACGACGCCTCCGCGGGCGACCGGGCCGTGGGCGATCCCTCCGCCGGCGCCGCCTCCGCCCACCTCGCCGAGGCGATACGCCAGCTCACGGCCTACTTCTCGGGGAAGGCGCGGACGTTCACCGTCCCCCTCGACTGGTCCCTGACCACCGGCTTCAACCGCCGCGTGCTGCGTGCGCTGGCCGCCCACGTCCCCTACGGGACGGTGGTCGGCTACCAGGACCTGGCCGACCGGATCGCCGAGCCCGGCGCCGCGCGGGCCGTCGGCATGGCCATGGGCGGCAACCCGCTGCCGGTCGTCGTGCCCTGCCACCGCGTCGTGGAGAGCGACGGCGGCATCGGCGGCTTCGGCGGGGGTCTGGAGACCAAGCGCCTCCTGCTGGCGCTGGAGGGCGTGCTGCCGCAACCGCTGTTCTAGCCCGCCGCGCCCCGCGCGGCCGCCGGCCCGGTGCCGCCACGACCCTGGAGAGGACGGGCCGAGCCCCGCTCCGGGTCTAGCCGAGCCCGCTCCAGGCCGGGTGGCGCGGATCGTCGGCCCGCACGACCACGTCGGCGGCCTCGCCCGGCCGTATCTCCTCCTCGTAGCGGGCGAAGGCCGGCAGCGTCCACCGCTCGTCCTCGCCGGTGCGCCGCGCGAGGGCCGCCGGGGACAGCCGCAGATGGACGGAGAGGTCGAACGGGAACCAGTGCCCGAGCAGCAGCGCGCCGTGCAGCAACAACACCCCTCCGGGCGGTAGTTCGGCGTAGGGGCTGCGGGTGGCGCGGTCGGCCTCGGGATCCCACAGGTCGGGCAGCACTCGACCGGTGCCGCCCGGCTCGAGGGGCGTGAAGACCTCCCGCCACAGCGCACCGGTGTCCAGCCACCCGTCGTAGTACGCCTCGACGTCCCGCCGCCCGTGCTCGAAGCGCAGCGACGCGGGCCGCCAGAAGCCGCTCGCCGCGACCACCAGCCCCGGCCGCCCCCGCAGCCGCAACGCCTCGGCCAGCCGCCCCGCCAGCTCCCCGGTGTCCGCCGCCGGCGGTCCGTCGACGGCCACCCGCAACCAGGGCCCACCGTCGGCGGCCTCCAAGCCCATGAGGTGGTCGGTGACGAGCCGGGTCAGCCGTTCCCAGGAGATCGCTTCGAGCCGCACTCCCCCATGATGCCTGGGCTACGGTACGAAGAATGACACGCCAGATCGCACTGTTGCGCGGCATCAACGTCGGCGGCAACAAGAAGTTCCCCATGGCACGACAGCGCGAGCTGATGCAGGCGCTCGGATACCGGGACGTCACCGTCTACCTCCAGTCGGGCAACGTCGTCTTCGCCGACCCGGGCACGCCGCCCGAGCGGACCGCCCGCGCGATCGAGGACCGCATCGCCGCGGACATGGGCTTCCCCGTGCCCGTCATGGTGCGCACCCGCGACGAGCTGGCGGCCGTCGTCACCGCCAACCCCTACCCGGCGGCCGCGGCCGAGCCCAAGACCCTGCACGTGGTCTTCCTGTCGGACGTCCCCGCCGACACCGCGCCGCTGGACGCCCTGGACCGGGCCGCCTACGCCCCGGACGAGTTCCGGCTCATCGGCCGGGAGCTCTATCTGCACTGCCCGAACGGGCTGGGCCGCTCCAAACTGGCCGAGAAGATCCTCGGGATGCGGCTGGGCGTCACGGTCACCGCCCGCAACTGGAACACGGTCACCCGACTGCTGGCGTTGGCGGACGCCGTGTGACGGCCGTTCGGCCGACCTCCGCGAGGCGTGTCGACGGCCCGCCAGGTGTCGCCACGGCACGTATGCGGGAAGAGCCAGTGCGTGCGTGAAGTACGTGAGGTGACCGAGCCCGTGGCCGAGCTGGTGCGCCGCGGCACCACCCCCGTCGTGGCCCAGGCGCTGCGCTCCACCGCGGCCGCGACCATCTCCTACGTGGTGGCGCTCCAGCTCAGCCGCGAGCCGGTCCCGCTGACCGCCCCGCTCACCGCGCTGCTCGTCGTCCAGGTCACCCTCTACGCCACCCTCACCACCGGCATCCGCAGGGTGAACTCGGTGGTCGCCGGGGTGCTCATCGCGATCGCCTTCAGCGTCATGGTCGGCCTGACCTGGTGGAGCCTGGCGCTGATCATCCTCGCCTCGCTCGCCGCGGGGCATCTGGTGCGCGTCGACGAGTTCGTCCCCGAGGTGGCGATCAGCGCCATGCTGGTCCTGGGCGTCACCCAGGTCTCCGACACCGCCTGGGACCGGGTGGTGGAGACACTGATCGGAGCGGTGGTGGGGCTGCTCTTCAACTTCCTGCTGGCACCCCCGGTCTATGTGCGCACCGCCGGCGAGTCCATCGAGGACCTCGCCCGTCGGCTGCGGACCCTGCTGCTGCACATCAGCGACGAGCTCACCGAGCACATCCCCGTCGCCCGCGCCGCCGCCCGGCTCCACGAGGCACGCCGCCTCGACCAGGACATCTCCCAGGTCGACGCCTCGCTCCGGCAGGCGGAGGACAGCCTCCGCCTCAACCCGCGGGTCCGTGAGGGGCTGCTGCACCGCATCGTGCTCCGCACCGGCCTGGACACCCTGGAAATCTGCACCGTCGTCCTGCGCGTACTCGCCCGCACCCTCACCGACCTGGCCAAACACCGCACCGACGAGCCGCTCTTCCCACCCGAGGTGGCCGCGGGGCTCCAAGCCCTCTTCGGCCATCTCTCCCAGGCCGTCCAGAGCTTCGCCGCCCTGGTCACCACCCAGGTCAGTGCCAACGCCGAGGAGGCCGAGGCGCGCCTCGCGGCTGAGCTCGCCAAAGCCAACGCCAGCCGCGACGACGTCGCCGAATTGCTGCTGTTCCGCATCCAACAGCACCCCCGTCAGTGGCAGCTCCACGGAGCGCTGTTGGCCGAGGTCGACCGGATCCTGGACGAGCTCGACATGGACCACCGGTCGCGGCGGCTGATGGAGGAGTTGGACCGGTACGCGCAGGAGCGGAGGGAGCGGTTCCCACGGTGGGCCAAGGCCCGGGACCGGGTCCGAAAGTCCTTGTCCCGGCTGCGCCGAGGGTGAGGCGGGAGCGGCCGGCCGGGCGTTGTCAGTGGTCGCCCGTACGGTTCGTAGCAGTGGACGACCACGGAGTCGCCCACCGTTTCCTGTCCGTGGGAGGGGTCTGCCGTGTCTCGGTCGACGACGTATCTGGAGCTGTCTCAAGAGGGCGGTGGAGCACACAAGTTCTATGAGGTCACGGTGGACGGCACCGTCGTGTCGGTGCGCTACGGCCGCATCGGCGCGGCCGGACAGCTCCAGACCTCCACCTTCCCCACGGCGCAGAAGGCGCAGGCCGCGGCCGCGAAGAAGATCGGCGAGAAGGTACGCAAGGGGTACGCGCCGGCGGTGCGGGGCCAGCGCGCCGCGCGGCCGGTGACGCGGCGCCAGGTGACCTCGGCCCCCTCGACGGCGCGCTCGGTCGCGCCGGTGCTGTGGCGGTTCCGTACCGGTGCGGCCGCGTTCGGCATCCACATCGACCAGGACCGCTGCTGGGTCGGCAACCAGGCCGGAGACGTCTACACCCTGGGACACGACGGCGAGGTGCTGGCCCGCTACCAGCTGCCGGACGGGGTGAAGTGCCTGGTCGCCGACGACTTCTGGATCTACGCGGGGTGTGACGACGGCACGGTCTACGACCTGTCCTCCAAACTGCCCTTCGCCGCCTACGAGATCGCGGCCAGCGTCGACATCTTCTGGCTCGACATCCATGAGGGCGTCCTGAACGTCGCCGACCGCAACGGCGGACTGACGGTCATCGACCACGAGGACGAGTTCCAGTGGTCACGCAAGAGCGCCGGTGGCCACGCCTGGATGGTCCGCCGCGACGACCGCGCCGTCTACCACGGCCACCAGCGCGGCGTCACGGCCTACCACCCCGACGGCAGCGGCGAGCGGTGGCACACCGCCACCACCGGCGCGGTGCTCTTCGGCTGGCAGGAGGACGACGCGGTGTACGCGGGCACCGACCGCCGGGTGGTCCAGCGCCTGGACAAGGAGACCGGCCGTATCGAGGCCGTGTACCGGTGCGACACCGTCGTGTACTCCTGCGCCACGGCCCCGGGCGGCCAGTACGTCTTCGCGGGCGACTCCGCCTCCTCGGTGTACTGCTTCGCGCAGGACGGCACCCGGCTGTGGAAGCTGGGGACCGGGGGCGGCTCGGCGCTGTCCATGCAGTACCACGACGAGAAGCTGTACATCGTCACCACCGACGGCTCGCTGGCCTGCATCGACGCCAGCGACGCCGCCATCGCGGCCGCGCAGGGCGGCACGCTCCCCACCGCGCGGGACGTGAAGTCCTCCGCGGGGCTGCCCACCTACACTCCGTCGGCGGCGGTGCGGACGGTGGTCTCCTCCGCCGCGCCGGCCGGCGGCGTGATCGTCGAATGTGTGCAGGAGGGCAGTCGGCTGCGGATGCGGGTCGTCAGCGGCGGCTACGAACCGGAGTGGAACGTCCAGTTCCCCCGCCGGATGCGCGAGGTCGGAGCCCGCTATGTGGTGGACGCCCTGCACTCCGCGTCCGGGTTCTACCGCGTCCGCGGCGAGATCCGCCGGCTGGTGTAGCCGCCACGGCCGCGGGGCGGGGCCGCCGGCGTACATTCGGTAGTGGAGATGGATTGCCATGTTGCGTACCGGCGACGAACCCGTCCACGCGCGCAGCGCGCTGCGGATGCGGTGTGCGCTCGCCGTCTGGGGCCTGCTCTGGTCCCTGGGCGGCACGGTGGCCTTCTCCGTGGTGGGACGACCAGGATGGGCGGCGGCCTGCGCCGTCCTGGTGGTGATCACCCTCACGGATCTGATCCTCGTCATCCGGCACATCCGTCAGGGACCGCACTACCAGCCCGGCCGGAACATACCGCCGTACCACCCGGTCAGCGACCGTCCGGGCCCGCCGCAGCGCCCCGAGCAGCCCCGTCAGCCGCGCCACCTCCCCTAGCAGGCCCGCTCCCGCCATCCGGGCTGCCCGCCCCGTCAGCCGGAGCCGCCCGTCGGGCGGACCCGCCCATCAAGTGGTCCTGACCGTCCGGCGGACCCCGCCCATCAAGCGGCCCTGACCGTCCGCCGACCTGCCTCACCAGGCGGGCACGTCGGCCGCTCAACCCGGGGCGCGTCCGCCGCTCAGCCGGTGTCACCGAAGCGGGCGGCCCGCACGAAGTCGGGACGGGGGTCCAGGGCGGCCGCGAGCCGGAAGTGTCGGGTCGCCTCGGCGGGACGGTTGGCCCGCTCCAGGGTGCGCCCGAGGGCGAAGTGGGCGAACGCGTTGTCCGGCTCACGCTCCAGGACGAGCTGGAACTCCAGCTCGGCGGCGCGCAGCTGGGCGGAGCCGAAGAAGGCACGGGCGCGCAGCAGCCGCGCCGCGGTGTTCTCGGGATGGGCGGTGATGACCGAGTCGAGCAGCTTCACGGCGCCGCGCGGGTCACGGGCGGCCAGCAGCTGCTCCGCTGCGCGGTAGTCGATGACGTGGTTCTCGGGCGTGGGCTCGGGCACAACCGTTTCCTTCCCCAAGGGGCGGAAGCCCCTGCTGCGCCGTCCGTGGGCATCCCGCGCCCCGGTCGGCGCACAGCCGATCGGTACGCACCACACAACGACGACGCCTTCGGCCGCATTCCCCCGTCGATCCGGCCCGTCTCGAGGCGGGAGCCCGTGAGACAGGCTGCTCCGAGACGGGTCGTCCGAGACGGGACCGCCTGAGACAGCGGATCCGAGACAGGCCGTCCCCAGGCGGGACCGTCCCGGGGTGGGATGGAGCGCGGGCGGTCCTCTCGCCCGGCGGGTCACTCGCCGCCGGGTCGGTCCGCCCTGCGCTCGCGCTCCACCAGCTCCGCCCAGACCTGCCGCACCCGAGGCTCCAGCGCCTCCAGCGGTCCGTCGTTGTCGATGACCAGGTCGGCGATGGCCAGCCGCTGCTCGCGCGTCGCCTGGGCCGCCATTCGGGAGCGCGCCTCGTCCTCGGACATCCCGCGCAGCCGTATGAGCCGGTCGAGCTGGGTCCGGGGGGCGGCGTCGACCACGACGACCAGGTCGTAAAGCGGGGCCAGACCGTTCTCGGTGAGCAGGGGGACGTCGTTGACCACGATGGCGTCCGGGCCGGCCGACGCCTCCAGGGCGGCGGTGCGCTCGCGGACCAGCGGATGGACGATCCCGTTGAGGACCGCGAGCCGCTTCGGGTCGCTGAAGACGATGGCGCCGAGCTTGGGGCGGTCCAGGCCGCCCTCGGCGGTGAGCACCTCCGGCCCGAAGGCGTCGACCACGGCCGCCAGGCCGGGCGTGCCCGGCTCGACCACCTCGCGCGCCAGGCGATCGGCGTCGATCAGCACCGCGCCATAGGAGGACAGCAGCCGTGACACCTCGCTCTTGCCGGCGCCGATTCCACCCGTCAGGCCCACGGAGAGCATGGCCGCCCCTCCCGTCCGCTCGCTCCACCCCCGCCCCTGCGGGGCCTCACACGCTACCCGAGGGGCTGGGGGCACCGATCGTCGACCTCGTCGACTCTCGCCGCCCGTCCTCGCCCGTCCCCGCCCCTCGCCGACCGCGGGAGCTCTCCCGGACGCACGCTCAGGAGTCGGCGGAACCCGTTCCGCGCTCTTCTCGCTCACGCTACGGGCTGACCCGAGGTCGGCGGCCGGAGCAGACCGGGCCGCCGCGCCCCTCGCGCACCAGGCTCACGCCGTCCACCCACGCCGGCGGGGCAGACCCGACGCCGCTCCGGCCGCCCACCAGGCCCCCGCCCGACACGCGACGACATGCCCTCGGGCAGGCACGCCGGCGGGCCCTCAGGCGCCGCCCTCGCCCTCGCGCTCCGCCAGGAAGCGCTCGAACTGGGCGCCCAGCTCATCCGCCGACGGCAGCTCGACCGGTTCGGCCACCAGGCTGCCCCGGCTCTCGGCGCCGGCCATCGCGTCGTACTGGTGCTCAAGGCCGCGCACCAGGGCGACGAGCTCCTCGTCCCCCTCCGACACCTGCCGCTCGATCTCCTCCTGCGTCTTGAGCGCCTCGGTGCGCAGCGCGTGCGCCACGCCGGGCAGCACCAGCCCGGTGGCCGCGGTGACCGCCTCGAGCGCCGTGAGCGCGGCGTCCGGGTAGGGCGAGCGGGAGACGTAGTGCGGGACGTGGGCGGCGACGCCCAGGACGTCATGGCCGGCCTCCACGAGCCGGAACTCGATCAGCGCCTCCGCGCTGCCGGGCACCTGGGCCTCGGTGAAGACGCCCCGATGGCCGGGCATGAGGTCGACGCGGTTGCCGTGCGGGGTGACGCCGACGGGGCGGGTGTGCGGCACGCCCATGGGAATGCCGTGGAAGTTCACCGAGAGGCGCACGCCGATCCGCTCGACGATCTGCCGCACGGCCGCCGCGAAACGCTCCCACTCCACATCCGGCTCCGGCCCGGTGAGCAGCAGGAACGGGGCACCGGTGGCATCGCGCACCAGATGGAGCTCGATCGCCGGCGTGGCGTACGCGGTCCAGTGGTCGCGCTCGAAGGTGAGCAGGGGGCGGCGGGCGCGGTAGTCGACCAGCCGGTCGTGGTCGAAGCGGGCCACGGTCTGGTGCGGCAGTCCGCTCAACAGCCGGGTGACGATCTGTTCGCCGGTCTCGCCCGCGTCGATGTACCCCTCGAAGTGGTAGAGCAGCACCAGCCCTACCGAGTCCCGGGAGGCTATGGCATCGACCGTCGCCAGCCCGCTGGGGTCCCATGCGTACAAGTCCTGCGGATCCAACACCGTGACGCCTCCTCGTCGTGTTCCCTTCGGGGAACGCCGTGGCGTCGCACCGGCATTCCCGGCCCGCTCCCCCAGCGGTACTTTCTTTGCCCGTTTCCGCCGAAGCCGCGGATCGCCCACCGGTGGTGCGGCCAGGGGGAGTTGCCACCACACGCCCCGGAGCCCGAGGGCTGGATCCGACGGCCCGCCACCCGCGGGTCGAACGCCCGACCGAGGAGGGGAGCCGGGCGCGCGGCGGCGGAGCCGACGGGCCACCACCCGGGCGCCTCATGCGGCGAGGCGTGCGGCGTGGCGCACGCATGCCGTATGACCGTGTCGCACGCCCGTCCCGTACGGGCGCGGCGCGGGGGCACGTCGCACGGCGGCGCGGGCTCCGACGTGCCGGCGTCGGACGATGGGCGTTCGTCCGTACGCATGGCGAAGGCCCGCCCCCCGGTGAGGGGGCGGGCCTTCGTTTCAGCTGTCGCTATCGCCCAGCGGGCGACGGGCAGCGGTGGGCGATCAGCTCTGGCCGCCGGCCAGCTTCTCGCGGAGCGCGGCGAGCGCCTCGTCCGACGCCAGGGCGCCGGAGCTGTCGGCCGACTCCGAGGAGTACGAGCCGCCGCCACCCTGGCCACCGGCCTGCGGGGCAGCCTGGCCGGCCTCGGCGGCCGCCTGCTCGTCCGCCTCGCGGGACTTGATGACCTGCGCCTGGTGCTGCTCGAAGCGCTGCTGCGCCTCGGCGTACTGGCGCTCCCACTCCTCGCGCTGCTTCTCGAAGCCGGGCAGCCAGTCGTTGGTGTCCGGGTCGAAGCCCTCGGGGTAGATGTAGTTGCCCTGGTCGTCGTAGGACGCGGCCATGCCGTACAGGGTCGGGTCGAACTCGACCGCGGCCGGGTCGGCACCGAAGGACTCGTTGGCCTGCTTCAGCGAGAGGCTGATGCGACGACGCTCGAGGTCGATGTCGATGACCTTGACGAAGATCTCGTCGTTGACCTGGACGACCTGCTCCGGGATCTCCACGTGGCGCTCGGCCAGCTCGGAGATGTGGACCAGGCCCTCGATGCCCTCGTCCACGCGGACGAACGCACCGAACGGCACCAGCTTGGTGACCTTACCCGGGACGACCTGACCGATCTGGTGGGTCCGGGCGAACTGCTGCCACGGGTCTTCCTGGGTCGCCTTGAGCGACAGGGAGACGCGCTCGCGGTCCATGTCGACGTCGAGGACCTCGACCGTGACCTCCTGGCCGACCTCGACAACCTCGGACGGGTGGTCGATGTGCTTCCAGGACAGCTCGGAGACGTGGACCAGACCGTCGACGCCACCCAGGTCCACGAAGGCACCGAAGTTGACGATGGAGGAGACGACGCCGGAGCGCACCTGACCCTTCTGGAGGGTGGTGAGGAAGGTCTGGCGGACCTCGCTCTGGGTCTGCTCCAGCCAGGCGCGGCGGGACAGGACCACGTTGTTGCGGTTCTTGTCGAGCTCGATGATCTTCGCCTCGAGCTCCTTGCCCACGTAGGGCTGAAGGTCGCGGACGCGACGCATCTCGACCAGGGAGGCCGGGAGGAAGCCGCGGAGGCCGATGTCGAGGATGAGACCACCCTTGACGACCTCGATGACGGTACCGGTGACGATGCCGTCCTCGTCCTTGATCTTCTCGATGGTTCCCCAGGCCCGCTCGTACTGGGCGCGCTTCTTGGAGAGGATCAGACGGCCTTCCTTGTCCTCCTTCTGGAGAACCAGGGCCTCGATCTCGTCACCGACGGCCACGACCTCATTCGGGTCGACGTCGTGCTTGATCGAAAGCTCGCGGGAAGGGATGACGCCTTCGGTCTTGTAACCAATGTCGAGCAGGACCTCGTCCCGGTCGACCTTCACGATGACGCCGTCGACGATGTCGCCGTCGTTGAAGTACTTGATCGTCTCGTCGATCGCGGCGAGGAAGGCTTCCTCGGAACCGATGTCGTTGACCGCCACCTGCGGGGTGGTGCGGGTTGCCTCGGTGCTGCTCGTCATGTGGGAAAGGGCTCCGGTACGGACATTGAGTCGTAGGTACTGCTACGCCGGGAGCCCGTATCGCACTGCCGAAGCCGGACAGCTTTGGAGGCGGCCTTCCGATTTTTCCGAGGATCTATCGAAAAGCGCCTCGGCAACCGAGGGGACATACAACAGATGCGAGCGCGGCCTACTACGTCTGAGGCGCGCAGGCCCGCAGCGCAACTTGTAGCATACGGGGGCAGCCGGACATGGTCAATGCGCGAAGAGCGCACGTGGGGCCAACCGCCCCATACTCCGGCGAAATACCGGGGTCGGCACCGCCGCGCGGACCGCCACATCCCGCCCCACAGCCACAGGTCGATACAGAGAGTACGACGACACCCCAGATGATCCAAGAACACGAGCTCTCGGGGGTTCCCGAGCCGGAGACGGCCGGCGGGGCGCCGGACGAGGCCACCGCCACCCGGCGTACGGCGGGCGACGCGGAGAGCAGCAGGGCCAGCCGCGGCTGGTGGGACCGGAACGCGGACGAGTACCAGAACGAGCACGGGGGCTTCCTCCGGGACGACGGGTTCGTCTGGGGCCCGGAGGGGCTCGACGAGGCCGAGGCGGGCCTGCTGGGCCCCGCGGAGGAGCTGAAGGGCCGGGACGTCCTGGAGATCGGCGCGGGCGCGGCGCAGTGTTCGCGCTGGCTGGCGGCTCAGGGGGCACGTCCGGTGGCACTGGACCTCTCGCACCGGCAGCTCCAGCACGCGCTGCGGATCGGCGCCGACTTCCCCCTGGTCGAGGCGGACGCCGGGGCGCTGCCCTTCGCGGACGCCAGCTTCGACCTGGCCTGCTCGGCCTACGGGGCACTCCCCTTCGTCGCCGATCCGGTGCGCGTGCTGCGCGAGGTGCGGCGGGTGCTGCGGCCCGGCGGGCGCTGGGTCTTCTCGGTCACGCACCCGATCCGCTGGGCGTTCCCCGACGAGCCGGGCCCGGAGGGGCTCAGCGTGGCCGCCTCGTACTTCGACCGCGTGCCCTATGTAGAGCAGGACGACTCCGGCCGGGCGGTCTATGTGGAGCACCACCGCACCCTCGGGGACCGGGTCCGGGACGTGGTGGCGGCGGGCTTCCGGCTGGTCGACCTGGTCGAGCCGGAGTGGCCCGCCTGGAACCACCAGGAATGGGGCGGCTGGTCCCCGCTCCGCGGCAACCTGATCCCGGGAACCGCGATCTTCGTCTGCGTACGGGACTGACCCCCGCGGCCGCGCACGGGACCGCCCCGGTGGCCGAAGCCCGGGCCGGAGCGGCCCCTCTCGACGCTGCGAGGATGTCGGCGTGACGATCCGCACCGACGCCCTCGACCGCCTTCCCGTACGAACCGCCGTGCCCGCCCTGGAGCGGGCGCTGGACGACCACGGGGCGGCGGTGCTGTGCGCGCCGCCCGGCACCGGCAAGACGACGCTGGTGCCGCTGGCCCTGGCCGGGCTGCTGGACGGCGGGCGGCCCGCGCGGCGGGTGATCGTGGCCGAGCCGCGGCGGATCGCGGCCCGCGCGGCGGCGCGGCGCATGGCGTGGCTGCTGGGCGAGGACGTGGGGCGGCGGATCGGCTTCACCGTGCGCGGGGAGCGGCGGGCCGGGCGGGAGACCGTCGTGGAGGTGGTGACCACCGGCGTGCTGCTCCAGCGGCTCCAGCGCGACCCGGAACTGCTCGGGGTCGACACGGTGATCCTGGACGAGTGCCACGAACGCCATCTGGACGCCGACACGGCCGCCGCCTTCCTCCTGGACGTACGGTCCGTCCTGCGGCCCGAGCTGCGGCTGATCGCCGCGTCGGCGACCACGGACGCGGCCGGCTGGGCCCGGCTGCTCGGCACCGGCGGGGGTGGAGCCCGGCCCGACGCGGCCGGCGCGGGGCGGCCCGGCGCGGCGCCGGTGGTGGAGGCCGCGGGGGTGTCCCATCCGGTGGAGGTGGTGTGGGCTCCGCCGGCGCGGCCGGTACGACCGCCGCACGGGATGCGGGTCGACCCGGCGCTTCTGGACCACGTCGCGGCGGTCGTGCGACGCGCGCTGCGCGAGCGGGACGGCGACGTGCTGTGCTTCCTGCCCGGCGTCGGAGAGATCGCCCGGGTGGCCGGTCTGTTGCGCGACGTGGCCGCCGAGGTGCTCCAGGTGCACGGCCGGGCACCGGCCGAGGTCCAGGACGCGGTGCTCGCGGGCGCGGCGGGCGGGGCGCGGCGCGTCGTCCTGGCGACGTCGGTCGCCGAGTCGAGCCTGACCGTGCCGGGCGTGCGCGTCGTCGTGGACTGCGGGCTGGCGCGCGAGCCGCGCGCGGACCACGCGCGCGGACTGAGCGCGCTGACCACCGTGCGGGCGTCCCGCGCGGCCGCCGCCCAGCGCGCGGGGCGGGCCGGGCGCGAGGGGCCGGGCGCGGTCTACCGCTGCTGGTCGGAGGGTGACGACTCGCGGCTGCCGCGCTGGCCCTCCCCGGAGATCGCGGTCGCCGACCTCACCGCCTTCGCGCTCCAGGCCGCGTGCTGGGGCGACCCGGACGCCGCCACGCTCGCCCTCCTCGACCCGCCGCCCACCGGCGCGCTGGCCGCCGCCCGCGAGGTGCTGACCGCCATCGGCGCCGTCGACGGGGACGGCAAGGCGACCGACCGCGGCGTCCGCATGGCCCGCCTCGGACTCCACCCGCGGCTCGCGCGGGCCCTCATCGACGGCGCGCCGCCGCTCGGTGCCCGGCGGGCGGCCGAGATCGTCGCCCTGCTGAGCGAGGAGCCTCCGCGCGAGTACGGAGACGACCTCGCCGCCGCCTGGCGCGCCGCGCGCCGCGGCGGCGACGGCTACGCCGCCCGGTGGCGCCAGGAGGCGCGCCGCCTGGAGCGTGCGGTCGACGCACGGGCCGAGGGGGGCGACTCACCGGCCGGGCGGACGGGAGGCGAGGAATCCGGCGGCCGGCCGACCGACGAGGCGCCTCGCCGACAGACCGGCGACCGACCGTCCGGGGACCCCCGGACCGGCGACCGTCCGCCCGCGGCATCGGGGGCCGGCGGCCGGGTGGTCGGCGGCAGCGGTGGCGCGCCCCGCGCGGGCGGGCACGGCGACGACGCCGCGGCCGGGCTGGTGGCCGCGCTGGCCTTCCCCGAGCGGGTGGCCCGGCGGCGCGGCGAAGGCGCCTACCTGATGGCGTCGGGGACCGGGGCGGAACTGGCGGAGGGGTCGGGGCTGCGCGGAGCGCCGTGGCTGGCGGTGGCCGTCGCGGACCGGCCCGTGTCGGCCGCGTCCGCCCGGGTGCGGCTCGCGGCCGTCACGGACGAGGACACCGCCCGGACCGCCGCCGCGGCCCTGTACGCCTCCGCCGAGGAGGTGCACTGGTCCGACGACGACGTGGTGGCGCGCGGCGTCGAGCGGCTGGGGGCGATCGAGCTGGCCGCGCGCCCGCTGCGCTCCCCCGCCCCCGAACTGGTCCGGGACGCGCTCCTGGACGGTCTGCGCCGCACCGGAACGGGGCTGCTGCGCTGGACGGAGGAGGCCACCCGGCTGCGGCAGCGGCTGGGCTTCCTGCACCGCGCGCTGGGCGAGCCCTGGCCGGACGTGTCGGACGAGGCGCTGGTGGAGCGCGCCGAGGACTGGCTCGGCGTCGAGCTCGACCGGGCGCGCCGGCGGGCCGACCTGGAGCGCGTCGACGCGGGCCAGGCGTTGCGGCGGCTGCTGCCGTGGGCGACGGGGGACGCCGTGCGCCTGGACGAGCTGGCGCCGGACCGCATCGAGGTGCCCAGCGGCTCGCGGGTGCGGGTCGACTACGCCGGGGACCAGCCCGTGCTGGCGGTCAAGCTCCAGGAGATGTTCGGGCTGGCCGAGACGCCGACCGTCGCCGGGGTGCCGGTGCTGGTCCACCTGCTCTCCCCCGCGGGCCGCCCGGCGGCCGTCACCGCCGACCTCGCGTCCTTCTGGGGCAGCGGATACCGCTCCGTGCGCGCCGAGCTGCGCGGCCGCTACCCCAAGCACCCCTGGCCGGAGGATCCCGCCACGGCGGAGCCCACCCGGTACACCACGACGCGCCGACGCTGACCGACGGCGCGGCTCCCACCCCGGCCACGGCCCCGCCCGGGCCACGTCCGCGGCTCGCCCGGGGTCACCCCTCCAGCAGCCGCCAGAACTCCCCCGCCTCGGGCCAGGGCCTGGCTGCCGGGTAGGCGCCCAGCCACACCACGGCCTGCTCGAAGGTGCTGTAGGAGATGGCGTCGGAGCACTGGCCGACGACGAGGGCGTTGTCGCCGCACCGCCAGGCGGCGTAGTGCCACGCCGGGACGTCCTCGTCGCCGTCGGCCACGCGCGTCAGCACGTCCGGCTCGCCGAGCCGCGCGGTGAACAGCGCGGTCGCGGCGCGCCACGCCTCGTCGAAGTCCGCGCGCCCGGACATGCGCTGGAAGTGCCAGCGGTCGTCCTCGTCGTAGAAGGTGGCGAACCAGCTGAGGTTGGTCCGACAGCCCTCGCGCTCGCCTTCGAAGTCGTCCTCGTCGGGCTCGTAGGCATAGGCGAAGGGCAGCACGCACTCCGTGTCCCGCCCGGCGGGGTAGCCGAACGACTCGGGGTAGACGGGGTGTCCGCCGGGGGTGGTGAACGCGTTCATCCGGGAGCCGTCGGGTATCCAGCCGAAGGCGGCGACGGCCGCGGCCGTGGCGCCGTCCGTCCAGCTCAGCCGCGCGAGTTCGACCAGCTGGTCGGCGAGCGTGTCGTCCAGCGGGCGCAGGAGAAGTGCCATGGACGGAAGGCTACGGTGAGGCACTGACAGAAACCGGTCCGGCCGAGCGCGGCTCCCCCGGGCCCGGCGGCGCGCCGCGCCGCGCGCGGGCCTCCAGGACCAGGGAGCCGGCGAACAGGGCGACGCCCAGGGCGAGGAGACCGCGGGGGAGGCCGGTGGTGAGCAGCAGGACCAGCCGGCGTCGGGAGGCGACCAGCTCCACCGTGTGCGCGATGTAGTCCTCGCGCATCTTCACATGTCCGGCGAAGGCGGTGACCTTCTTCCGGTCGCCCAGCAGCTCGCCGCCGCGCAGCTCCTCCCGGTGGATCTCCTCACCGTTGACGGGGGCTCCGGTGACCGGCTCGACCCAGAACCTGCGCGTGGTGGTGTACCAGCGGGACGTACCGGCCTGGGCGACGTCCTCCCGGCTGACGCCGCCGACCGGGAGCTTCCGCGGGAGCGGAACCCTGGTCCAGGGGATGGTCTGCTCGAAGTAGTAGACCTCGAGGCCGCGGAAGCTCCGGGTGCCTCGGTAGTGGATGGGGGCCGACCTGCGGGCCTGGGCGTCGAAGTAGGTGTAGTCGCGGGGTTCGGTGAGGAAGGGCCACTTGAACTCGATGCCGTCGCGGCGCACCGGGTCGCCGTCGACGTGTTCGCCGCCGAGGTGCACCGGGGCCTGGGAGTGGGCGTCGAAGACGTAGCGCTCGGGGATCTCGGAGACCATCGCGCCGTCGGGTCCCACGACGTACGACAGGGTGTCCCAGACGACGACATCACGACCTGTCGACTTCTCGACTTTCTCGGATGCCTCCACATTGCCGCGCAGCGTCTGCACGATGGTGACCTTGGGGACCCTCCGTGGCCGCAGGGTGCTGTAGTCCAGGAGCGTGGCGGGCTTCGCCTCCATGACGGCGGTCTGGTACTCGCCGGGTGGGACCTTGACCAGGCGCGGGAAGGCGTACCAGCGGATCAGCGGCGCCAGGGCGGCGCAGCAGACGGCGAGGGCGAGCAGCACCAGGCTGGCTTTCCGGCGCATCGCGGACCTCCCCTACGGGTGCTCGGGGACGGTGGTGAGCAGCGGCTCGGGGGAGGTGGTCCCGTCGGGCGCGCCGACGGCCGTCAGCACCAGGACAAGCGCCACGGCGACGGCGACTCCGATGGCCGCGGCGGCGAGGGCACGCATGGCGCCTCCCGGGTCGGGTCGATGGAGCGACGAGCGCCGGATCCCATCATGCTGACGCCTCGTCAGATATCTGGGCACCGTAGCAACGCGCGGCCGGGATGAGAACACGTCGCGCCACCTCCTGGCCCCGTGGCGGGGTCGGGAGGCGGCGCGTGCGTCGGTGAGGGGCGGTGCCGGGCACCGCGGTCGCGGCGGGGGCGGGGCGGCTACGCGGCCGCGGCTCCCGTCACCGTCAGCTCGACGGTCAGGACCGTGCCGTCGGCCGTCGCCAGGCGGAGCACATAGGTGCCCGGCTGGTCGTCGGCGAACAGCTCCGGAAGCGTCAGCAGCCCCTGCGTGTCCGTCTTCAGCCCGGCCAGGGCACGGACCGGCTTCCCCTGGGCGTCCTTGAAGAACGGGCCCTTGTCGGCGGGCACCAGCTTCTTCGGGTCGCTCGGGTCCGCGGCGAGCACGGTCGCGGTCAGCGGCACACCCGCCGCGACCTTGCCCTGGTAGGTGGCCTTGATCCCGACCGGCGCGGCGAAGGCGGCACCGGTGGCGGCGGTCAGCGGCTTGTCGTCGGTGCGGACGAGGACGTCCGCCTTCGGGGTGGGCGCCGGGCGTGCCACGACCGTCGCGCCGAAGTCCACGGCGGGCACGGTCTTCCGGCCCACGACCGTGGCCCGCACGGTGAACGTGCCGGCCTTCTCCCCCGCGCGCAGCGTGGGCGCGATGGCGACGCCGTCCTTGCCGGTGGCGGCGATGACACGGGTCTTGTCGCCGGCGAAGCGCGCCTGGGTCTCCCCGCGCACCTCGTACTGCACGAGCACACCGGCGACCGTCTTGCCCGCCGCGTTCGTGGCCCGCACGCGGGGCGAGGTGGCGAAGTCGCCGCCCGCCGTGGCGGTGAGCTCCCGCGCCCCGACCGGGGCGAGGGCGGTGACCGGCGCCGGGGCGGGGTCGCCCGGGTCGGGCTTGCCGGGGCCCGGCTTCTGCGGACCCGGCTTCGGCGGCTTCGGGGCCGGATCGCGGGGGTCCTCCCGGGGCGGCTTCGGCTTGGGCTTGGGCTTCGGCTTGGGCTTCGGCGAGTCGTCGCCATCCCCCCCGGGCCCCTGGTCGCGGTCCTTGTCCCGGTCCCGGTCCCGGCCCTTGTCCCCGTCCCTGTCCTTGTCCTTGTGCGTGTCACGGCCCGGGTTGCGTCCCGCGCCGCCGGCCGAGTCGTCACCGCCGTGGTTCGGGCGGGACTTCTCCTTCGAGGGCAGCACACCGGTGCCGTCCGGCACCTCGTGGGTGCCGCGCTTGTAGTACTCGAACCACGACAGGACCGTCCGCAGGTATTCCTGCGACTGGTTGTAGCCGAGGATCGCGCGGTGCAGGTCCGCCTCGGACGACAGGTCGCGGCCGTTGGCGCACAGATAGGAGCCGGCGGCGAGGGCGGCGTCGTAGATGTTGTTGGGGTCCCGCTGGCCGTCGCCGTTGCCGTCCTTGCCCCACCCCTCCCAGGTGGAGGGGATGAACTGCATCGGGCCGACCGCGCGGTCGTGCGTCGTGTCGCCGTCGTAGGCGCCGTCGTCGGTGTCGGTGATCTTGGCGAAGCCGTTGCCGTTGAGCTGGGGGCCGAGGATCGGTCGGATGGTGGTGCCCTCGGCGTCGACCGCGCCGCCGCGCGCCTGCCCCGACTCGACCTTGCCGATCGCCGCCAACAGCTGCCAGGGGACGTTGCAGCCGGGGTTCGACTCGCGGAGGGCCGCCTCGGCCTTCTTGTACGCGTCGAGGACGGTGGCCGGGATGCCCGCCTCGGCGGGGCCGGTCACCACCGTCCCGCCGGTCTGCCCCGGCCGGTTGGGGGCGACGCCGGGCTTACCGGGCTTGCCGTGCCTCTTCAGCGGCGGCAGATCGGTGTGGTACGAGGAGCCGCCGTCGATCGGTGTGTTGGGCGGCGGCGTGGCCTCACCGGCCTCCGTCCTGCCCCGCTCGTCGTCCCGGTGCGTACCGGCGAAGCCGGGAGCCTGCGAGGCGGTGAGGGCGGCCATCGCCACCGCCGCCACCGCCGTCGTGGCCGCTCCCTTGCGCAGCCGCCGGCCGAATCGCGCTGCCATCCGTCTGGTCCCCTCCCGTCAGGCGCCGTGCGCTCCCCTCGCGCGTCAACGCTCGTGACACTACGACACCTTCCAGCCCCGGGGCTACCGAGGCGATGCCCACTTGAGAGACGTTCCAACGCGCTTGGACGTTGCCCCGGAAGACCCTCAATCGGAGGGAATTCCTCCGAACGGCCCTCCCAACCGCCCCTGAACGGCACCTGAACGGATCTCGGCGGCCGCACCCGTCGACGTCGCCGAGCACGGTCCCACACCCACGCCCTCACCACTCCTTCACCACCGGAACGTCCACGCCGCGGCGTCACCCGCCCGGTACCGTCACGCGCCCCGTACCGTCACGCCTCACCCGCCTCCCCGAACACCCGCCCCGGGTCATGGGAACGGCGGCCCCGCACCAGCCGGAACGGCCGCCTCCCGGCGGCCCGCCGCAACGACCGCCGCGCCACGCCCCGGCAGCACACCCGCCGCCATGTCGCCGCCCCACGCGCGGACACCCGGCGAGAAACGAAGGGGCCGCGGGCCGCGCATCGTCGCACGCAACCCACGGCCCGACATCGGAGACCCGAAACGGCACGAAAGGCCCCACCCCGTGGCCCGGCATCGTGGCCCGCGGGCACGGACACGGTCCGACCCCGCGAGCCCCGTAGCCCGGCGGCCCGGCTAGTGCGCCGCCGACTCCCAGTCAGCGCCGTAGCCCACCGACACGTCCAGCGGGGCGCGCAGCGGGAAAGCCCCCGTCATCTCACGACGCACCAGCTCCTCCACGCGCGTCCGCTCGCCCGGCGCGACCTCCAACACGATTTCGTCGTGCACCTGGAGGAGCATCCGGGACGTCAGCCGCTCCGCGCGCAGGGCGGCGTCCACCTTCAGCATCGCGACCTTGACGATGTCGGCCGCGGTGCCCTGGATCGGCGCGTTCAACGCCATCCGCTCGGCCATCTCGCGGCGCTGGCGGTTGTCGCTGTTGAGGTCCGGGAGGTAGCGGCGGCGACCCAGGATCGTCTCCGTGTAGCCCGTGGCGCGGGCCTCGTCCACGACCCGGTGCAGGTAGTCGCGCACCCCGCCGAACCGCTCGAAGTAGCTGTCCATCAGCTTTCGGGCCTCGTCCGGGGCGATGTTCAGCTGCTGGGAGAGGCCGAACGCCGACAGGCCGTACGCCAGTCCGTACGACATCGCCTTGATCTTGCGGCGCATCTCCGCGTCGACCGCGGTCTTGTCGACCTCGAAGACCTGGGAGGCGACCGTGGTGTGCAGGTCCTCGCCGGAGGTGAACGCCTCGATCAGGCCCTCGTCCTCGGAGAGATGGGCCATCACGCGCAGCTCGATCTGGCTGTAGTCGGCCGTCAGCAGCGACTCGAAGCCCTCGCCCACCACGAAGCCCCGCCGGATGGCGCGGCCCTCGTCCGTGCGCACCGGGATGTTCTGCAGGTTGGGATCGGTGGAGGAGAGTCGACCGGTGGCCGCCACCGTCTGGTTGAAGGTGGTGTGGATACGGCCGCCCGGGGCGATCGTCTTGACCAGACCCTCGACGGTGGAGCGCAGCCTGGCCTGCTCCCGGTGCCGGAGCATGATCACGGGAAGCTCGTGGTCGGTCTGGGTGGCCAGCCAGGCCAGCGCGTCCGCGTCCGTGGTGTAACCGGTCTTGGTCTTCTTGGTCTTCGGCAGGGCCAGCTCGCCGAAGAACACCTCCTGCAGCTGCTTGGGCGAGCCCAGGTTGAACTCGTGGCCCACCGCGGCGTGCGCCTCCTTCACCGCCTGCTGCACCGCGCCCGCGAACTGCTGCTCCATACGGGACAGCCACTCCCGGTCCGCCGCGATACCGGCCCGCTCCATCCGCGCCAGCAGCGCCGAGGTGGGCAGCTCCACATCGCGCAGCAGCTCCGCCGCGCCGACGTCCCGCAGCCGCCCGTCGAACGCCTCGCCGAGGTCGAGGACGGCGCGCGCCTGCGTCATCAGGGCGTCCTGCTCGGCCTGGTCGTCGGCGCCGAAGGCCAGCTGGCCGTCGACGGCCGGCGGGGCCAGCTCGCGGCCCAGGTACTCCACCGACAGGGCGTCCAGCGCGAAGGACCGGCGCCCGGGCTTGACCAGATAGGCGGCGAGCGCGGTGTCCATGACCACGCCGTCGACCGACCAGCCGTGCTCGGCGAAGACACGCATCACGCCCTTGGCGTTGTGCAGCACCTTCGGCCGGTCCGCGGCGGCCAGCCACTCGGCGAACGCCCGCTCGTCGGCCTCGTCCAGAGTCGCCGGGTCGAACCAGACGGCCGGCCCGGAGCCCGTGGCCAGGGCGATCTCGCTGACGCTACCGCTGCCCAGCGCCCAGGCGTCGACCGAGGCCAAGCCCAGCGGCTGCCCGGCGTGCTCCGCGAGCCACGGCCCCAGCTCACCCGCGCCCAGCGCCACACCGTCCACCGCGACGCCCGCCGCCGGCGGCGCCTCCGCCTCGGCCTCGCCGGGGTCGGCGGCCAGCAGCCGATCCCGGAAGTTCTGGTGGCGGAACTCCAACGCGTCCAGGATCACGGTCAGCGACGGCCGGTCGTACGGCCGCCGGGCCAGCTCCTCCGGGCTCTTACCCAGCTCCACGTCCCGGACCAGCTCGGTGAGCTTCCGGTTGAGCTTCACCGACTCCAGGTGCTCCCGGAGCTTCTCACCGACCTTGCCCTTGACCTCGTCGACCCGCTCCACCAGCTCCGCGAACGAACCGAACTGGTTGATCCACTTCGCGGCGGTCTTCTCGCCGACGCCGGGGATGCCGGGCAGGTTGTCCGACGGGTCGCCGCGCAGCGCCGCGAAGTCCGGATACTGCCGAGGGCTGAGCCCGTACTTCTCCCGCACCTTCTCCGGCGTGAACCGGGTCAGCTCGGAGACCCCCTTGGTCGGGTAGAGCACCGTGACGCTGTCCGTGACCAACTGGAAGGAGTCACGGTCACCCGTGACGATCAGCACCTCGAAGCCGGCCGCCTCCGCCTGCGTGGCGAGCGTGGCGATCACGTCGTCCGCCTCATAGCCGTCCACCGCGAAGCGGGTGACGTGCATCGCGTCCAGCAGCTCGCCGATCAGCTCGACCTGCCCCTTGAACTCGTCCGGCGCCTTGGAGCGGTTCGCCTTGTACTCGGTGAACTCCTCCGACCGCCACGTCTTGCGCGAGACGTCGAAGGCCACGGCTAGATGCGTGGGCTGCTCGTCACGGAGCGTGTTGGCCAGCATCGACGCGAAGCCGTAGATCGCGTTGGTCGTCTGGCCCGTGGTGGTGTTGAAGTTCTCCGCCGGCAGAGCGAAGAACGCCCGGTACGCCAGCGAGTGGCCGTCCAACAGCATCAGGCGCGGGCGCTCGCCCCGCTGCCCGGCTGCCGGCGCGGCCGGAGCGGTCGATGCGGTCTCGGGGGTCTTCTTCGATGCTTTCTCTGCCACGGTCCGATCCTGCCACGCCCCACTGACAGGCAGGGACAATCCGGTCCCCGGGCAGGGCCGGGCTGGGCGGCTGTCAGTGGGGCGTGACAGGATTCAGAGGAACGCAGAACCAGCCGTGCGGCATCAGGACCGGAAGCCCCGGCCGAGCCGTACCCCGCCGAACCGCTCAAGGGAGAGCGCCATGGCAGCCAAGCCGCCCGCCGGGGACCCGATCCAGGACGCCCCCGAGGTCACCGCCCCGCAGCACGCCGCCGCCGGGCTGCCCGCCATCGGCCACACCCTGCGCATCGCCCAGCAGCAGATGGGCGTGCGCCGCACCGCGCAGACCCTGCTCAAGGTCAACCAGAAAGACGGCTTCGACTGCCCCGGCTGCGCCTGGCCCGAGGGTGAGAAGCGGCACACCGCGGAGTTCTGCGAGAACGGCGCCAAGGCCGTCGCCGAGGAGGCGACGCTGCGCCGCGTCACCCCCGACTTCTTCGCCGCCCACCCGGTCACCGACCTCGCCACCCGCAGCGGCTACTGGCTCGGGCAGCAGGGCCGGATCACCCACCCGATGTACCTGGCGGCGGGCGCGGAGACCTACGAGGCCGTCACCTGGGAGCGCGCCTTCGAGATCATCGCGGAGGAGCTGAAGACCCTCGACTCCCCGGACGAGGCCCTCTTCTACACCTCGGGCCGCACCAGCAACGAGGCCGCCTTCCTGCTCCAGCTGTTCGCCCGCGAGTTCGGCACCAACAACCTGCCGGACTGCTCCAACATGTGCCACGAGTCCTCCGGCTCCGCCCTCACGGAGACCATCGGCATCGGCAAGGGCAGCGTCTCCCTGGACGACCTCCACCAGGCCGACCTGATCATCATCGCCGGACAGAACCCGGGCACCAACCACCCCCGGATGCTCTCCGCCCTGGAGAAGGCCAAGGCGGCCGGCGCCAAGATCATCTCGATCAACCCGCTGCCCGAGGCCGGACTGGAGCGCTTCAAGAACCCCCAGACCCCCCAGGGCATGCTCAAGGGCGTCGCCCTGACCGACCTCTTCCTCCAGATCCGCATCGGCGGCGACCAGGCGCTCTTCCGTCTCCTCAACAAGCTCGTCCTGGAGACCGACGGCGCCGTCGACGAGGCGTTCGTCCGCGAGCACACCCACGGCTTCGAGGAGTTCGCCGAGGCCGCCCGCGCCGCCGACTGGGAGGAGACCCTCACCGCGACCGGCCTGGAGCGCGCGGAGATCGAGCGCGCCCTCGCCATGATCCTCGCCTCGAAGCGCACCATCGCCTGCTGGGCCATGGGCCTCACCCAGCACAAGCACGCCGTCGCCACCATCAGGGAAGTCGTCAACCTCCTCCTGCTGCGCGGCGACATCGGCCGCCCCGGCGCCGGAGTCTGCCCCGTCCGCGGACACTCCAACGTCCAGGGCGACCGCACCATGGGCATCTTCGAGCGGCCCGCGCCCGCGTTCCTCGACGCCCTGGAGAAGGAGTTCGGCTTCGCGCCGCCCCGCCACCACGGCTACGACGTCGTCCGGTCCATCGAGGCCCTCCGCGACGGCAAGGCGAAGGTCTTCTTCGCCATGGGCGGCAACTTCGTCGGCGCCGCCCCCGACACCGAGGTCACCGAGGCGGCCATGCGCCGCGCCGCCCTCACCGTCCACGTCTCCACCAAGCTCAACCGCTCCCACGCCGTCACCGGCCACCGCGCGCTGATCCTGCCCACCCTCGGACGCACCGACAAGGACGTCCAACAGAGCGGAAAGCAGTTCGTCACCGTCGAGGACTCGATGGGCCTGGTCCACGCCTCCCGCGGCAACCTCCCGCCCGCCAGCCCCCACCTGCTCTCCGAACCGGCCATCGTCGCCCGCATGGCGCGCGCCGTCCTCGGCGCGGACTCCACCACCCCCTGGGAGGAGTTCGAACGGGACTACGCCACCATCCGCGACCGCATCGCCCGGGTCATCCCCGGCTTCCAGGACTTCAACGCCCGCGTCGCCCACCCCGACGGCTTCGCCCTGCCCCACGCGCCCCGCGACGAACGACGCTTCCCCACCGCCACCGGCAAGGCCAACTTCACCGCTGCCGAGGTCGAGTACCCGCACGTCCCCGAAGGCCGCCTGCTGCTCCAGACGCTCCGCTCCCACGACCAGTACAACACCACCATCTACGGCCTCGACGACCGCTACCGCGGCATCAAGGGCGGCCGCCGGGTCGTCCTGGTCCACGCCGAGGACGCCCGGGAGCGCGGGTTCACCGACGGCTCCTACGTCGACCTGATCAGCGAGTGGACGGACGGCGTCGAGCGCCGGGCCGAAGGCTTCCGCGTCGTCCACTACCCCACCGCCCGGGGCTGCGCCGCCGCCTACTACCCCGAGACCAACGTGCTGGTCCCCCTCGACGCCACCGCCGACACCAGCAACACCCCGATGAGCAAGTCCGTGGTCGTCCGCCTGGAACCATCCCGCCCGGCCTAAGCGTTTGCTCATCCGGCTGGCAGACTCCAGCCGACCCCACGGCGCGCGCCGGAGCCGCGGCGCGCGCACGCGAGCAACCGAACGGAGCCGAACCCCCATGGGCGAGCAGACCAGCGCGACATTCCCCCAAGAGGTCATCGACGAGTACGCGGCGCTCGGCGTCGACCTTCCCTCACTGTTCTCCGCGGGGCACCTCGGCATCCGGATGGGCGTGCGGATCCGCGAAGCCTCCGCCGAGCGCGTCGTCGGCACCATGCCGGTCGAAGGCAACACCCAGCCGTACGGGCTGCTGCACGGCGGCGCCTCCGCGGTACTGGCCGAGACCCTCGGCTCCATCGGCGCCATGCTGCACGGCGGCAGCCGCAAGATCGCGGTCGGAGTGGATCTCAACTGCACCCACCACCGCGGCGTCCGCTCCGGCCTCGTCACCGGCGTCGCCACCCCCGTGCACCGCGGCCGCTCCACCGCCACCTACGAGATCGTCATCACCGACGAACAGGACCGCCGGGTCTGCACCGCCCGGCTGACCTGCATGGTGCGCGAAGCCGACGCCGACGCCACGCTGCGCGACGTGAAGGAGGCCCGGAGCGCCGCCGGCGCCTGACCCCACCGGCGCCACGCCCCAGGCCGCGCGCCGCGCCCGCACACCCTCCCCCGGGCGGTCAACGACCGCCCGGGGGAGTCTTTTTGTCGATGACGTCATGTCAATGACCTATGACCCGGGGCCGGTTAGCCGGCGATCCACCACACCGTGCTTGTCACCGCGCGTTGTTGACGAGGCGTCCGAACGGAACACGTCGGCGATCAGCCCACCTCGCCCCGCCCGACGGGACCTCAACCCGGCACCGAGCCGACGCCGACCCGACACCGGCCCGACGCAGGCCGAGACAGGCCGACGCACAGCCGACGTACGTCGACGCACGGCCGAGAGCGGCCCGCCGCGACCCGATCGGATCCCGACCGGGCGCCGCCCGGCCCCACCAGCCCGACTCCACCCCGATCCGGATGTCGGGATCGGACGCCGAGCCTCCGAGCAAGCCGAACTCATAAAACGGCCTGGAATCGACTACTCCCTGTAGTAACACTCCGTAACAAGCGCGCCGCGCCGCCACCCCCTACAGCCTCCGCGTGAGATGTAGACCACATGTAATTCCATCCGGCCCGGAGTGCGCCGAGTCACACCCTCACCCGTTCCACACAGAACCTCTTAGCGGAACTGCGGATTCACCGCCGTTTGATGATCAAAAAGAAGAGATTTGCCCGCTTTGCCCGCACACCTCTGCTACACAGACACGCTTAGGTATCCACTGGCATAACAAGAGCGTCACATCCTGCCCGGCACCTCTGCCCCTCTTCACGCGCCGCGCCTAGAGTCACGGCCAGTCACCACGCGGCCGAGTGGCAGATCGTTTCTCCATAGCAAGATCCAGCCATCCGGCCTGCGATCCGGCACCTCCCCACGGGAGAGCCGTGCCAGGGAAAGGAATCACCGTGCGACACCGTTCCTTGCTCATACTCACCTCCGCGCTCACCGCCGGAGCCCTCACTCTCTCCGCCTGTGGATCGCGGAACGACAAGAAAGACAACGAGAGTGACAGCGGTAAGACCACGGTGGTCATCGGAGTCGATGCCCCGCTGACCGGCTCCCTGTCCGCACTCGGCCAGGGCATCAAGAACTCCGTCGATCTCGCGGTGAAGACCGCCAACGAGAAGAACGAAGTCGCAGGCGTCACCTTCAAGGTCCAGTCCTTCGACGACAAGGCGGTCCCCGCCTCCGGCCAGCAGAACGCCACCAAGCTCGTCGGCGACGACGAGGTCCTCGGTGTCGTCGGCCCCCTGAACTCCGGCGTCGCCCAGTCCATGCAGGGCGTCTTCGCCAAGGCCGACCTCGCCCAGATCTCCCCCGCCAACACCAACCCGGCACTCAGCCAGGGCGACGACTGGGCCAAGGGCGACAAGAAGCGCCCCTTCGAGACCTACTTCCGCACCGCCACCACCGACGTCATCCAGGGCCGCTTCGCCGCCCAGTACTTCTACAAGAACGCCAAGAAGCGCAAGGTCTTCGTCGTCGACGACAAGCAGACCTACGGCGCCGGCCTCGCCTCGATCTTCGCCGACGAGTTCAAGCGCCAGGGCGGCAAGATCGTCGGCACCGACCACCTGACCGTCAAGGAGACCGACTTCGCCGGCATCGCCAGCAAGGTCAAGTCCTCCGGCGCCGACGCCGTCTACTTCGGCGGCCAGTACCCCGAAGGCGGACTCCTCTCCGACCAGATCAAGAAGGCCGGCGCCGAGGTCCCGACCATCGGCGGCGACGCCCTCTACGACCCCGCCTACATCGAAGCCTCCAGCCAGAGCAACGACGGCGACTACGCCACCTCCGTCGGCTACCCGCTCGAGGAGCTCGAGTCCGCCAAGACGTTCATCGAGAACTACGGCAAGCAGGGCTACTCCGACCCGTACGCGGCCTACGGCGGCTACGCCTACGACGCCGCCTGGGCCATCATCCAGGCCGTGAAGACCGTCGCCGCGGACAACGACGGCAAGCTCCCCGACGACGCCCGCGCCAAGGTCACCGAGGCGCTCGGCAAGGTCTCCTTCCAGGGCGTGACCGGTCAGGTCTCCTTCGACGAGTACGGCGACACCACCAACAAGCAGCTCACCGTCTACCAGGTCAAGGGCGGCCGGTGGGAGTCCATCGAGAGCACCACGTTCAAGGACTGACCCCCGGGAAACGACGTCACGGCACCAGCCCCGAAGGATCCCTCCCGACGGGCTGAGCCACACCGACCGACCCCCGGGACCCAGCCCGAAGGACCACTTCCCGAGGGCACCCGGGTCCTCACCCCCGAGGCCCCACTCCACGGTCCCGTCCTACCCCGAGGTCACCCACCCGGGCCCGACCCCACGGTCGAAAGCCCACGGTCGAGACCACAAGGCCACGGCCCCAAGGTCAAGATCCCGACCTCGCCGGACACGCTCCCGAACCCCCGTCCCCCGGGCCCGGCACCACCTCGAACCCCCGAGACCCCGGGACCCCGCACCCCCTGAGACACATCCGCGCGAGGGCGCGACCAGCGCCCTCGCGCGGACTCACATCCGACACGCTCATCGGAGGCCCTGCGGTGCACGAACTGCCGCAAACGCTGGCCGACGGCCTGACCCTCGGCGCCCTGTATGGCCTGATCGCCATCGGCTACACCATGGTCTACGGCATCGTCCAGCTCATCAACTTCGCCCACGGCGAGATCTTCATGATCGGGGGCTTCGGCGCCCTCACCATCTACCTGGTGCTCCCCAGCGGCACCGCACTCGCCCTGGCACTCCCCCTCATGCTCATCGGGGGCGTCATCGCGTCGATCGCCGTCGCCACAGCCGCCGAACGCTTCGCCTACCGGCCCCTGCGTAACGCACCCAGACTGGCCCCGTTGATCACGGCCATCGGCCTGTCCATCGCCCTCCAGCAGCTCATCTGGGCCTTCTACCCCGACGCCAAGAAGGCCCGCACCTTCCCCCAGTTCGAAGGCAAGTCCATCGAGCTCCTGGACAACCTGCACATCCAGCGCGGCGACCTCTTCCTGCTGCTCGCCGCCCCGATGTGCATGCTCGCCCTCGGCCTCTTCGTCTCCAAGAGCCGCTCCGGACGCGCCATGCAGGCCACCGCCCAGGACCCGGACACCGCCAAGCTCATGGGCATCGACACCGACCGCATCATCGTCATGGCCTTCGCCATCGGCGGCGCCTTCGCCGCCGTCGCGGCCACCGCCCACGGACTCAAGTACGGCCAGATCAACTTCGAGATGGGCTTCATCGCGGGACTGAAGGCCTTCACCGCCGCCGTCCTCGGCGGCATCGGCAACATCTACGGCGCCATGCTCGGCGGCGTGGTCCTCGGCTTCGCCGAAGCCCTCGCCATCCAGTACATCGAGGACATCCCCGGCATGGCCCAGCTCGGCGGCGGCGCCTGGAAGGACGTCTGGGCGTTCACTCTGCTCATCGTCGTCCTGCTGGTCAGGCCACAAGGTCTGCTCGGCGAACGCGTAGCGGACCGGGCGTGAGGGAGGCACACCGATGAGCACCAACACCACCAAGGACACCGCCACCACCACGGCAAGCGCCCAGCGCACGCCCCTGTGGCGCGGCCTCACCCTCGCCGGCGGCCTCGCCACCGTCGCCAGCACCCTCCTCGCCTGGACCTACACCGACGAATTCCCCGGCGACCTCACCTACTACTTCTCACCCGCCGGACTCCAGGCCCTCACCCTCGTCGCCGGCCTCCTCACCACACTCCTCGCACTCGCCTCCTACGACGTCAAGGGACTGCGCTGGCTGGCACCCGCCGGCACCACCCGCGCCCTGCGAGCCAGCGCCCTCGGCGGCTTCGCCACCACCTGGTTCACGGTCATCGCCATCACCGTCGACCTCGGCGGCCTGGTCAACCTGGAGCCCGGCGGCTTCGTCGCCGCCCTCGCCTCCGCGCTCCCCGCCGTCACCGCCTTCCTCCTCCCCGACGACACCAGGACCCCGAAGCGCCCCCAGCGCCTCGCCCCCTGGATGGAGATCCTGCTGATCGTCGCCGCCTTCGCGATCGCCCTCCACGCGATCACCTACGGAGTCGGCATCGACGACGAGGAGAGCGAGGTCTTCATCGGCTACCTGATCACCGCCGGCTTCACCATCGCCGCACTCTCCAGGGCCGGACTGATCAGCCGCCTCTCCGCGCTGACCGGCAACTACCGCACCGCCACCGCCGCCGCGGCCTTCGCCGCAGCCGCCGCCTTCCCCTTCACCCAGTCCGACGACCAGTACCTCCAGCTCGGCGTGAACATCCTCATCTTCGCGACCGTCGCCCTCGGACTGAACGTCGTCGTCGGCCTCGCCGGCCTCCTGGACCTCGGATACGTCGCCTTCCTCGGCGTCGGCGCCTACACCGCGGCCCTCGTCTCCGGCTCCACCGCCTCCACCTTCGACATCCAGTTCCCCTTCTGGGCCGCCGTCCTCACCGGCGCCCTCGCCGCGCTCGTCTTCGGCGTCGTCATCGGCGCCCCCACCCTGCGACTCCGCGGCGACTACCTCGCCATCGTCACCCTCGGCTTCGGAGAGATCTTCCGCATCGCCGTCGGCAACCTCGACGGCGACTCCGGCCCCAACCTCACCAACGGCCCCAACGGCATCCCCAACATCCCCGACCTCGTCATCTTCGGATACGACTTCGGCGAGTCCCACACCATCGGCGGGTTCGAACTCGGCTCCTTCGCCAACTACTACCTGCTGATGCTCCTCTTCACGATCCTCGTCGTCCTCGTGTTCAGCCGCGCCGGCAACAGCCGCATCGGCCGCGCCTGGGTCGCCATCCGTGAAGACGAGACCGCCGCCACCGCCATGGGCATCAACGGCTTCCGCCTCAAGCTCATCGCCTTCGCCCTCGGCGCCACCCTCGCCGGCGTCGCCGGCACCGTCTGGGCCCACGTCTCCTACACCGTCGTCCCCGAGCAGTACGTCTTCACCGGCCCCGTCGCCCCCAACTCCGCCTTCCTCCTCGCCGCCGTCATCCTCGGCGGCATGGGCACCATCGGCGGACCCCTCCTCGGCGCCGCACTGCTCTTCCTCATCCCCGAAAAGCTGACCTTCCTCGCGGACTACCAGCTGCTCGCCTTCGGACTCGCGCTCATCCTCCTGATGCGCTTCCGCCCCGAAGGACTGATCGCCAACCGGCGACAGCAACTCGAATACCACGAGACCGACCAGCTCGACGTGCCCGAGAACGGCCTCCCCGAAGGAACCGTCAGCGTCACCAAGGCGGAGGCGTGACCCCGATGACCGACAAGAACACCACCCAGGTCCTCCAGGCAGCCGGCGTCACCATGCGCTTCGGCGGACTCACCGCCGTACGCGGCGTCGACCTCACCGTCAACACCGGCGAGATCGTCGGCCTCATCGGACCCAACGGCGCCGGTAAGACCACCTTCTTCAACTGCCTCACCGGGCTCTACGTCCCCACCGAAGGCCAGGTCAGCTACCGCGGCACCGTCCTCCCCCCCAAGCCCCACCTCGTCACCCAGGCCGGCATCGCCCGCACCTTCCAGAACATCCGGCTCTTCGCCAACATGACCGTCCTGGAAAACGTCCTCGTCGGCCGCCACACCCGCACCAAGGAAGGGCTCTGGTCCGCCCTCCTCCGCGGCCCCGGCTTCAAGCGCGCCGAAGCCGCCTCCACCGAACGCGCCATGGAACTCCTCGAGTTCATCGGACTCGCCGGCAAAGCCGACCACCTGGCCCGCAACCTCCCCTACGGCGAACAACGCAAGCTGGAGATCGCCCGCGCCCTCGCCAGCGACCCCGGACTCCTCCTCCTCGACGAGCCCACCGCCGGCATGAACCCCCAGGAGACCCGCGCCACCGAAGAACTCGTCTTCGCCATCCGCGACCGAGGCATCGCCGTCCTCGTCATCGAGCACGACATGCGCTTCATCTTCAACCTCAGCGACCGCGTCGCCTGCCTCGTCCAAGGCCAGAAGCTCATCGAAGGCACCGCCGAGGTCGTCCAGGCCGACGAACGCGTCATCGCCGCCTACCTCGGCACACCCTTCGAAGGCGCGCCGGGCGCGGAAGAGGTCGCCGAGGTCGAAGCCGCCGAAGCCACCGCCCACGAGACCGCCGCCGAGGCGAAGCCCGAGGCGCCGCAGAAGGAGCCCCGGGAGGACGACACGCCACCGGACGAGACGCCACCGAACGAGGCGCAGCACGACAGCACCACCCCACAGACGGAGGACGGACAGTGACCGCACTGCTCGAGGTCGAGGACCTCCGCGTCGCCTACGGCAAGATCGAGGCCGTCAAGGGCATCTCGTTCAGCGTCGACGCCGGCCAGGTCGTCACCCTCATCGGCACCAACGGCGCCGGAAAGACCACCACCCTGCGCACCCTCTCCGGCCTCCTCAAGCCACTCAGCGGCCGCATCCTCTTCGACGGCAAACCGCTCTCCGGAGTCCCCGCGCACAAGATCGTCTCACTGGGCCTGGCCCACTCCCCCGAGGGCCGCCACATCTTCCCCCGGCTCTCCATCGCCGAGAACCTCCAGCTCGGCGCCTTCCTCAGAAAGGACGCCCCAGGCATCGCCCAGGACATGGAACGGGCCTACGAGCTCTTCCCCATCCTCGGCGAACGCCGCAGCCAGGCCGCCGGCACCCTCTCCGGCGGCGAACAGCAGATGCTCGCCATGGGCCGAGCGCTCATGTCCCGGCCCAAGCTGCTCATGCTCGACGAACCCTCCATGGGCCTCTCCCCGATCATGATGCAGAAGATCATGGAGACCATCGCCGAGCTCAAGGCCCAGGGCACCACCATCCTGCTCGTCGAGCAGAACGCCCAGGCCGCCCTCTCCCTGGCCGACCAGGGCCATGTGATGGAGATCGGCAAGATCGTCCTCTCGGGCAGCGGGGCCTCCCTGCTCCACGACGAGTCCGTACGCAAGGCGTACCTCGGCGAGGACTGACCCGGCCGACACGGAAACGGGCGGGGGCCCGCACCACACGCCACGGCGCACGGTGCGGGCCCCCGCCCACGTCGGCTACTGCTCCTTCGCGGCCTTCTTCTCCGCCGCCTTCTTCTCCTCCGCGTCCTCGATGACCGCCTCGGCCACCTGCTGCATCGACAGCCGGCGATCCATCGACGTCTTCTGGATCCAACGGAACGCGGCCGGCTCGGTCAGCCCGTACTGCGTCTGCAGAACGCTCTTCGCCCGGTCGACCAGCTTCCGCGTCTCCAGCCGCTGCGCGAGGTCGGCGACCTCCTGCTCCAGCGCCCTCAGCTCCGCGAACCGGGACACGGCCATCTCGATCGCCGGCACCACGTCGCTCTTGCTGAACGGCTTCACCAGATACGCCATCGCACCGGCGTCCCGCGCCCGCTCCACCAGCTCGCGCTGCGAGAAGGCGGTGAGCATCAGCACGGGGGCGATGCTGTCGGCCGCGATGCGCTCGGCGGCCGAGATCCCGTCCAGGACGGGCATCTTGACGTCGAGAATGACCAGGTCGGGCCGGTGCTCCCGGGCGAGCGCGACGGCCGTCTCCCCGTCGCCCGCCTCGCCGACGACGGAGTACCCCTCTTCTTCGAGCATCTCTTTGAGGTCGAGGCGGATCAGGGCCTCGTCCTCGGCGATGACGACGCGGGTGGTCTGCGGGGGGACGTGCGACTGTGCGTCGGGGGCGTCAGCGGCGCTCACTGTGCTCCTCGCTATTGGGCAGGTGGGGCACCATGAGCCTACCTAGCTGTTGTAAGGTTGGTGCACAGAGGTCACCTTGTGACCTCCCTTTCTAAGGCCCCGGTACTCCAACTGGTTAGAGAGGCGGCTCTCAAACAGCCGACAGTGTGGGTTCGAATCCCACCCGGGGTACTTTCCCTTCCTTTTCAAGGTCGCGCGAATCTCGCAGACCTTCACCCATTACGGTGAACAGACTTTCGACTGGGTGCCAGGCCCCAGGAATCCGACCATGCTCGGACCCATGTACGACATCCAGACGCGCAAGCACGCGCTTGCGCTCGTCCGGCAGGGCCACAGTCTCAATTTCGTGAGCAAGGAGACCGGCATATCCCGGTCCGCCATACGCGCCTGGCGCATCAGGATCGAGCCCGCCGCCCGCACTGATGAATGCTCGATGTGCACGCCCGTCCCGCGCCCACCCACGGAGATCGAGGCATACGCCTATCTCCTCGGTCTCTACCTCGGCGACGGCTGCCTCAGCAGACAGCCGAACGGCTGCTATGCCCTGCGCATCGCGTGCGCGAACGCGTGGCCGGGGCTCATCGAGGCCTGCCGCGAGGCGGTCAGAAAGGTGCGGCCGCAGAACAGGGTCTGCCTGGCCCACAAGCAAGGCTGCGTGATGGTGACCAGCTACAGCCGCCATTGGCCGTGCCTCTTCCCCCAACACGGCCCCGGCAAGAAGCACGAGCGGGAGATCGCGCTGGAGCCCTGGCAGCAGCGCATCGTCGACGCGCACCCCTGGGAGTTCATCCGGGGGCTCGTCCACTCCGACGGCTGCCGGATCACCAACTGGACCACGCGCATGGTCGGAGGGGAGCGCAAGCGGTACGAGTACCCCCGGTACTTCTTCACCAACAAGTCGGAGGACATCCTGCGGCTCTACGCGGATGCCCTGGACGCGGTCGGCGTCGAGTGGACGGTGACCCGCCGTGGGAAGGACCCCTTCAACATCTCGGTCGCCCGCCGCGACTCCGTCGCCCTCATGGACGAGCACATCGGGCCCAAGCACTGACCCGCCCGTCCACCGACCCGCCTGCCCACCGACCCGCCCGGAGGGCTACCGCGGGGTGTCGTCCTCGCCGATGTGGTGCACCCGTACCAGGTTGGTCGTGCCCGACATGCCGGGTGGGGAGCCGGCCGTGATGATGACCGTGTCGCCCTTGCGGCAGCGGCCGATGCGGAGGAGTTCCTCGTCGACCTGGTCGACCATCTCGTCGGTGGTGTCGACCTTGGGGCCCAGGAGGGTTTCGACGCCCCAGGTGAGGTTGAGCTGGGCGCGGGTGGCGGGTTCGGGGGTGAAGGCGAGGAGGGGGATGGGTGAGCGGTAGCGGGAGAGGCGGCGGACGGTGTCGCCGCTCTGGGTGAAGGCGACGAGGAACCTGGCGCCGAGGAAGTCGCCCATCTCGGCGGCGGCGCGGGCGACGGCGCCGCCCTGGGTTCGGGGCTTGCTGCGTTCGGTGAGCGGGGGCAGGCCCTTGGCGAGGATGTCCTCTTCGGCGGCGGCGACGATGCGGCCCATGGTCTTGACGGTCTCGACGGGGTGTTTGCCGACGCTGGTCTCGCCGGAGAGCATCACGGCGTCGGTGCCGTCGATGACGGCGTTGGCGACGTCGGAGGCTTCCGCGCGGGTGGGGCGAGAGTTCTCGATCATCGAGTCGAGCATCTGGGTGGCGACGATGACGGGTTTGGCGTTGCGTCGGGCGAGTTTGATGGCGCGCTTCTGGACGATGGGGACCTGTTCGAGGGGCATCTCGACGCCGAGGTCGCCGCGGGCGACCATGAGGCCGTCGAAGGCGTCGACGATGGCGTCGAGGTTCCGTACCGCCTGGGGTTTTTCGATCTTGGCGATGACGGGGACGTGGCGGCCTTCGTCGCGCATGACGCGGTGGACGTCGACGATGTCGTCGGCGTTGCGGACGAAGGAGAGGGCGATCATGTCGGCGCCGGTGCGGAGCGCCCAGCGTAGGTCTTCGACGTCTTTGTAGGAGAGGGCGGGGACGGAGACGGCGACGCCGGGGAGGTTGAGGCCCTTGTTGTCGGAGACGAGGCCGCCTTCGATGACGATGGTGTGGACGCGGGGGCCTTCGACGTCGGTGACTTCGAGGGTGACGCGGCCGTCGTCGACGAGGATGCGTTCGCCTTTGCGTACGTCGGTGGCGAGTCCTTCGTAGGTGGTGCCGCAGCCGTGGCGGTCGCCTTCGGTGTGTTCGACGGTGATGGTGAATTCGTCGCCGCGTTCAAGGAGTACGGGGCCTTCGCGGAATCGGCCGAGGCGGATCTTCGGGCCTTGAAGGTCTACGAGGATTCCGACGCTGCGGCCGGTCTCGTTGCCTGCCTTGCGCACCCGCCGGTAGCGCTCTTCGTGTTCGACGTAGGTGCCGTGGCTGAGGTTGAAGCGGGCGACGTCCATGCCGGCTTCGACCAGTGCCTTGATCTGCTCGTACGAGTCGGTGGCGGGGCCCAGGGTGCAGACGATTTTTGCTCGGCGCATGGGTCGAGCCTATGACTTACCGGCTGGTAGAGAACCGTGTGGCGCCTACTGCCCAACGGCCTTTGCGTGAAGGGATATTGACAACTAATGAAACGTGCGTGGGGGTGCTCCGATGAGCACATGATGGAGGGGGCGAGGGCGGTGGTCCGCCCTCGCTCACGGTTGTCTCACAGCTGCGGTGGGGTCATCGTGAAGCGGGCGTTGACCTGGGCGTATACCTGCTGTCGCTGGGGTTCGAGGTCGAGTGCGGGCGCGGTTTCGGGGGTGGTGGCGCCGGCGAAGGCCATGCGGGCGGAGGCGGCGGCGCGTGCGGCGGGGAAGGGGGCGTAGCCGTCCACATCCTGGTCGGCGAGTTCGACGAGGGCGAGGAGGCGGGCGCCGAGGGCTTCGGCGTATTCGCGGGCTCGTTGCACGGCGTCGTGGACGGCTTGCCGGCGTGCGGCGCGGTGGGCGGGTGAGTCGGGGCGGAGTGCCCACCAGGGTCCGTCGACGCGGGTGAGTTCCTGGTCGGCGAGGCGGGTGGTGAGTTCGCCGAGTGCGGTGAAGTCGGTGAGGGTGGCGGTGGTGTGGACGGTGCCGTGGTAGGCGCGGACGCGTTCGTGGCGGCCTTTGGTGGTGAGGTGGGGGGTGAGGGTGAAGGCGCTGGTTTCTCGGGTGTGGATGGCTTGGGCGTAGGTGTCGAGGAGTTGTTGGGTGTCCTGGTTGCGTCGGGTGAGGTCGTCGAGTGTGGTGCGGCGGTCGGTGCCGCGGGCGGTGACGGTGATCTGGATGCGGGCGATTTCGGGGTCGACGTCGAGGTGGGCTTCGCCGCGGACGGTGAGGCGGGGGGTGTCGGGGGTGCCGTAGGGCGGGGTGGTGGGCGGGTGTGGGGGCTGGGTCATGGGTGGTGGCTCCTTCGTGTGGCGTCCGTGGGGGGGTGCGTAGGTGTGCGGGAGGGCTCAGGCGGGGTGTCTGCGGGGTGTCGGATGTGCAGGGCGAGGGCGGTGTCGACGAGGGATGGCGTGACGGCTATCTGATCGAGACCTTTCGAGGGTGTCGCGGGGTGGGGCGGTGCGCCAGAATCTACGCGCGTTATGCATGCACTTGGCATGTGTTCGACGTGTGTTCGTTCGGCATCTGTTGACTACAGGGGAGTAGAGAATGCCGCTCAACCGTAGGAATTTTCTGGGGCGTTCGGCTGTGACGGGGGCGGGGGTGGCGCTGGCGGGCGGCGCGGCCGCCGGTTCGGCGCAGGCGGCGGAGGGCGCGGAGGGGGCCGCGGGGAGGCGGCGTGAGCGGCGGTACTCCTTCACCGTGATGGGGACGACGGATCTGCATGGCAACGTCTTCAACTGGGACTACTTCACGGATGCGGAGTTCGACGACAAGGCTCACAACGATGTGGGTCTGGCGAAGATCTCGACGCTGGTGGAGCGGGTGCGTGCCGAGAAGGGCCGCGAGAACACCCTGCTGATCGACGCGGGTGACACCATCCAGGGCACGCAGCTGTCGTACTACTACGCCAAGGTGGACCCGATCACGGCGCGTCGCGGTCCGGTGCACCCGATGGCGCAGGCGATGAACGCGATCGGGTACGACGCGGCGGCGCTGGGCAACCACGAGTTCAACTACGGCATACCGGTGCTGCGGAAGTTCGAGGAGCAGTGCGATTTCCCGCTGCTGGGTGCGAACGCGCTGGACGCGAAGACGCTGCGGCCGGCGTTCCCGCCGTACAGCATGCACCGGCTGCGCACGCCGTGTGGGCGGGACGTGAAGGTGGCGGTGCTGGGTCTGACGAATCCGGGCATCGCGCTGTGGGACAAGCAGAACGTCCAGGGGAAGATGACGTTCCCGGGTCTGGAGGAGCAGTCGGCGAAGTACGTGCCGCGGCTGCGGTCGATGGGCGCGGACGTGGTGATCGTCTCGGCGCACTCGGGTTCCAGCGGCACGTCGTCGTACGGTGACCAGCTGCCGTACGTCGAGAACGCGGCGGGGTTGGTGGCGGAGCAGGTGCCGGGGATCGACGCGATCCTGGTGGGTCACGCGCACACGGAGATCCCCGAGTACCGGGTGAAGAACAGGTCGACCGGCAAGGACGTGGTGCTGTCCGAGCCGCTGAAGTGGGGTCAGCGGCTGACGCTGTTCGACTTCGAGCTGGTCTTCGTGCGGGGCCGTTGGTCGGTGGAGAAGGTCTCGGCGAAGGTGCTGAACTCCAACACCGTGCCGGAGGACCCGAAGATCACGGACCTGCTGGTGGACGAGCACCGCAAGGTGGTGGCGTACGTCAACCAGGTGATCGGTACGTCGACGGCGGCGATGTCGTCGGCGGAGGGTCCGGTGAAGGACGTGCCGATCATCGACCTGATCAACCATGTGCAGGTGGAGACGGTGAAGGCGGCGCTGGCGGGCACCGCGTACGCGGCGCTGCCGGTGCTGTCGCAGGCCTCGTGCTTCTCTCGGACGGCGGCGATCCCGGCCGGGGAGGTGACGATCCGGGACGCGGCGGGGTTGTACCCGTTCGAGAACACGCTGGAGGCGCGTCTGGTGACGGGTGCCCAGCTGAAGGACTACCTGGAGTACTCGGCGAAGTACTACGTGCAGACCGCGCCGGGTGGGGTGGTGGACCCGGCGAAGCTGACGAACGCGGACGGTACGCCGGACTACAACTACGACGCGGTGTACGGCCTGGCGTACGACGTCGACATCGCGCAGCCGAAGGGCTCGCGGATCGTGAACCTGTCGTTCGGGGGGCGGCCGGTCGACCCGGCGGCCGAGTTCGTGCTGGCGGTGAACAACTACCGGGCGTCGGGTGGCGGCAACTTCCCGCACGTGCCGCAGGCGAAGCAGCTGTGGGCGAACTCGGACGAGATCCGCAACACGATCATCTCGTGGGTGAAGGCGAAGGGGACGGTGGACCCGGCTCGGTTCGCGTCGGTGGACTGGAGGCTGACGCGGGACGGCGTGCCGGTCTTCTGAGCGGTTTCTTGACGCGGAGGTGGCGGCGGGTTCCGGTGGGGCCCGGCAGACTGGCGGCATGGACGAGTTGATCGCCGCGTGGGAGCCGGTGCGCCGGGATCTGGCCGCCACCTGTGCTGTTCGGCCGAGGGTGGTCGAGGAGGAGCATCACGGAGAGCGCTACCTGATGCTGTACGAGCCGGACGGGAGTGGGGCGGGGGTGGGGCTGTGGGAGGGGGGCGGCTCTGCGGAGCGGGTCGCCCATGTGGCCGATCAGGTGCGGGATTGGGCGGTGGAGGCGTTGTGTGCGGCGTCGCGGCCCGCTGTGTGGCCGGAGTGTCCGGCCCATCCTGATTCCCATCCGTTGGATCCGGTGGTCAGGGGTGGGGTGGCGGTGTGGTCATGTCCGCGTTCGGGCGAGTCGGTCGCGCTGGTCGGGGAGTTGTCGGCCGGGGGTGGGGTCGAGGCCGAAGGTGGTGAACGCGGTCCGGGCCGGAAGCGGAAAGGTGGTCGTTCCGGTCAGTGAGTTGAGGATGGTGGCGCTGCGCCAGGCGGCGAGTCCGAGGTCGGGGGCGCCGATGCCGTGGGTGTGGAGTTCGGCGTTCTGGACGTAGACGGTTCCTTTGACGCTGGGGTCGAGGACGAGCCGGTGGTGTTCGTCGATGCGGGGGCGGTCGGAGCTGTCGCGGCGGATGTAGGGGGCGAGGGCGGCGAGGAGGATGTCGGTGCGGCGTTCGCGGTAGCCGGTGGCGAGGACGACGGCGTCGGTGGTGAGGCGGCTGCGGGTGCCTTGCTGTACGTGTTCGAGGTGGAGTTCGACGCGGGTGGTGGCGACGCGTCCGGCGGTGCGGACGACGACTCCGGGGGTGAGGACGGTGTCGGGCCAGCCGCCGTGGAGGGTGCGTTGGTAGAGCTCGTCGTGGATGGCGGCGATGGTGTCCCGGTCGATGCCTTTGTAGAGCTGCCATTGCTGGGGGAGGAGGGCGTCGCGTACGGGTTCGGGGAGGGCGTGGAAGTAGCGGGTGTAGTCGGGGGTGAACTGTTCCAGGCCGAGTTTGCTGTGTTCCATGGGTGCGAAGGCGGGGGTGCGGGCGAGCCAGTGGAGTCCTTCGCGGCCGGCGGGCCGGTGGCGGAGCAGGTCGAGGAAGACTTCGGCTCCGGATTGGCCGGCGCCGATGACGGTGACGTGGTCGGCGGCGTGGAGGTGGGCGCGGTGGCGTAGGTAGTCGGCGGAGTGCAGGACGGGGACGGCGGGGGCGTCGGTGAGGGGGCGCAGGGGGTCGGGGATGTGGGGTTCGGTGCCGATGCCGAGGACGAGGTTGCGGGCGTAGGTGCGGCAGAGTGCTTCGGCTTCGCCGTCGGCGCCGGTCTGGGTGAGGTCGATTTCGAAGAGCGCGCGTTCGGGGTTCCAGCGGACGGCGTCGATGTGGTGGCCGAAGTGGAGGGTGGGGAGTTGTTGGCTGACCCAGCGGCAGTAGGCGTCGTATTCGGCGCGGTGGATGTGGAAGCGCTGGGCGAAGTAGAAGGGGTAGAGGCGTTCGCTGGCTTTGAGGTAGTTGAGGAAGGTCCAGGGGTTGCCGGGGTCGGCGAGGGTGACGAGGTCGGCGAGGAAGGGCACTTGCAGGGTGGTGCCTTCGATGAGCAGGCCGGGGTGCCAGTGGAAGGCGGGGTGTTGTTCGTAGAAGGCGGTGCGGAGGCCGGGGATGGTGGAGGCGAGGGCGGCGAGGGAGAGGTTGGAGGGGCCGATGCCGATGCCGAGGAGGTCGAGGGGGGTGTCGCCGCCGGTGGGGTCGGCGCTCTCGGTGGTCTCGGTGTCGTCGCCGGGGGTGGTGGGGGCGGGCGTGGTGGTGGGGTCTGGGGCGGGTGTCATGGGGCCGTGCTGCCTTCCACGAGTCTCAACAGGGCGTGCAGGTCGCTGGGGCGGGTGTGGGGGTTGAGGAGGGTGGCTTTGAGCCAGAGGCCGTCGGCGGTGTGGGCCCGGCCGAGGACGGCGTGTCCTGCGCGGATGAGGCGGCGGCGGACGGCGGCGACGGTGGTGTCGTCGGCGCCGGTGGGGCGGAACAGCACGGTGCTGATGGCGGGTGGGGCGTGCAGTTCCAGGCGGGGGTGGGCGTCGATGAGTTCGGCGAGGTGGTGGGCGGTGGCGCAGCAGCGTTCGACGAGTCGGCCGAGGCCGTGGCGGCCGAGGGCGCGCAGGGTGACGGCGATTTTGAGGATGTCGGGGCGGCGGGAGGTGCGGAGGGAGCGGCCGAGCAGGTCGGGGAGGCCGGCTTCGGTGTCGTCGGCGGCGTTGAGGTAGTCGACGTGGTGGTCGAGGGGGGTGAGTGCGGTGTGGTCGGGGACGGCGAGGAGTCCGGCGGCGATGGGTTGCCAGCCGAGTTTGTGGAGGTCGAGGGCGATGCTGTGGGCGCGGTCGAGGCCGTGGAGGCGGTCGCGGAGGGTGTCGCTGAAGAGGAGTGCGCCGCCGTAGGAGGCGTCGATGTGGAGGGTGGCGTGGTGGGCGGCGCAGAGGTCGGCGATGGCGGGGAGCGGGTCGATGGCTCCGGTGTCGGTGGTGCCGGCGGTGGCGATGACGAGGGTGGGGTGGTCGGCTCGGGTGTGGAGTGCGGCGGCGAGGCGGTCGGGGTCGAGGCGGCCGGTGGGGGTGGGGAGGGTGTGGGGGGTGGGGAGGCCGAGGAGCCAGGCGGCGCGGTGGATGCTGTGGTGGGCGTTGGCGCCGCAGATGACCTGGAGGGGGGTGGGTCCGGGGTGTGCTTCGCGGGCGAGGAGGAGGGCGAGCTGGTTGGCTTCGGTGCCGCCGGTGGTGACGAGGGCGTCGGGGGTGGGGGGCTGGCCCTGGTGTGCGGGCCGGTCACCGTGGGCGGGCGGGCTTCCCTGGGCGGGCCGGCCTTCGTGGGTGGACCGGTCGCCCTGGGCGGGCCGGCCCTCGTGGCGGGGCCGGTCGTCCTCGGCGGGCCGGTGTCCGTAGGCGAGGGTGGCGAGGGCGCGGCAGGTGAGGGTCTCCAGCTCGGAGGCGGCGGGTGCCTGGTCCCAGGAGTCGAGGGAGGGGTTGAGGGCGCTGACGGCGAGGTCGGCGGCGGCCGCGACGGCCAGCGGTGGGCAGTGCAGGTGGGCGGCGCAGTGCGGTTCGGCGGGGTCGGCGGCGCCGGCGGCGAGGGCGCGGACGAGGGTGTGCAGGGCTTCGGGCGCGCCGGTGCCGGTGTCCGGGAGGGCGGGTTCGGCGAGGGCGCGGACGTGCTGGGCGAGGGCGTGGGGGCCGCCGGCGGGGAGGGGCCCGGACCGCTCGGCGGCGCCGGTGGCGAGGGCGTCGAGGACGGTGTCGAGGAGTGGGCGGAGTGCGCGCGGGCCGGTGGGGCCCCCGGCGAGGAGGTCGTCGGCTCCGGGTGCGGGCACCGGCATGGTTGTGCCCCTCTTCTTCGAGGGTCGGACGTGGCGGGTCGGGCGTTTCGGGGTGGGGCTGCGGGCGGTGCGGGGAGGGAGCGCTAACGTACTTCTCCGCAGTTCGCCGCCGTTCCGCCTGGCGCGGAGTCCACTCGTACGTGGTACGGCCTCGAGGATGGCGCGGCTTGGATCTGCTAGGAGCGGCGCCGTACCCTTGTGCGCATGAAACTAGCGTTGGAACTGGGCCCGTTGAAGCCCGAGTGGCACGACCTGATCATTGCCTTCCTCTGCTTCGGCGTGACCTTCGCGCTGCTCGCAGGGGTGGTGCTGCCGAGGATCGTGCGGGTTCTGCGGGAGCGCGAGTCGGCGATCGACGGACGCCAGCGCAAGGCGGACGAGACGCGGGCGGAGGCCGAGAAGGCGCACGCCGAGTACCAGGAGCTGCTGGCGGAGGCGCGTCACGAGGCGGCGCGGCTGCGTCAGGAGTCGCAGGAGCAGGGTGCGGAGCTGCTGGCGCAGCTGCGGGCCGAGGGTCAGCGGCAGCGTGAGGAGATGCTGGTCTCCGCGCGGGAGCAGATCGCGGCGGACCGGGCGCTGGCGGAGGCCGCGCTGCGCGCGGAGGTCACGGTGTTGGCGACGCAGCTGGCCGGCAAGATCGTCGGTGAGCCGTTGGATGACTTCGCCAGGGATCGGGCCTGAGCGGCGGGCGCTGAGCGGTCGCGTGCGGCGGCTGCCGCGCGGGGCGCTGTGTGTGGCGCCAGGGGCGGTGGTGTGGGTCGGTTGACCCGTACCACCGCCCTTTGTCGTCTCGGCCGCGGGTCCTAGGCCGCCGTGTCGGGTGTCGCGGCGGCGCGTACGCGGAGGGCGCGGCGCAGGTCGTCGAGTTGGTCGGCGAGGCGCCGGCGCAGCGCCGGTGTGGGGGTGGGGGTGGGGTCGCCGTCGGGGGCGGTCTCGGTGCCGGCTGCGGGGTCGGTTTCGGGGGCGGCCAGGCAGGTCTCCCCCAGTCGCAGGGTCTGCTCGTCGACGGTGGTGGGGAAGGCGAAGCGGCCGACGGCTTCGGCGATGGCCGGGCCGCGGCGGGCGGCGAGGGTGACGGCGGCGGGGTAGTAGCGGGGGACGTAGGGGGCGAGCAGGTCGTGCTGCTCGGGTTGCCAGAAGCCTTCGGCGGTGGCGGTGAAGAGGTAGTTGGAGAGTTCGTCGGTGTCGAAGAGGGCGGCCCAGGCGGTGCTCTTGGCGTCGGCGTCGGGGAGGGCTGCACGGCAGCGGGCGGCGCCTTCCTGGCCGGTGGCGCTGGAGTCGCGGGCGAGTTCCGCGTCGATGTCGGCGGGGGTGGCGGCGCCGAGGACGCAGAGTCGGGCGAGGATGCGCCAGCGGAGTTCGGGGTCGAGGGTGGGGCCGCCGGGGACGGCGTCTCCGGTGAGCCAGTGGTGGAGCTCGGCGGGGCCGGTGGCGGTGTCGACGAAGGTGCGGACGGCGGCGAGGCGGAGTCCGTGGCCTGTGCCGTCTTCGGTGCGGCGCAGCAGGTCGCGGCAGGTGTCGGCGAGGGTGGCGAGGGCGGCGGGGCGCTGTGCGGGGGGCAGGTAGCGGTCGGCGATCTGGGTGCGGGCGAAGGCGAGGACGCCTTCGACGATGGCGATGTCCGTCTCGTGGGGTAGGTGGGCGCGGACGGCGTCGAGGTAGGTGGTGGGCGGTAGGTGGGCGTCGCGCACCATGTCGCGGGCGGCGTTCCAGACGACCGCGCGGGTGAGGGGGTCGGGGAGGCCGGACAGGGCGCGTACGGCGGTGTTCCAGGAGGTCGGGTCGAGCCTGATCTTGGCGTAGCTGAGGTCGGCGTCGTTGAGGAGCAGCAGGTCGGGGCGGGGGCCGGTGAAGGAGAGGGTCACGGTGGCGGCGTCGGCGCCGAGGTCGGCCTCGATGCGGTCGCGGCGGACGAGCCGGTGTGGGGCGGCGGGCCGGTGGTCGTAGAGGCCGATGGAGACGCGGTGGGGGCGGGCTCCGTCGGCGCTGCCCTGGTGGTGGATGGCGGCGGTCCAGTGGTTGCCGTCGACGTCGATGTGGGGGGTGAGGGTGTCGACTCCGGTGGTGCGGAGCCAGCGGTCGGCCCAGGCGTGGACGTCGCGGCCGGAGGCGCGGGCGAGGGAGTCGATGAAGTCGGTGAGGGTGGCGTTGCCGAAGCGGTGGCGGGCGAAGTGGTCGTTGATGCCGGCGAGGAAGTCCTTCTCGCCGAGCCAGGCGACGAGCTGGCGCAGCGCGGAGGCGCCCTTGGCGTAGGAGATGCCGTCGAAGTTGAGCCGGGCGGCGGCGGTGTCGGGGACGGCGTCGGGGGCGGGGGCGACGGGGTGGGTGGAGCCGCGCTGGTCGGCGTCGTATCCCCAGCTTTTGCGGCGGACGCCGAAGTCGGCCCAGGTGGCGGTGTAGCGGGTGGCTTCGGTGAGGATCTGGAAGCCCATGTATTCGGCGAAGGACTCGTTGAGCCAGATGTCGTCCCACCATTCCATGGTGACGAGGTCGCCGAACCACATGTGGGCCATCTCGTGGGCGATGACCATGGCGCGGGTCTGTCGTTCGGCTTCGGTGACGGCGGAGCGGTAGACGAACTCGTCGCGGAAGGTGACGAGGCCGGGGTTCTCCATGGCGCCGGAGTTGAACTCGGGGACGAAGGCCTGGTCGTAGGAGTCGAAGGGGTAGGGCTCGGCGAAGATCTCGTGGTAGCGGTCGAAGCAGCGCTTGGTGATGTCGAACAGTTCGTCGGCGTCGGCGTCCAGGTAGGGCGCGAGGGAGCGGCGGACGTGCAGGCCGAAGGGCAGTCCGCGGTGTTCGGTGCGTACGGAGTGGTACGGTCCGGCGGCGACGGCCATCAGGTAGGTGCTGATGGGCGGGGTGGGGGCGAGCCGCCAGTGTCCGCTGGTGGGCGGTCCGATGCGCTGGGCGGTTCCGTTGCCGAGGACGGTCCACCGGGGTGGGGCGGTGACCGTCACCTCGAAGACGGCTTTCAGGTCGGGCTGGTCGAAGGCGGCGAAGACGGTTTTCGCGTCCGCCATGCAGCACATGGTGTAGAGATACGTTTCCCCGTCGGCGGGGTCGGTGAAGCGGTGCATCCCCTCCCCCGTGTGGGAGTACCGCATGTCGGCTTCGACGCGCAGTTCGTGCGCCCCTTCGGCCAGTCCGTGGAGCGGCAGCCGTCCGTCCGCCAGCGACGCGGTGTCCAGGTCCCGCCCGTCGAGGGTGGCTCGGTGCAGCACGGCGGGGTCGAGCTCGACGAAGGTGTCCACGCCGTCCTCGCGCGCGGTGAAGCGGAGGGTGGTGACGGATCCGAAGACCTCGTCGCCGCGCGTCAGATCGAGGTCGATGAGGTAGCGGTCGACGGTGAGGTGCCGGGCTCGGTTCTGCGCTTCGTCGCGCGTCAGTACGGACATGGGCCCATGCTGCCGTACGGCCCGCGGGCGACGCATGGGATTGCCCTGTGGGCGAAGCGGCGGGTCCGGGGCGCGCGGGCGCGCGGAGGGGTGGGGCCGGGTGCGTCGTCAGGCGCCGGTGGCGGGGCTCGTGTCGTCTTCGGTGGCGGTCGGGTTCGCGAGGGTCTCGTGGTGGCGGATGACCTCGGCGATGATGAAGTTGAGGAGCTTCTCCGCGAAGGCGGGGTCGAGCTTGGCGCTTTCGGCGAGCTGGCGGAGGCGGGTGATCTGGCGGGCCTCGCGGGCGGGGTCGGCCGGGGGGAGCTTGTGGGTGGCCTTGAGCCGGCCGACCTGCTGGGTGCACTTGAAGCGCTCGGCGAGCATGTGGACGACGGCGGCGTCGATGTTGTCGATGCTGTCGCGCAGCCGGCTGAGTTCGGCGGTCACCTGCTCGTCGATGCCGGGGCGGTCGGTGTCGGTCTCGCTGTTGTTCATGCGCAGAGCCTAGGGGGAACGACCGTCGGTCGCGGAGTGTGACCGGATGGTGGGCGGGTGGTCGGGGTCGGGGACGCGGTCGGTGAAGCCGCCGGGGACGGCCTGGCCCTGTTGGGCGCGGAAGCGGGCGGGGGCGGTGCCGACGCGGCGGGTGAAGAGGCGGCTGAAGTAGGCGGGGTCGTCGTAGCCGACGCGGCGGGCGACGGCGGCGATGGGGAGTTCGGTGCCGATGAGGAGTTCCTTGGCGCGGCCGAGGCGGATGCCGAGGAGGTAGTCCTTGGGGCCGCAGCCGGCGCCGCGGCGCACGGCGGTGCGCAGTTCGGCGGGGGTCATGCCGTGGCGGGCGGCGTGTTCGGTGACGGAGAGGGGTTGGCAGGCGTCGCGGGCGAGGGCGGCCAGTACGGCGTCGGTGCCGGTGTCGGCGCGGGCGCGGCGCAGGGCGACGAGGAGTTCGTGGACGGCGGCGGCGGTCTCGACCTCCAGGTAGGGGTTGCCGTGGCGGGCGGCGCGGACGATGCGGCCGATGGCGGCGCGGGCGGTGGCCGTGTCGCTGAGGGGGACGACGGGGTGGTCGGGGTCGATGTAGCCGAGTTCGGTGTAGCTCGCGGTGGCGGGTCCGGTGAAGTCGACGAAGCTCTCGTCCCAGCAGGGGTCGGGGGCGTAGTGGTGCGGTACGCCGGGGGTGAGCCAGAGCAGGGCGGGGGCGGCCACGGGCCGGCGGGGGCCGGCGGGGCCGCGGAACCAGCCGGTGCCCGCGCTGATCACCACGGCGACGTGGTGGTCGAGGGTGCGCGGGCCGACGGCGGGCAGGGTGCCGTGTTGGAGTCCCACGCCGAGGCAGACGAGGCCGAGCCGGTGGTGGACCGGTCCGGGCGTGAAGTACCGCATCCAGGTGTGGTACACGCGCGCTCCCTCCTGCTGGCGCCACGCCGATCTTCATCCATGGGTCGGCGCGCCGCCAGAGGGAGGAGTCCGGGATGCCCCGTTTCGCCGGCTACGGCACCTCCGCCACGAGGAAGGCGTCCAGGGTGAACTCGGCGGTGCCGCTGTCGCCGGTCTTCCGGAGGCCCACCCATGCCTCCCCGTCGGGCGGTGCGGTGAACTCGTAGGCGTGGGTGGTCGGGGCGGTGGCCACCGGGAGCGGGGTGCGCAGCAGTTCGCGGGGGGCGGGTTCGTCGACGGCGGTGATCCAGGCGTACTGGCCGGCGGTCTCGTTCTCGTAGCGGAAGCTCACCCGGTAGCGGTGGCCGGGGCGGAAGCGGACGGTGTGCGGGACGGTGCGGTAGACCACGCCGGTGTTCTCACCTCGTGACTTGAGCGATTCGCGGCCGTCGATGACGTCGTCGACGGCCTTGCCGTTCCAGCCGCGCTGGGTGTACGGCGCGTGGCGCTGGGCGATGTGGGTGCGCGGGTCGGTGGCGCCGCCCGCGTCCCCCTTGACGAAGGGCCCCCAGCCCTGCGGCACGTGTTCGAAGTCCTCCCAGACCAGGGCGCCGGGCCGGGTGGGGCGTGGGGCGGGGACGATGCGCAGGTTGTCGAAGCGGACGCGGGCCTCGCCGGGTGCCGTGCGGAGGGTGAGGGTCACCGGGCCGCCGCCGGCGGGGACGGTGAACCAGGTGGTCAGGCGCTGGAAGCGGGTGCCGTGTTTGCGGTCGGCGGCGACGTGGTTGACGGCGGTGGAGGTCTCGGTCCAGTTCTCGGCGGTGATGCCGTCGGCGGTGTGGACGGCGAGCGTGGCGCGGCGCCGTTGCCCGGCGGTGGCGCCGACCTCGACCTGTACCGAGGCCGCGTAGTCGCCGGGGGCGAGGCGGGCCACGCGCTGGCCGACCTCGGCGGCCACTCCGGCGTCGACGACCAGCTCGTAGTCGCCCAGCTCGCTGCGGTGTACCGCGGCCGGGCCGCGGACCTGCCAGCCGGCGAGCGTTCCCGAGTGGAAGCCGGGGTCGTGGAGTGGGGTGCCCTGCCCCCAGCGCGGCGCGGGCTGGGCGGGGGCCGGCTCGGGGTAGATCACGTACGGCTGGTCGGCGTCGGCGTCGATGGTCACGGTGTCGGACCGGACGGGCAGTTCGGCGATGTGTTCCCGGCCCTGATCGGTCAGCCGGTAGAGCGTGACGGTGCGCCGGCCGGCCCAGCCGCGCGGCAGCCGCCAGCTGGTGGTGCCGCCCGTCGGGTGGTAGTGGTACAGCTTGGCGGGGTCGGTGGCTCGGCGGGGCTCCCAGGGCAGCAGGTAGCGGCCGCCGTCGTAGACGAGTCGTCCGTCGGTGGTGATGCGCCGGACTCCGTCCGCGTCGCCGACCGTGGTGCGGGTGGGGCCCTCGAAGGTGATCTCGTGGTCGCGCCAGGTGCGGATCGGATACGCCTGGAGGTACTTGGCGGGCAGGCTGTCGGTCCAGATGAGGCGGTAGAAGGCGGTCCAGTCGGTCTTGCCGACCCAGCCCTCGAAGTTGCCGGTGCGGGCGATGCCCAGCAGGGTGGGCCACTTGTCGGCGAAGACGTCCTTCTGGTGGTTGCGGAGGAAGCGGATGAGGCGGGAGTTGACGCCGCGTGAGGTGTCGGGGCCGTAGTCGGTCTCGGTGGCCCAGTGGGACCACAGCGCGGAGCGCTCCAGGCCGTGTCCCCATTCGGTGGTGACGCGCCAGCCCTGTGCGCGCAGGGCGCGCTGGAGGCGGTCGGAGGTCCAGCCGGACTCGCGGAAGACGTCGATGTAGAGGGTGTTCAGGGCGGGATCGGTCTGGGCGCGCAGGTCGGCGAACCTGCGGATGATGTCGCCGGAGACCAGGTCGCGGCGCTGGTCGATGCGGTAGGACTGGTCCAGCCAGTCCCACTGTGCGTCGGTCCGGTCCACGAGCGTCTCGGAGAAGGCGTGGGCGACGGGGTAGGACTCGGTGGCGTTGACGTGCACGCCGAAGTCGCTGTGCCAGGCGCGGCCCTCGCGGAGCAGGGTGTTGAGGTCGGCGAGGCCGCCGGCGCGCCGGTTGTAGTTGCCGGCGTAGTCGGGGTGGGCGGAGTCGTGGCCCTCCGACTGGTAGCCCTTGAGCAGGGTGTACTGCCGCAGGCCGTCGGTGGCCAGGCAGATCCGTTTGACGTTGTCGAGGGTGGCCAGGAACGGGTTGGTGGCCTGGCTGGCGAAGTTGAAGGGGATGTGGGGGACGACCCGCAGGTGCTGGTCGTCGGCGCCCAACGGGTCGATCATGATGTCGCGCAGCGCGATGGCGGCGTCCTGCCAGTCGATGACGCCGTCGCCGTTGCGGTCGCCGGTGATGATGACGGTGGCGTACGGGAGCGGTTCGGTCGCGTCGACGGGCGAGCCGGCGGCCCGGTGGGTCCACTGGCCGGGTCCCAGGCGGGCGACGGTGTGGCCGTCGACGACGCTGGTCTGCCGCCACAGCCGTCCGTTCTCCCAGGTGGTGCCGGCGGCGGAGGACGGCCTGTCCCAGACGGTGTTGGTCTCGACGGCCGCGGCGAGCAGGTCGGTGGCGACGACGGCGTACGCGCAGCCGAGGGGTGCCGGGTCGGGGGCGGGCGGCCGCCCGGGCGACCCGGCGTCGGCCACGGAGACGAGGGTGTCGCCGTTCTTCGCCTTGTCCAGTTCGACGCGGGCGGCGTGGAGCGTGGCGCCGGGTTGGTCGTCGCGCACGCTGAGCAGCGCGAGTCCGGGGAAGCGCAGGGTGCCGACGCGCAGCGCCTCGGTGTCGGTGACGCGGGTGACCCGCCAGTGCAGCCGGTCGCCGCGCACCCGGATCTCCACGACGATCTCGGTACCGCCGTCGAAGGCGAGGGTGTGGGTGACGCGGTCCGCGCGGGCGGTGGCGGTGACCCGCGGAGTCAGCTCGACGTCGTCGATGAGCACCGAGCGGACCGGCTCCGACTGGCCGTACAGCGTCGCGCCGGTGGTGCGGTCGGTGTACGACAGGACGCGGGGGAAGCCCCGGTCGACCCGGACCTCCAGCCGCCGGGAACGGATCACCGCCTGGCCGCCGGGCGCGGGGCGCGCGGCCGCGCGGCCCTGGCCGGGTCCGGGGACTGGGCCTTCGCGGCCGGCCGCGAAGGCGTCGTCGTGCGGCGCGAGGGCGCCCAGTCCGGCCAGTGCCGTCGTGGCGACGACCGCCCTGCGGCTCGGCGGCCGGTCCCGTTCGCCCGCTCGCTCCCGCCGCTGCTCCGGTTCCCGGTATCCGCTCACCGTGCCCGCTCCTCCGTCTCGCCGCCGGGTGTGTCGACTGCACACAGTGGGGCGGAGGCGGCGTGGGGGCCATGGACGGAGGTGCGGCGGGTGTTGGACTCATGTCGGCCGGTGCCGCTCCCCCGGGGCCGGTCGGCGGGAGCTCTCAGGGAAGTCGGTCGGCCGGAGCTCTCAGGGAAGTCGGTCGGCCGGAGCTCTCAGAGGAGTCGGTCGGCGGGAGTTCTCAGGGGAGTCGGTCGGCGGCCGCGCGCAGCGTCGCCCCCGCGCCGGAGGTGATCGGATCGCCGTGGCCGAAGCAGGCGGTCTCCACGTCCAGGGCGGCCTGGGTGCGGAAGGCGGCCGCCATCCGCTCCGGCTCCACGTTGAAGACGCCGGGCATCAGCGACTGGACGTTGGCGATGGTGTCGCCGGTGAACAGCACGCCGGAGGCGGGCAGATGGAGGGCGATGCTGCCGTGGGTGTGGCCGGGCACATGGATGACGCGCGCCTGCTCGCCCCAGTCGAGGGTGTCCCCGTCGGTCAGCTCGCGGTCGACCCGGACCGGCGGGGCCGGCGGCACCTGCGGGCTGTGCGCCTCGTACAGGGGCACCTCCCAGTCGGCCAGCTTGGGCTCGGGCAGCGGCGCGGAGCCGTCGATCACCGGCGCGTCGGCGGCCCCGGCCAGCACCCGGGCCCCGGTGGCGGCGGCCAGCGCGGCGGCGGAGCCGTAGTGGTCCTTGTGGCAGTGGGTGATGACGATGTCGCGGAGGTCGCGGGGGCCGGCACCGAGCCCGGCGAGCGCGTCGAGGATCTGACGCTCGTGCCCCGCCCAGCCCGCGTCGACGAGGGCGAAGCCCTCGGGGAGTCGTATGGCGTACGCCTGTCCGACTCCGAAGTGCAGCATCCATACGGCGTCGGTGACCTGTGTGATCTTCATGGGGCCGACTGTAGGGAGGGCGGGGCGGGCCGCACGAGGGCGCTCAGCCGGCCGCGAACACGCCGAGGGCGAACGTGTCGCGGCGCCGCCCCCGACCGGGAGGAAGGCCCGGCCGGGGGCGGCTGCCCGCGTGCGGTGAGTGTGCCGCGAGTGGGGGGTTGTGCGGGGTGGGGTGTGAGTCGGGTCGGTGGGTCGGGCGGGCCCGGTTGGCGCCGGGCCCGCCGCGCGGTGTGCGTCGGGTGGGGAATCAACCGCCGAGTTGGGCCGCCGCCGCCTTGATGTCCTTGGCGAAGGTGCTCACCTCGGCGTAGACGCCGGGGTAGTTGGGCCGGGCGCAGCCCTGACCCCAGCTGACGATGCCGACCTGTATCCACTGGCCGGCGTTGTCCTTGCGGAACATCGGGCCGCCGGAGTCGCCCTGGCAGGTGTCCACGCCGCCCTGGGCGTAGCCGGCGCAGATCTCTTCGGCCGGGACCAGGCTGTTGCCGTAGGAGCGCTGGCAGCTGGCGTCGTCGACGAAGGGGACGGTGGCCTTCAGCAGATAGCGCTGCTGGCTGCCGCCCTCGCGCGCCGCTCCCCAGCCGGCGACCTGGAAGTTGCCGTTGTCGAACTCCTTGGTCTCAGCGATCTTGAGGGTGGGCTGGTCGACGGGCTTGGCGAGCTTGATCAGCGCCCAGTCCTTGCCCTGGCCGTTGTAGCCGGGGGCCTGGAGGACGCGGGTGGACTTGACCTTGATGGCGCTGGGGCTCTGCAGGTCGACCACGCCGGCGGTCGCGGTGATGGAGGTGTTGCCGCCGCTGCCGTCGACGCAGTGGGCGGCGGTGAGCACGAGCGTCTTGGAGTAGAGCGCGCCGCCGCACCCCATGGACAGCCGCACCATGAAGGGGTACTCGCCCTGTGCGGCGCGCGTGCCGCCGACGACGGGCGGGGCCGTCTGGGCGCTGGTGGCGGGTGGGGTCGCCTTGGCGCCGGTGGCTCCGTCGGAGTGGGCGAGGGCGGTGCCGGGGAACAGGCTGACCGCGGCGAGCCCGACCGCTCCGGCTGCGAGAGATCTCTTGACGTGCTTCAGGATGTTCCGCAACGGACGTCCTTTCGTGGGGGGTTGAGCGCATGATTGGCACGCACATGCCAACCAGTGGGTGTGATTATGTGGACGTAGTAATGGCGTGGCAAGGGTGGCGTTCCGGCCATGTCATGCCATCCCATGGCCCGGGTGCCGGCCGCGGCGGGCGGCCCAGGCCGTCCGGGGCGGAGACGGGCGGCGCTCCCCGCCCTACAGTGGAGTGCGTGACCGCCCCGGGCATCGCCGTCGAGCACGGGTTCCCGCACCTCGCGACCGTGCGCGCGGCACTCACCGCGCTCTACCGCCGCCTGTCCTACGACACCGTGCGCACCTTTCCGATCAGCGTGTCCGCCGCCGAGGTGGCCTTTCCCGAGGACGAGGACCTGTATCTCGGGGTGCAGCGCGTCGCCCGGGTCATGGTCCAGCACCTCCGGCTGCCCGACGCCCGCATGATCGTGAGCTTCCGGGAGATGCGGCACGCCGGCAACGTGGAGCTCGCCGCCGGTCCCGAGTACTTCATCGAGCTCAACTCGCGCTTCAAGGAGCACCGGCGGGACATCGGCGCGGCCCTGGCCCATGAGGTGACGCACGTCTATCTGCACCGGCTGGGCCTGGAGCTCCCGGGCACCCGGGACAACGAGATCCTCACCGACACCGCCGCCGCGTATCTGGGCGCGGGCTGGCTGCTGCTCGACGCCTACCGCGAGTCCTCCGTCTCCAGCCAGAAGCTGGGCTATCTGACCCCGGAGGAGTTCGGATACGTCCTGGCCAAGCGGGCGCTGGTGTTCGACGACGACCCGGCGCCCCGGTTCACCAGCCCCCAGGCGTACGAGGCGTATGTGCGAGGCAGGGCGCAGGCCCGCGACGACGCGCGGCAGCCGCCGCTGGTCGGCTGCGGCTGGTCGGGGCGCCGTCGGTACGCCCGGGACCGCCGGCACGCCCAGGCGGATCCCCCACGGCCGGGCACCCGCACGGGCGGTGGGCCGGGCACCGGCCGCGCCTTCGGCGGGGACTACGCCTTCGAGGGCCCCGCGCCGCTGCGGGTCTCCTTTCCCTGCCCGACCTGCCACCAGCGGATCAGGGTCCCGGTGCGCGGCAGGGTGCGGGCCCGGTGCGGGCTGTGCCGCACGGTGCTGGAGTGCGACACCTGACACGGTGTGCGCCCGTCGGACCGGGTGGCGTCGCCCTCGCGTCGCCAGCCCGGACGCCGCCCCGACGTCGTCCGACCGCCGGCGTTCCCGGCGCCGGCCGTCGGGTGGGACGTACGCGGCTCACGCCCAGCCGTCGAGGGCCTCCATGAAGCCGTCGAAGTCGTCGCGGTGCAGCGTGTGGCCGGCGCCCAGGACGGTACGAACCTCGAAGCCGCGCGACGCCAGCTCCTTCTTCAGCCCCTCGGAGACCAGCCGGCTCGGGTCGGCGGCCAGCACCAGCGAGGGCACGACGGGCCGCTCCGGCGTCCAGTCGGTCCGCTCGCTCAGTGGCAGGGTGTGCACGGTGGCCGGATCCCAGTCGGCGAGCGTGGCGACCTCGATGTCCACGTCGGCCTCGTCCCAGCGCGGGTTGAACGACCAGAGCAGTCGCCGCGACACCGTCTTGATCTGCGCGAAGATCGTCGGATCCAACATCTGGGCGGACCCGTCGAAGGCCCACGCCGGGTCCGCGTAGACCGCTCGGGCGGGCCGCAGCCGGTCCACGGCCAGCGAGAGGGAGAGCGCGCCGATCGAGTGTCCGAGCGCGAGCTCGGCGCCGGTCGGCAGCGTCTCGACGAGGTCGTCGGCGAACAGCTCGATGCGGTAATCGCCGCGCTCGCTGGCGCCGTGGCCGCGCAGGTCGACACCGATGACGCGATAGCCCCGGTCGACCAGCGCGGGGGCGACCCGGTGCCAGGTGCGGTGGTCCGACATCAGGCCGTGCACCAGCAGCGCGATCCGGTCGCCCGTGCCCCATTCGCGGGTGTGCAGTCGCATGAGTGCCGTCCTCCTGCCTCCGGTGCCCTCCGTAGTCTCCCAGGACCGCCGGAGGATCCACCGGATCCGGGCCGGGGTCGCACGGCCGTCAGCACCTGCCCGGTCGCACGGAACACGGCCGCGCCGGTATCGCTCGCCCGGTCCGGCCGCCGCCACGGCGGCCGTGCGCGAAGCGCCTGACTGGTCGGTCAACCGTTCTTCTCCCCCGTTCGGTTCGTCCGCTGTGGTCTGGGCCGCGCTACCCGGTCCCCTCTCCCCGGTCGACCGCGGCCGCCCCCTCGACCCCGGCCGCCAGCTCGACCCGCAGTGGCGAGCCGGCGGCCGCCTCGGGTCGCGCCGGCGAGCGACGCACGAAGATGCCCAGGCCCGGGCGCGGTTCGACGAGGCCCTCGCGAGGTATCAGCCGTCGCTCAGGGCACCAGCCCCTCCGGCAGCGCCGCCACGCCCGGCGCCCGGGCCAGCTCCGCCCTGGCCCGCCGCAGCGTCTCGTCCGTGACCTCGAACGTCGCGCTGGCATGCAGCCCGCGGGCGCGCTTGGCCGGGTCCGGGTGCGGATTGCGGTAGAGCCGCTGGGAGAGGTCGCGCAGCCGCAGCATGAGGGGGATCGTGGTCCGCATCCAGCCGGGGTGCTCCTGGAAGGCGCGCTCCAGGGCGACCAGAAGGGTGGCGTAGCAGAGGTTGAAGTCCCGCGCCGCCTGGTGCACCGCCGCGTCCCCGCGGAAGTCGGCCACCCTCGCCCGCGGGTCGATCGCGTAGGCGGCGCTCCAGTCGACCGGAAGCGTGGGGCCGCTGGGGCTGGACTTCGGGGTGTCGTGCGGTCCGTAGCGGCGCTGCCACAGGATCTCGTTGAAGCGGAAGTAGTGGGCGGGCTGACGGGTCTCGCCGAAGAGTCGGTCGTCGGCGTTCCAGATGGTGTGCGATACGCCTTCGCCCTGGTCGGAGATGCACGTGAGGGCCTTCAGGGCGGTCTCCAGGTCGTCGACCTCGAAGATCTCACCGCCGGAGTTGTAGAAGTCCTCGGGCCCGACCTGGCGCTCCCCCGCGCCGGAGAAGACCTTCGCCTCCCCCAGCTTGTCCACCAAGCCCGTCAGGCCCTGGCGAAGGGTCGCGTAGAACTGGCCGATGGAGGTCCAGCCGGACCCGGTGGAGCCACCGGAGCCCGCGCGGGGCGGTTCGGCGACGTACTCGGGCCGCTCGATGAAGAGGAAGGTGAGCAGCGCCCAGGGCGAGAAGTGCCACAGCGCGACGGGGACGTCGTCCCTGGCGTAGGGCAGCCTGGCCGGATAGTTCCTGATGAAGCTCGAACCGGCCACCTTCGGGGTGCCGCCGACGGCGTTGAGCAGGTTGCCCACCAGCGCCATGTGGAGCATCTCCTCCAACACCACGCCGCGGATCGCGAAGTGTGCCTCCCGGTTGGCGCCCGGCGTCAGGGTGTACATCGCGGTCATGTACGGCGGGATGGTCAGGTGCTCGAGGGTCAGCGCGGCCTGGAGGAAGTGCCGTAGCTCGGTCAAGGTCTCCGGCACCTTGTAGGGCGGCTCCGCCAGTCGGGAGAGCGCGCTCGCGGGGCCCGCCGCGTCCAGGTCGATGTCGGCGAACTCCGAGGGCGCTTCGGGGGTGAAGGGGAGGGTGTCGGTGGGGGCGGGGTCGGCGAGGACGGGGTCGGTGGGGGCGGGGTCGGTGGGGGCGGGGTCGGTGGGGGGCTCGGTCACGGGCCTGCCTCCGCGGCGACCGGCTGCTCACGACCCGCCACACCGGCGGCGGAGAGCCTGACGGGACGGTGCATCGCGCTGAGGTCGCGATGGATGGCCTCGGCGCTGCGCAGCGCCAGTGCGGCCATGGTGATCGAGGGGTTGGAGGTGCCGATGGAGGGCATGCTGCCGCAGCCGACGGCGTACAGGTTGGGGTGGTCCCAGCAGCGCTGCCACTCGTCGACGACCGAGGAGCTCGGGTCGCTTCCCATGACATGGGTCCCGGCACCGTGGCCCGCGCCGTGGAAGCTGAACTCGTGCTGCCGGTAGCGGAAGTAGCCGGGTTGGAACGGCCCGGGCTTGTGCGAGGTGTGGTCCGTCGCGCCCAACATCCCGAAGATCTTCCTTGCCAGTGCGGAGGCCGAGACCATGCTCTCCTTGATGTGGTCGGACAGGTCGTAGGTGAGGACGGGACGCGGATCGCCGAGCCGGTCGCGGATCCCGGGGTCGACGGTGACGCGGTTGGACGGGTCGGCGCTCTGCTCGATCTCGAACTGCAGGGCGATCTGACGGCCGATCCGGTCCCCCAGGGCGGCCCGCAGCTCCCTGCCGAACAGGCCCTTCCCGCCGGGCGCCGGGCCCTCGCGCAACAGCTGGGCGACGTCGCTGCCGGGCGATCCGGTCGCCCAGCTCCAACCCCAGTTGGAGATGACGGCCCGGAAGGGGGCGCGCTCCCCGCGCGCCGCGCCGAAGCGGAAACACTCCAGCGCGGAGGTGGAGCCGGGGCCTCGGAACGGCCCGACCTGCTGGCGCATGAGCGCCCAGGCGAGCAGCACCGGGTGGTCCATGAGGTTGCGACCGACCTGGTCGCTGCTGTTGGCCAGCCCGGAGGCGAGCAGCAGCCGGGCGTTCTCGATGGCATGGGCGGCCAGCACCACCAGGTCCGCCTCGGCGGTGCGGGTCTCGGCGACCGGCGCCGCCGGGTCGTCGTACGCCTGGTACTGCACGCCCAGGATGCGGCCGCCCGTGCCCGACAGCACCCGGCTGACCACCGCCCGGGTGACGAGGGTGACGGTGCGGCCGAACCGCGCCTGGGTCTTGAGCGGGTTGTACTTCGCGTGCACGGGACAGATGGGTGTGCAGCTGGCGTTGCCGACGCAGCGCTCGCCGTAGTTGGGCAGGCCGGGCGACTCGGCCGGGCGGTATCCCCTGCCACCGTCGTAGGAGGGGTTGGGGGTGCTGTTGCGGCCGTGTGGCGTGGTGACGACCTTCAGGGTGAAGTCGGTGCCGCCGGCGACCGGGTCCTCGACGGTCCTGCCGTCCAGCCTGACGGCGAAGCACCTGTCGACGTAGCTCCGCGGGATCTTCTCCATGGGGAAGACGTAGTCCGCGCCCACGGGGATGTCCGCCGCGTTCTGCTCGTCGGCGTCGCCGGCCACGCCGATGGCCCGCTCGGCCGCCTCGTAGTAGGGCCGCAGGGTGTCGTAGCCGATCGGCCAGTCGCGGCCGTATCCGTAGCGGGTCCGGGTGGCGAAGTCCTCGGGCAGCATTCGGGGGGTGAGCCCCAGCCAGTGCATGCCGGCGCCGCCGGAGGCGCGCAGGTAGTCGCTGCCGTACGGCAGCGGCCCGTTCTGGACGAAGTAGCCGGTGGCGCGGTAGCCGCCCTGGGGGAGCCCTTCCAGGTGGAGGACGTCGGGCGAGGGCGCGGCCGCGTTGGGACGGTAGGGCGCGTTGGGCACCTTGGCGACCGCGCCGTAGAAGGTGTCCATCGCGTCGAGGTGGCCCTGCCAGGTGGCGAGGGTGCCGGTGCCGGCCTCCAGGAGCAGCACCCGCCAGCCGTGGTCGCCCAGTTCCTTGGCGACGAGGCTGCCCGCCATGCCGCCACCGACGATGATCACGTCATGGCGGTGCCCGTCCGGGTGGCGTCGGAAGATCATGCCGCGCCTCCGTCCGGTGGCGGTGGCGGGGCCGGGGCCGCTGCCGGGGCCGGGGCCGCTGCCGGGGGCCGGCTCGGGTCGTCGGGCCCAGGGGCTTCCAGACGGGGTGGATCGGCCCAGGTCCCGAAGCCCGGTGGCTTGGCGCCCGGCGGGTGGCCGCCGAAGGTGCGCCAGACCAGGCCCTCGGTGTACGCCTGCGGGGAGACGACGAACTCCACGTTCGCCACCTCGCGCCCGAGGGCGGTGTGGACGCGCCGGGGCAGTCGGGGCCAGGAGCCCAGGTACCACAGGTAGGTGATGGCACGGGCGATCTCGCGGCAGGTCTCGTCCTCGATCCGCGCGGGATCCCGGCCCGCGTCGACGAGAGCGCGGACGAAGCGGTCGAAGTGCGGGCGGCCGACCTGGGCGAGCACGGTGTCCAGGTACGGGCGCGCCATGCCGGTGGCGTGCAGGTCGAAGGGGCGGAATCCGGTGAGGTCGGCGGAGATCCGGACGAAACCCTCGGCGTCGGCGGATGCTTCCGGAGGGACGACGGCTGCGTTGCTCATGCTCCGCAACGATACATAACTCTCCGTGATCGCATGATGAGGGAGCTTCGCCTGTGGATAACCGGGGCGGAGAACAACACGCGGCGCCCGCCCTCGGGTCGGGGATGAGGGCGGGCGCCGCGCTTCCTCTCCGTACGACGCTGTACGGCGGAGTCTGTACGGCCGCTACGGCTGGTGGGCCGCTTCGGTCGGGTGCGGACCGGCGGGACGGTGCCGGTCCGCGGGGTCACACCGTCAGTGCGCGGTCCGTCGGCCGGATCGGGGCCGGCAGCGCGCTGCTTCCGGAGAGGTAGCGGTCCACGCCGCGCGCCGCGGAGCGACCCTCGGCGATGGCCCACACGATCAGCGACTGGCCGCGGCCCGCGTCGCCCGCGACGAACACGCCATCGACGTTGGTGGCGAAGTCGGCGTCCCGCGCGATGTTACCGCGTTCGTCCAGCTCCAGGCCGAACTGCTCGACCAGCCCGTTCTCGCGGTCGGTGCCGGTGAAGCCCATGGCGAGGGTGACCAGCTGGGCGGGGATCTTCCGCTCGCTGCCGGGCTTCCGCTCGAACTTCCCGTCCTTGAACTCGACTTCCACGAGGTGCAGGAACTGCACGTTCCCGTCCTCGTCGCCCTCGAAGTGGGTGGTGGAGACGGCGTAGACGCGCTCGCCGCCCTCCTCGTGGGCGGAGGTGACCTTGTAGGTCATGGGGAAGGTCGGCCAGGGCTGGTGCGCGGGGCGCTCGTCCGTCGGCCGGGGCATGATCTCCAGCTGGGTGACCGAGGCGGCGCCCTGGCGGTGGGCGGTGCCCACGCAGTCCGCGCCGGTGTCGCCGCCGCCGATCACCACCACGTGCTTGCCCTCGGCGCTGATCGGGGCGGTGACGTAGTCGCCCTCCTGCACCTTGTTGGCGAGCGGCAGGTACTCCATCGCCTGGTGGATGCCCTTCAGCTCGCGGCCGGGCACCGGCAGGTCGCGGGCGGTGGTGGCGCCGGCGGCGATGACCACCGCGTCGTACCGGCGGCGCAGCTTGGCCGCGTCGATGTCGCGGCCGACCTCCACGCCGGTGCGGAACTTGGTGCCCTCCGCGCGCATCTGCTCGATGCGCCGGTTGATGTGCCGCTTCTCCATCTTGAACTCGGGGATGCCGTAGCGCAGCAGCCCGCCGATGCGGTCGGCGCGCTCGTAGACGGCGACCGTGTGGCCGGCCCGGGTGAGCTGCTGGGCGGCGGCGAGCCCGGCGGGGCCCGAGCCGATGACGGCGACCGTCTTGCCGCTGAGCCGCTCCGGCGGCTGCGGGGTGACGTCCCCGGACTCCCACGCCTTGTCGATGATGGTGACCTCGACGTTCTTGATGGTCACCGCGGGCTGGTTGATGCCCAGCACACAGGCGGCCTCGCACGGCGCCGGGCACAGCCGCCCGGTGAACTCCGGGAAGTTGTTGGTGGCGTGCAGCCGCTCGCTGGCGGCCTGCCAGTCGTCGCGGTAGGCGTAGTCGTTCCACTCGGGGATGAGGTTTCCGAGCGGACAGCCGTTGTGGCAGAACGGGATGCCGCAGTCCATGCACCGGCCGGCCTGCTTGCTGATGATCGGCAGCAGGGAGCCGGGGACGTAGACCTCGTTGTAGTCCTTGACGCGCTCGCTCACCGGACGGGTCTCGGCGACCTCGCGCCCGGTGGTCAGGAAGCCCTTGGGGTCAGCCATGGGTCGCCGCCTCCATCATCTTCTCGGTGGTCTCCTGCTCGGAGAGACCGGCGAGCTCAGCGGCGTCCTTGGCGGCGAGCACTGCCTTGTACGTGGTCGGGATGATCTTGCTGAAGCGGTCCGCGTTCACGGACCAGTCGGCGAGCAGCTTCTCGGCGACCGTCGAGCCGGTCTCCTCGTGGTGGCGGCGCACGACGTCGTGCAGCCACTGCTTGTCGGAGGCCGACGGGGCCTCGATCGCCTCCAGGTTGCCGGAGTTGACGTTGTCCCGGTCGAGGTCGACGACGTACGCGACGCCGCCGGACATGCCGGCCGCGAAGTTGCGGCCGGTCTCGCCGAGGACGACCGCCGTACCGCCGGTCATGTACTCGCAGCCGTGGTCGCCCACGCCCTCCGAGACGACCAGCGCGCCGGAGTTGCGGACGCAGAACCGCTCGCCGGTGCGGCCGCGCAGGAACATCTCGCCGCCGGTGGCGCCGTAGGCGAGGGTGTTGCCGGCGATGGTGGAGTACTCGGCGAGGTGGTCGGCACCCCGGTCCGGACGGACGATCACGCGGCCGCCGGAGAGGCCCTTGCCGACGTAGTCGTTGGCGTCGCCCTCCAGCCGCAGGGTGACGCCGCGCGGCACGAAGGCGCCGAAGGACTGGCCCGCGGAGCCGGTGAAGGTGATGTCGATGGTGTCGTCCGGCAGCCCGGCGCCGCCGAACCGCCTGGTCACCTCGTGGCCGAGCATGGTGCCGACGGTGCGGTTGATGTTGCGGATGGCGACCTGGGCACGGACCGGCTGGGCGGCATCGGCGCTCTCCGCGTTCAGCGCGTCCGCCGCCAGTTCGATCAGCTCGTTGTCGAGCGCCTTCTCCAGGCCGTGGTCCTGGGTGGTGATCTGGTGGCGGACGGCGCCCTCGGGCAGCTCGGGGACGTGCAGCAGCGGGGCCAGGTCCAGGCCCTGCGCCTTCCAGTGGTCGACGGCGCGGGAGACGTCGAGCAGCTCGGCGTGGCCGACGGCCTCCTGGAGGGTGCGGAAGCCCAGCTCGGCCAGGAGCTCGCGGACCTCCTCGGCGATGAACTCGAAGAAGTTCACCACGAACTCGGCCTTGCCGCTGAACCGCTCGCGCAGCACCGGGTTCTGCGTGGCGATGCCGACCGGGCAGGTGTCCAGGTGGCAGACGCGCATCATCACGCAGCCGGAGACCACCAGCGGGGCGGTGGCGAAGCCGAACTCCTCGGCGCCGAGCAGCGCGGCGATCACCACGTCGCGACCGGTCTTCAGCTGGCCGTCGGTCTGCACGACGATGCGGTCGCGCAGGCCGTTGAGGAGCAGCGTCTGCTGGGTCTCGGCGAGGCCGAGCTCCCACGGACCACCGGCGTGCTTGAGCGAGGTGAGCGGCGAGGCGCCCGTGCCGCCGTCGTGGCCGGAGATGAGCACGACGTCCGCGTGCGCCTTGGAGACGCCCGCGGCCACGGTCCCGACGCCGACCTCGGACACCAGCTTCACATGGATGCGGGCGGCCGGGTTGGCGTTCTTCAGGTCGTGGATCAGCTGGGCGAGATCCTCGATGGAGTAGATGTCGTGGTGCGGCGGCGGGGAGATCAGGCCGACGCCGGGCGTCGAGTGACGGGTCTTCGCCACCCACGGGTAGACCTTGTGGCCGGGCAGCTGGCCGCCCTCGCCGGGCTTGGCGCCCTGCGCCATCTTGATCTGGATGTCATCGGCGTTGACCAGGTATTCGCTGGTCACGCCGAAGCGGCCGGACGCGACCTGCTTGATGGAGGACCGGCGGGCCGGGTCGTACAGCCGCTCCGGGTCCTCGCCGCCCTCGCCGGTGTTGGACTTGCCGCCCAGCTGGTTCATGGCGATGGCGAGGGTCTCGTGCGCCTCCTTGGAGATGGAGCCGTACGACATGGCGCCGGTGGAGAAGCGCTTGACGATCTCGGAGACCGGCTCGACCTCCTCCAGGGGGATCGACGGCCGGTCCGTGGCGAGGCCGAAGAGGCCGCGCAGCGTCATCAGCCGCTCGGACTGCTCGTTCACGCGCTCGGTGTACTTCTTGAAGATGTCGTACCGGCGGGCGCGGGTGGAGTGCTGGAGCCGGAAGACCGTGTCCGGGTCGAACAGGTGCGGCTCGCCCTCGCGGCGCCACTGGTACTCGCCGCCGATCTCCAGCGCCCGGTGGGCGGAGGGGATGCCGGAGGGCGGGTACGCCTTGGCGTGCCGGGCGGCGACCTCGGCGGCGACGACGTCCAGGCCGGCGCCGCCGATCTTGGTGGCGGTGCCGTGGAAGTAGCTGTCGACGAAGCCCTCCTCCAGGCCGATGGCCTCGAAGACCTGCGCGCCGCGGTAGGAGGCCACGGTGGAGATGCCCATCTTGGACATCACCTTCAGCACGCCCTTGCCGAGCGCCTTGATGAGGTTCCTGATGGCCTGCTCGGGCTCCAGGTCGGAGAGGAAGGTGCCCGCGCGCAGCAGGTCCTCCACCGACTCCATCGCCAGGTAGGGGTTGACGGCCGCGGCGCCGTAGCCGATGAGCAGCGCGACGTGGTGCACCTCGCGCACGTCGCCCGCCTCGACGAGCAGCCCCACATGGGTGCGCTGCTTGGTGCGGATCAGGTGGTGGTGGACCGCGGAGGTGAGCAGCAGCGAGGGGATCGGGGCGTGCTCGGCGTCCGAGTGCCGGTCGGAGAGCACGATGAGCCGGGCGCCGTTGTCGATGGCGGCGTCCGCCTCGGCGCAGATCTCGGCCAGTCGCGCGGCCAGCGCGTCGCCGCCCCCGGCGACCCGGTACAGGCCGGAGAGGGTGGCGGCCTTCAGGCCGGCCATGTCGCCGTCGGCGTTGATGTGGATGAGCTTGGCCAGCTCATCGTTGTCGATCACCGGGAAGGGCAGCGTGACGCTGCGGCAGGAGGCCGGCGTCGGGTCGAGCAGATTGCCCTGCGGGCCCAGCGAGGAGATCAGCGAGGTGACCAGCTCCTCGCGGATGGCGTCCAGCGGCGGGTTGGTGACCTGCGCGAACAGCTGGGTGAAGTAGTCGAACAGCAGCCGCGGCCGCTCGGAGAGCGCGGCGATGGGCGAGTCGGTGCCCATGGAGCCGATCGGCTCGGCGCCGGTCCTGGCCATCGGGGCGAGCAGGACGCGCAGCTCCTCCTCGGTGTAGCCGAAGGTCTGCTGACGGCGGGTCACCGAGGCGTGCGTGTGCACGATGTGCTCACGTTCCGGAAGGTCGGCGAGCTCGATCAGCCCGGACTCCAGCCAGTCGCCGTACGGCTTCTCGGCGGCCAGCGCGGACTTGATCTCGTCGTCCTCGATGATGCGGCGCTCGGCGGTGTCGACCAGGAACATCCGGCCGGGCTGGAGCCGCCCCTTGCGGACCACCCGGGCCGGGTCGATCTCCAGCACGCCGACCTCGGAGGAGAGCACCACGAGGCCCTCGTCGGTGACCCAGTAGCGGCCGGGCCGCAGACCGTTGCGGTCCAGGACCGCGCCGACCTGGGTGCCGTCGGTGAAGGTGACGCAGGCCGGGCCGTCCCAGGGCTCCATCATCGTGGAGTGGTACTGGTAGAAGGCGCGCCGGGCCGGGTCCATGGAGGCGTGGTTCTCCCACGCCTCGGGGACCATCATCAGCACGCTGTGCGGCAGCGAGCGGCCGCCGAGGTGGAGCAGCTCCAGGACCTCGTCGAAGGTGGCCGAGTCGGAGGCGTCCGGGGTGCAGATCGGGAAGATCCGCTCCAGGGCCTTCTCCCCGAACACCTCGCTGGCCAGCTGGGATTCCCGCGCGCGCATCCAGTTGCGGTTGCCCTTGACGGTGTTGATCTCACCGTTGTGCGCCACGAAGCGGTACGGGTGGGCCAGCGGCCAGCTCGGGAAGGTGTTGGTGGAGAACCGGGAGTGGACCAGGGCGATGGCGGAGGCGAAGCGCCGGTCGGACAGGTCGGGGAAGAAGGGCTCCAGCTGACCGGTGGTGAGCATGCCCTTGTAGACCAGGGTCCGCGCGGAGAGCGAGGGGAAGTACACGCCCGCCTCCCGCTCGGCGCGCTTGCGCAGCACGAACGCCTTGCGGTCCAGCACCAGTCCGGTGCTCTCGCCGTCCGCCACGAAGAGCTGGGCGAAGGCCGGCATGGTGGCGCGGGCGCCGTTGCCGAGCAGGTCGGGACAGACCGGGACCTCGCGCCACCCCAGGACGGTCAGCGCCTCCTCGGCGGCGAGCGCCTCGATGCGCTCGACGGCCTCGGCGCGCTCCCGCTCGTCCTCGGGCAGGAAGGCGGTTCCCACGGCGTAGCCGCCGGCCTCGGGGAGGTCGAATCCGGCCACCTCGCGGAGGAACGCGTCCGGGACCTGCACCAGGATGCCCGCGCCGTCGCCCGAGTCGGGCTCGGAGCCGGTGGCGCCGCGGTGCTCCAGGTTCCGCAAAACCGTGAGGGCCTGCTCGACCAGCGTGTGGTCCGCCGTGCCGGTCAGCGTGGCCACGAAGCCCACGCCGCAGGCGTCGTGCTCGTTGCGCGGGTCGTAGAGCCCCTGTCGGGCGGGGTAGGACGCAGAGGACGCGGCTCGCATCGGCTCTCCCGTCGTCGTCATGGCAATGAATGCCGAGGGACGACGTTGGCCCTCCGCTAAATTTTCGTGCAGGTTACATGATGGCCCGGTTCTCGGGAAGCGGATACACCATTTCAGTATGCGGACAGCCGCACGAGGGTCGATCGGGAGGCCAGGGAGCGGAACGGCCCCCGCCGACATGGACGAAACGGGCGACATTGCCCGCGCGTCCCGGTGTTATGCCCTCCGGTAAACGGCGTGAAACCGCCGAGTTACGGCGGTGACGCCGAGTGACGGGCGACGACCGGGACGGCTCGGGGGCCGCCGGACGTCCACCACGGCGCGGCGGCCACACGGGCGTCGACGGGGGTACGGCCGACGGCCGGGGCCGCGAGCCGACCGGGCCGGGTGGGCACCGGTCGGCGGAGTCCGCGGAATCTCACGGGGGACGTGCGACGAGCGGGCCGGGGTGCGGCGCGGCTCGCGCGGCGTCGCCGGTCAGCCTACGGCGGTACCGAAGAGTGTGCCCAGGGCGTACGTCACACCCGCCGCCGCCCCACCCAGGGCGAGCTGCCGCAGCCCGCTGTACCACCAGGTGCGGGCCGTCACCCGGGCCACGATCGCGCCGCAGACGAAGAGGCCGAGCAGCGCCAGCAGCACGGCCGGCCACAGCGCGGTGGCGCCGAGCAGGTACGGCAGCACCGGCAGCAGCGCGCCCAGCGCGAAGGAGCCGAACGAGGAGACCGCGGCGACCAGCGGCGAGGGCAGGTCGTCCGGGTCCACCCCGAGCTCCTCGCGGGCGTGGATCTCCAGCGCCTGGTCCGGGTCCCGGGACAGCTGCTCGGCCACCTCATGGGCGAGCTTCGGCTCCACGCCCCGCGACTCGTACAGCGCCGCCAGCTCCCTGAGCTCGTCCTTGGGGTGCCTGCGCAGCTCGCGCCGCTCCACCTCCAGCTCGGCCAGCACCAGCTCGCGCTGCGAGGCGACCGAGGTGTACTCCCCCGCCGCCATCGAGAAGGCGCCGGCCGCCAGGCCCGCGAGACCGGTGATCACGATGGTCTGCGGGGACACCGAGCCGCCCGCGACGCCGGTCATCAGCGCCAGGTTGGAGACGAGTCCGTCCATCGCGCCGAACACCGCCGGGCGCAGCCAGCCGCCGTTCACATCACGGTGCGTGTGGTTGTCACGGTGGGCGATGTGCAGTGGTGCGGTGGTCTCGATGACGGACATGGCTATGGCGCTCCCTTCCCCTGGGGTCCGGCCTGACGCCTGGGTCCCCACCCCTTCGACGGTACGCACGAACAGCCCCGGCCCGCCAGCAAGGAAGGCCGAACTTACCTCGCTGACCTGCGGAAACGTCAACGGCCGCCCCATAGAGTGGGGCGGCCGTCACGGTGTGCCACCGAGGTCGGGACCTCAGGGAAGGCTTACTTCGGCGGGGTGCGCGGGGTCCGCGGGGAGGCGGGAGTGCGCGGCGACGCCGGGGTGCGCGGAGCGGCGGTCCTGGTCGCCTTGGCGGCCGTGGGCGCCTTGGAGGACGTGCTCGCCTTGGCGGACGCGCCGCCCTCGTCGTTCGCCGCCTTGTCGTCGGCGGCGTCGATCGCCTCGGTCGTGGCGTCCGGCTCCACCACGGTCTCCCGGCCGGGGACCCGCTTGGCGGAGATCACCATGTACGCCACCGCGGCCACGAAGACGATGATCGCGGTCCAGTTGTTGAGGCGCATCCCGAGCACATGGTGGGCGTCGTCCACCCGCAGGTACTCCACCCAGAACCGTCCGACGGTGTAGGCGGCGACGTAGAGCGCGAACGCCCGGCCGTGGCCCAGCGTGAAGCGCCGGTCGGCCCAGATCACCAGCAGGCCGACGCCGACGCACCACAGCGACTCGTACAGGAAGGTCGGGTGGTAGGTACCGGCGACATGCCCGGCGGCGGTGTCCGCGTCGATCTTCAGCGCCCACGGAACGTCGGTGGCCTTGCCGTACAGCTCCTGGTTGAACCAGTTGCCCCAGCGGCCGATCGCCTGGGCGAAGGCGATGCCCGGCGCGATGGCGTCCGCGTACGCCGGGAGCGGGATGCCCCGACGCCGACAGCCGATCCAGGCGCCGAGCGCGCCGAGCGCGATGGCGCCCCAGATACCGAGGCCGCCTTCCCAGATCTTGAAGGCGTCGACCCAGTCCTGTCCCTCACCGAAGTACAGCTCGTAGTCGGTGATGACGTGGTAGAGCCGGCCACCGACCAGACCGAAGGGCACCGCCCAGACGGCGATGTCGGCGACGGTGCCGACCTTGCCGCCCCGGGCGACCCATCGCCGGCCGCCGAGCCAGACCGCGAGAAAGACGCCGATGATGATGCAGAACGCGTAGCCGCGCAGCGGGATCGGGCCGAGATAGATCACGCCGGACGACGGGCTGGGAATGTAAGCGAGGTCCATGACAGGGTCGACGCTACCCTGCCCGGCGGCGATCCGGACAACCCACTCGGGGCAACGGCTGAGTAACAAGGGCGGCATGGTCAGTTCTTGGCGGCCTCGTCGACCAGCTGCTTCAGCCGGTCGGGGGTGAGCGGGTTCTGCTGGTCGCCGTAGATGTTCTCGCCGTCCAGCAGCACGGTCGGCGTGGAGCCGAAGCCGGACGCGGCGAACTCACGGCCGGACGCCTTCACCCAGCCGTCGTGGGTGCCCTTGTCGACGCAGTCGCGGAAGGCCGGCGTGTCCAGCCCCTCGACCTTCCCCGCCAGCTCGATCAGGTGCTTCTTGTCGGCGAAGGCGTCATCGGTCTCCTCGGGCTGGTTGGCGTAGAGCACATCGTGGTACGCGGTGAACTTCCCGGCGTCCTGGGCGCACGCGGCCGCGTTGGCCGCGTTCAGCGAGCCGGAGCCGCCCAGGTTGCCGTCGATGATCGTGACGAGGTGGTAGTCCGTCTTGAGCTTCACATCGTCCTGGAGCTGGTGGATGGTGTCGCGGTAGACGTCCTCGAACTGCTTGCAGGCGGGGCAGCGGAAGTCCTCGTAGACGGTGAGGGTGGCGGGTGCGGAGGCCCGGCCGGTCTGGATCACCAGGTCGTCCTCGCCGGTCGCGCCCTTGGGCGCGGTGACCGGGCCGGAGGAGTCGCCCTGGTTGTTCTTGGACACCAGCACACCCACCGCCGTGGCGATGCCCAGGACGGCCACCGCCGTCACGGCGACCACCAGGGTTCGCTGGCGCTTCTCGCGCGCTCTGTCCTTCTCGCGCTGCTGGCGCATCCGGTCGCGGGCGCTGCGCTGTCCATCGGCGTTTCTCTGGTTCACGCCCCCGTACAACGAGGCGGAGGGGCGCCGCTGCGCCCCTCCGCCCGCTATTCCCCCGATCGAGGGACATTCCACACTGTTCCGGCTTTACGGACATCCCCGCTACGGGGGCGCCACCACCGGGGCCCGGCCCGGGTACGCCACGCGGGGCGTACCCGGGCGGCGGACCCTGGACCAGGTCTTACGAACGGCTCCGGACGCCCTCGGCCAGCTCGCCGGCGAGCGATCGCACGGCGGTGAGCCCCTGCTCCAGGTCGGGGGCGTCCAGCAGTCGCTGGACGAAGGCGGAGCCGACGATGACGCCGTCGGCGAAGGCCGCGACCTCGGCCGCCTGGGTGGCGTTGGAGACGCCCAGGCCCACGCAGACGGGCAGCCCGTGACGGGCGGCAGCGGCGGCGCGGGTGCGCCGCACCAGGTCCTCGGCCTGCGCGCCGACCGACTCCCGGGTGCCGGTGACCCCCATCAGCGACGCCGCGTAGACGAAGCCGGAGCCGGCCGCCGTGATCTCCGCCAGCCGCTCGTCCTTGCTGCTGGGCGCGACCACGAAGACCGTGGCGAGCCCGTGCTTCTCGGCGTGCTCGCGCCACAGCGCGGACTCCTGGACCGGCAGGTCGGGCAGGATGCAGCCGGCGCCGCCGGCCTCTGCGAGCTCGGCGGTGAAGCGCTCGACGCCGTAGCGGTCGATCGGGTTCCAGTAGGTCATCACCAGCACCGGCTTGCCGGTGGCGGTGTGCGCCTCGCGCACCGTGCGCATCACGTCGGCGATCTTCACCCCGCCGCGCAGCGCGATGTCGTCGGCGGTCTGGATGACCGGCCCGTCCAGCACCGGGTCGCTGTGCGGCAGCCCGACCTCGACCACGTCGGCGCCGCCCGCGAACGCCGCCTTCACCGCCTCGATGCCGCCGTCCACGGTCGGGAACCCGGCCGGCAGGTAGGCGATGAGCGCGGCCCGGTTCTCGGCCTCGGCCGCCGCCAGGGTGTCGCTCAGCAGCTGGATGTTGCCGCTCACTCGGCGTCCCCCTCGATCTCGGCGACCTCGCCGGCCGCGTCCGCCGCCACCACGGCGTCCGTGTCGTACAGCCCGAAGTAGCGGGCCGCGGTGTCCATGTCCTTGTCGCCGCGCCCCGAGAGGTTGACGACGATCAGTCCGTCCGGGCCGAGCTCCGCGCCCAGCTCCAGCGCGCCGGCGAGCGCGTGCGCCGACTCGATGGCCGGGATGATGCCCTCGGTGCGGGACAGCAGGCGCAGCGCCTGCATCGCGGCGTCGTCGGTGACGGCGCGGTACTCGCCGCGGCCGCTGTCCTTGAGGTACGCGTGCTCGGGGCCGATGCCCGGGTAGTCGAGGCCGGCCGAGATCGAGTACGGCTCGGTGATCTGGCCCTCCTCGTCCTGGAGGACGTAAGAGCGGGAGCCGTGCAGGATGCCCGGCTCGCCCGCGGTCAGCGTGGCGGCGTGCTCACCGGTCTCCAGCCCGTGCCCGGCGGGCTCGCAGCCCACCAGCCGGACCTTCGCGTCCGGGATGAAGGCGTGGAACAGCCCGATGGCGTTGGAGCCGCCGCCCACGCACGCCACCACGGCGTCCGGCAGCCGGCCGGCCCGCTCCAGGATCTGCCGGCGCGCCTCGACGCCGATCACCCGGTGGAAGTCCCGGACCATCGCGGGGAACGGGTGCGGGCCGGCGACGGTCCCGAAGAGGTAGTGGGTGTGGTCGACGTTGGCGACCCAGTCCCGGAACGCCTCGTTGATGGCGTCCTTCAGCGTGCGGCTGCCGGACTTCACGGCGACGACCTCGGCGCCGAGCATCCGCATCCGGGCGACGTTGAGGGCCTGCCGCTGGGTGTCGATCTCGCCCATGTAGATGGTGCAGTCGAGCCCGAACAGCGCGCAGGCGGTGGCGGTGGCCACGCCGTGCTGGCCGGCGCCGGTCTCGGCGATGACCCGGGTCTTGCCCATCCGCTTGGTGAGCAGGGCCTGGCCGAGCACGTTGTTGATCTTGTGCGAGCCGGTGTGGTTGAGGTCCTCGCGCTTGAGGAACACCCGGGCGCCGCCCGCGTGCTCCGCGAACCGCGGCACCTCGGTCAGCGAGCTCGGGCGGCCGGTGTAGTTGACCAGCAGGTCGTCCAGCTCGGCGGCGAACGCGGGATCCGCCTTCGCCTTCTCGTACTCCGCGGCCACCTCGTCCACAGCGGCGACGAGCGCCTCGGGGATGAACTTGCCGCCGAACGCGCCGAAGTACCCCTCGGCGCTGGGCACCAGACCGTCCGGGTCCGGGATGAAGAAGTCAGAGGACATCCGACGTACTCCTCAGGGAGGGCTGTCGCCCTCGAAGTCGTGATGATGAAGGTCTTTCGTACCTGAACCGCGTGCCGTTTCCCGCGCGGGCGCGACGTTCCGTCTCCAGCCCGCACCGGTCGGCGGCCCGCCGGCTCCCCACGCGACGACCTGCCCCCGGCCGGCGGGCCGGGTTCACAGGTGATGGGTGGGTGAGCGGTGGGAGGCCGCCCGCGGCGGGCGCGACGGCGCCGCTACGAGCCGACATGGTCCGCCCGGAGGGGGTTCGGCGGTCGCGACGCCCGCGGAGTGTCGTTCCCCGACCCGCTCCCGCCCGCTGCCCGGATCGCGGCTACGCCGCGTGGCAGGGGCTCCGCCCCTGGACCGCCGGTCGGCGAACCGGTGGCCCGAGCCGACGCGTCGGGGCCGCCATGGGCCCGACCGGGCATGAGCCGCTTCCGGAGCCACCGGATCCGACCGGGTCGACCAGGCGACCGGTGGCCGGCTTGAAGGGCCGGGGTGAACGGGGGGTGGGTGGGAGAGACACCGCGGGCGCGACGGAGCCGCACCCGAAGACGGGGTCAGCCGCGCGGCGTCGGACGCCATCGGCGCCCGTTGATCTGCCCCGGCTCACAGCCGATGTGGTACCGCACGCGGCGCCCACGCACGCGCCGCGCGGGCGCACGGCAGCCCCGGGGGCGGCACCCCCGGGCCAGACGCGCGTACGCCCTCATGACCGGTTCAGCTCCTGCCGTGCCGCAGGGCCGGGTGCGCGCCGGCCGCCACCAGGTCGGCGACGGCGCCCTTCGGGTCCCGCCCGGTGACCAGCGACTCGCCCACCAGGACGGCGTCCGCGCCCTCGTTGGCGTACGCGATCAGGTCGTGCGGGCCACGCACTCCGGACTCGGCGATCTTCACGATGTGGTCCGGGATCTCCGGCGCGACGTGCGCGAAGGTCCCGCGGTCCACCTCGAGGGTCTTCAGGTTGCGGGCGTTGACCCCGATGATGCGCGCGCCCGCGTCCACGGCTCGCGCGACCTCCTCCTCGTCGTGCACCTCGACGAGCGGGGTGAGCCCGATCGACTCGGCCCGCTCGATGAGCGAGACCAGGGCGGGCTGCTCCAGCGCCGCGACGATGAGCAGGGCGAGGTCCGCACCGTAGGCACGGGCCTCCCACAGCTGGTAGGCGGTGACGATGAAGTCCTTGCGCAGCACGGGGATGTCGACCCGGGCGCGCACCGCCTCCAGGTCGGCGAGGGATCCGCCGAAGCGGCGCTGCTCGGTGAGCACGCTGATGACCGCCGCGCCCCCCGCCTCGTAGTCGGCGGCGAGGCCGGCCGGGTCGGCGATCGCGGCGAGCGCGCCCTTGGACGGGCTGGAGCGCTTGACCTCGCAGATCACCTTGACGCCGTCGCCCTTGAGGGCCGCCACGCCGTCCTTGGCCTGCGGTGCCTTGGCGGCCCGCTCCTTGAGCTCGTCGAGCGTGACGCGCGCCTGCCGCTCCGCGAGGTCGGCACGGACTCCGTCGATGATCTCGTCGAGCACACTCACGCGAGCGGCCCCCTTCCGGGACGGGGATGCAGCTTCTGTCGGCCCCGGTGCCGTGGTCGCGCCACGGTCACCAGACAACTTTGATGGTATCCGCCCAGCACCGGAGCTCCCGCATCCGGTGGGCGGCGGTCCCACACCATGGACGGTTGTTCCCATGGCTATGGCGCCAGTACACCTCCGAACGGCAGGTTACGCACCACCGTGAAGGCCATCACCAGCGCGGCCAGCGCCAGAGTCCGCCCTCCGCGCGGAACCGCGGCCGGCCGCGCGGTGCCGGGGTACGCGGAGGGGGCCACACCGGGTGGCACCCCCGCCGCGCGGAGCAGCCAGCGGGCCCACAGGAGCACGCAGACGGCGTACCCGGCGACCGCGAGGGCGTTGGCGCCCAGCGCGCCGGCCAGGTCCCCGTGGGCGACGGCGTACGCGCTGCGCAGGCCGCCGCAGCCGGGGCACAGCAGCCCGGTGGCCCGCCACAGCGGGCACACCGGGTAGTGGCCCGGCTCGTTGGGGTCGACGGCGCCGACGACGGCGAAGGCCGCGCCGATCCCGGCGAGGGCGCCCAGCGGGGCGGCCAGGCGACGGACCCGGGAGCGACGCACACAGCGGCGGTCGGGCGCTGACGGCCCCTGGAGGCCGGCGGCTGTGTCGTCTGTCACCTTCCCCAGTCTCCCCGTGAACAGGCGAAGGCGCAGCTCAGGCCCTGTGGACGGATGCTCCGTCGGAGGGGCCCGAGCCGCGCCTCGTCGTCCCGCGGGTCAGCCCGGGTGCGCGCGTCGGTGCCGCGCGCCGGTTCAGCCCTGCTGCGGCTGCGGCTCCGCCTTCACCTTCGCCGCCGAGGTGCGGCGCGGGGTGGCGCCCAGCCCCGCGGCGCGCATGGCCGCGCCCACGACGCCACCGAGCACGACGACCACCATTCCGGCCACGAAGCCGATCGGGTTGGCCAGCACGGTGAACGCGGCGGACATGCAGAAGCCGATGAAGGCGATGGTGACGCCGGTCCACGCGGCCGGGGTGTGCCCGTGGTCCTGAGCGTGGTTGCTACCCGACATGAGTACTCCTCGTTGCTGTGCTGGCGCCAGGGTCTGGGCGCGGGGCGAACGCTCCCCGCCCATTGTCCCCGACGCGAGAGACTGCTGTGCCCGGGGGTCGGTGTGATGTCGTCGCCGTGCCGGCGACGGGGTCACACCGGGCGAGGTGCCGTGGCTGGGCGGGATGGGACGGGTCGTGCGGCCGCGCGAGCGGTCAGGACCGCGCGGGGCCGCCCTCGCGGCCCGTCGGGTCCTCGCCGCGGTCCAGGGCCTTCCAGAGCTCCTCGGGGCGGTCCGGGTCCGGGGCGGGGCGGGAGCGGTGCGGACGGGGTCGGGCGGCGCCGCCCGACCGCTCGTAGCGGCCGGACATCGCGGGCCACCGGCGGCCGTAGCCGAGGGCCAGGGCGCCGGCGATCAGCAGCAGGACGCCACCGGCCAGCGCCACCCACGGCCAGGCGGTGTGCGCCACGTCCTGGATGGAGCTGTCCGTCAGCCCGGTGGCCTTGGACGCCTTCTCCTCCAGCGCGGCGGTGTCCGAGGCGCCCATCACGGCGCTGACGGCGATGCCCGCGCCGCACAGGGCGAGGAGCCCGGCGACGAACACGCGGCCCGTGCGGCGCACCGCGAAGACCGCGACCATGGCGGCGAGGCCGACGACCGCGAGCGCGCCCGGCAGCCCGGTGATGTCGTCGCCGTCCGCGTGTTGCGGTAGGGCTCCCTGGGCGACGGCGGCGGTGCCCTCCGCCCAGGTGCGGCTGGTGGCCAGCAGGACGAGTGCGGCGCCGAGGGCGCCGCACAGCAGGGCGATGGCGAGGCTCCGCCTGCCGCCGCGCTGGGCCTTGACGGCGGGTCCGCGCTCCGCGCGGGGCTGGGGTACGGCTGCTGCACTCACGCGTACCACTATCCCCTACGGTCGGACCGGCCCCGTCGCGCGGGGTCCCTTGAGCGGCACGCCCGCGACATCGGCACGCCCGCGACATCGGCGCGCCGCGCCACCGCGCGAGGCGTCGCGACGGCGGGCCGACGGCCGGGCTAGCGCCCCAGGCGGCCCGCCGTGTGGACGGCCCGGAGTACCGCCGCCGCCTTGTTGCGGCACTCGTCGTCCTCGGCCGAGGGGTCGGAGTCGGCGACGATGCCCGCGCCCGCCTGGACGTAGGCGGTGCCGTCGCGCAGCAGGGCGGTGCGGATGGCGATGGCGGTGTCGGAGTCGCCGGCGAAGTCGAGGTAGCCGACGCAGCCGCCGTACAGGCCGCGCCGGGAGGGCTCCAGCTCCTCGATGATCTGCATGGCGCGCGGCTTGGGGGCACCGGAGAGGGTGCCCGCGGGGAAGCACGCGGTGAGCACGTCGAAGGCGGTGCGGCCCGGGGCGATCCGTCCGGTGACGGTGGAGACGATGTGCATCACGTGGCTGTAGCGCTCGATCGACATGAAGTCGACCACCTCGACGCTGCCGGGCTGGCAGACCCGGCCGAGGTCGTTGCGGCCCAGGTCGACGAGCATCAGGTGCTCGGCCCGCTCCTTGGGGTCGGCCAGCAACTCCTCGGCGAGCGCGTGGTCCTCCCGCGGCGTGGCGCCGCGCGGGCGGGTGCCGGCGATCGGGTGCAGCAGGGCACGCCCGTCCTCGACCTTGACCAGCGCCTCGGGGCTGGAGCCGACCACGTCGAAGGCCTCGCCGTCCCCGCTGGGGAACCGGAAGAGGTACATGTACGGGCTGGGGTTGGTGGCCCGCAGCACCCGGTAGACGTCCAGGGCGCTCGCCGTGCAGGGCGTCTCGAAGCGCTGCGAGGGGACGACCTGGAACGCCTCGCCCGCGCGGATGCGCTCCTTGATGTCCTCGACGGCCTCCTTGAAGTCCTCTCCGCCCCACAGCGCGGTGTAGGAGGGGAGTTCGGAGGGGGGCAGCGCGGTGGGCTCGGTGGCGACCGGACGCGCCAGGTCGGCGGTCATCGCGTCCAGCCGCGCCACCGCGTCCGCGTACGCCTCGTCGACGCCGGTGTCCAGGTCGTTGTGGTTGATGGCGTTGGCGATCAGCAGGACGGTGCCGTCCCAGTGGTCGAGGACGGCCAGGTCCGAGGTGAGCAGCATGGTCAGCTCGGGGAGGCGCAGGTCGTCCCGGCCGTGCTCGTCGATCCTCTCCAGCCGGCGCACGATGTCGTAGCCCAGATAGCCGACCATGCCGCCGGTGAAGGGCGGCAGCCCGCCCGCGAGGTCACGCGGGGTGTGCAGGGTCTCCACGGTCGCGCGGAGCGCCTCCAGCGGGTCCCCGTCGGTGGGCACGCCGACCGGCGGGGTGCCCAGCCAGTGGGTCCGCCCGTCGCGCTCGGTGAGGGCGGCGGCGCTGCGCACCCCGATGAAGGAGTAGCGAGCCCAACTGAAGTCCGCGCGGCCGTTCTCGGCGGACTCCAGGAGGAAGGTGCCCGGGCGCTCGGCGGCGAGCTTGCGGTAGAGGCCGACCGGCGTGTCGCCGTCGGCGAGCAGCCGTCGGCTGACCGGGATCACGCGGCGGTCGGCCGCCAGCTTCCGGAAGGTCTCAAGGTCCATGGTGGCTGCCCCCGTGGTCGTCGCCTTCATGGCAGCGGAGCCTACTGCCCCAGCGGCAGTCGGTCGGAATCGAAACAGGTGCGGTCGCCGGTGTGGCAGGCCGCGCCGACCTGGTCGACCTTGACCAGGAGGGTGTCGGCGTCGCAGTCGAGCGCCACCGACTTCACGTACTGCACATGGCCCGAGGTGTCGCCCTTGACCCAGTACTCCCCGCGGCTGCGGCTCCAGTACGTGCAGCGGCCGGTGGTGAGGGTGCGGTGCAGCGCCTCGTCGTCCATCCAGCCGAGCATCAGCACCTCACCGGTGTCGTACTGCTGGGCGATGGCGGGAACGAGCCCGTCGGCGTTGCGCTTGAGGCGGGCGGCGAGGGCCGCGTCCAGGGCCGAGGGGCGGTCGGCGCGGCGGTCTGCGGGGCGGTCGGTGCCGGTCATGCGCCCATTCTGCCTCGCACCGCGGCGCCGATGGAGCGTCAGCCCGATGGCTGGACTGTCGGCGGCATGCGGCATGCTTCGGCCATGACCTTTCCGCCTCCGCCGAACCAGCCCGACCCCTCCGCGAACGGCGGTGGGTTCGGGCCGCCGCAGCAGGGCTTCGGGCCCCCCGTCTCCCCGGGCACCCCCCAGGCCGCCCCGCAGGGCGGCTTCGGCGCGTTCGGCCCCAGCGGCTCGGGCCCGGGTGGACCGACCCCGGGCGGGCCGGGTCCCTACGGGCCGGTGCCGCCCGGTCCGGGTGGCCCGGGATCCTTCGGTCCCCCGCCTCCCCCGGCCCGTCGCGGGCGGAAGCTCGCCCTCGTGGGCGGCGCGGCGGCGGCCGTGGCGCTGATAGCCGGCGGCGTGGTGGTGGCCATGACCGGGGACGACGACGACGGCGACAAGAAGGCGGCCCAGGGCACGCCCGGCGCGACGACCGGCTCCGCCGCGCCCACCCCCTCCGCCGGCCCCTCGTCCTCGTCCGCGGCCCCCTCCCCGTCCGGCGCGGAGGACCCCGGCAAGGGCGCCCCGGTGGGCGGCGGCGCGGACACGCCGGGCGGCTCCCCCTCCCCCTCGTCCTCCGCCTCGCCGAGCGACCTGGTGCCGTATGTGGTCCTCAAGCCGGGCCAGTGCTTCGACCACCCGGGGCTCTCCAGCGACGTGACCAAGGTCGAGATCCGGTCGTGCGACAGCCCGCACGACGGCGAGGTGATCGCCAACGAGACGCTGACCGGCGCCTTCGCCACCGACAAGGAGATCCAGGACAAGGCGCTCGCGCTGTGCCGGGTGGACGCCGAGAAGCGGATGAAGAGCATTCCGCGGAACAGCTCGACGTACTACTACTACGCGCTGTACCCGGCGCGGGCGACCTACACCTTCCAGGGCTCGAACCAGGTCTCCTGCTCCCTCACCCTCAGCGGCAAGGTGGACGGCCCGAAGCTGTCCAAGCCGCTCCCCGGGTAGCCGCGGCGCCGTGGCAGGGCGGGGAGGGCGGCCGTACGCTGACCGTATGTCGACGCACGCGAAGCGCGAACGTCTGCTCCTCGCCGACCTCTTGGAGAGCGTGGGGCCCGAGGCCCAGACGCTCTGCGAGGGCTGGACCGCGCGCGACCTCGCGGCCCATGTGGTGGTGCGGGAGCGCCGCGCGGACGCCACCCCGGGCATGCTGTTCAAGGCGCTGAAGGCCCGCACGGAGCAGGTGCGCGAGGAGTTCGCGGAGAAGCCGTACGAGGAGCTGCTCCAGCTCATCCGCACCGGCCCGTCGCGGCTGTCCCCGTTCGCCCTCAAGCCGGTCGACGAGGCGGCGAACACCATCGAGTTCTATGTGCACGGGGAGGACGTCCGCCGTGCCCAGGCCGGCTGGGAGACCCGCGCGATCGACCCGGTCTTCGCCGACGCCCTGTGGGCGCGGGTGGAGCGCATCGCCCGGCTGTTCGGCCGCCGCTCCCCCGTCGGCCTGGTGCTGCGCCGCCCCGACGGCCGCACCGTGGTGGCCCACCGCGGCCTCCCGGTGGTCACGGTCAGCGGCGAGCCCGGCGAGCTGGCGCTGTTCCTGTACGGCCGGCAGAACGCGGCCCATGTCGAGGTGGACGGCGACAAGGAGGCGGTGTCCCGGCTGTACGAGGCCGAGCTGGGGCTCTGAGCGGGGCCCTGCCGGCGCGTGGCACGGCCCGGCTTCCGGGGGGCTCCGTGTCCGGAAGCCTTGGGAGCGCGGGACGCGCGGCGCCGGCCGGCGGCTCCCGGGCGGGCCCTTCTTCGCCGGAGGCCGCCCGCCCGCGGCCGCGGTCAGCGGACCGGGTGGCCCGCCGCCCGCAGGGACTCCTTGACCTGGGAGATGCGCAGGTCGCCGAAGTGGAAGACGGAGGCGGCGAGCACCGCGTCCGCGCCGGCGGCGACCGCCGGGGCGAAGTGGCCGAGCTCGCCGGCGCCGCCGCTGGCGATGACCGGGACGGTGACGTGCTTGCGCACGGCCTCGATCATCGCGATGTCGTAGCCGTCCTTGGTGCCGTCGGCGTCCATGGAGTTCAGCAGGATCTCGCCGGCGCCCAGCTCGGCCGCGCGGTGTGCCCATTCGACGGCGTCCAGGCCGGTGCCGCGGCGGCCGCCGTGGGTGGTCACCTCGTAGCCGGACGGGGTGGCGGGAGCCCCGTCGGGCCCGGCGGCGCAGCGCCGGGCGTCGACCGAGAGCACCAGCACCTGACGGCCGAAGCGCTCGGCGATCTCGCGCAGCAGCTCCGGGCGCTCGATGGCGGCGGTGTTGACGCCGACCTTGTCCGCTCCGGCGCGCAGCAGCTTGTCCACGTCATCGGCGGTGCGCACGCCGCCGCCGACGGTCAGCGGGATGAAGACCTGCTCGGCGGTGCGGCGCACCACGTCGTAGGTGGTCTCGCGGTTGCCGGAGGAGGCGGTGATGTCGAGGAAGGTCAGCTCGTCGGCGCCCTCCTCGCCGTAGATCCTGGCCATCTCCACGGGGTCTCCGGCGTCGCGCAGGTTCTGGAAGTTGACCCCCTTGACGACCCGGCCGTTGTCCACGTCCAGGCAGGGGATGACTCGGACCGCCAGGGTCATGAGGTTCAGGCTCGCTTTCTCCGCCGCGGCGGAACTTCCCCGCGTCAGCGGATCTTCTCCACGTCGCGGAACGCTTCTACTTCGACCTCCACCAGCACGCGCGAGTCGGCGAAGCGCGAGACCACGACCAGGGTCGCGGCCGGGCGCACCTCGCCGAAGAGCTCCTTGTGGGCGCGGCTGACCGCGTCCACGTCGCGCAGGTGGGTGAGGTACATGCGGGTACGGATGACGGAGTCGGCGCCGAGGCCGAACTCCTTGAGCGCGTCCAGGGCGTTGGTGAACGCCGCCACCGCCTGTTCGTACGGGTCCCCCTCGCCGTGCAGCACGCTGCCGGTGAAGGGCATCGTGCCGGCGACGAGGACCCGGTCGCCCGCCGCCACGGCGCGCGCGGATCCGATCGCCTCCTCCCAGGGGCTGTCGCTCTGCACACGCCGCACGGCATCGGTCATCGGGACACGGCCTCCAACGCCTCCTCCAAGGTGAACGCCTTGGCGTAGAGGGCCTTGCCGACGATGGCGCCTTCCACGCCCTCCGGTACCAGCGTGGCAAGAGCACGCAGATCGTCAAGGGACGAAACGCCGCCGGAGGCGACAACCGGCTTGTCGGTCGCGGCGCACACGTCGCGCAGCAGCTCCAGGTTGGGGCCCTGGAGGGTGCCGTCCTTGTTGATGTCGGTGACCACGTAGCGGGCGCAGCCCTCGGAGTCCAGCCGGGCCAGGGTCTCGTAGAGGTCGCCGCCGTCGCGGGTCCAGCCGCGGCCGCGCAGCGTGGTGCCGCGGACGTCCAGACCCACCGCGATCCTGTCGCCGTGGCGGGCGATGACGTCGGCGACCCACTCCGGGGTCTCCAGGGCCGCGGTGCCGAGGTTGACCCGGGTGCAGCCGGTGGCCAGGGCGGCCTCCAGCGTGTCGTCGTCGCGGATGCCGCCGGACAGCTCGACCTTGATGTCCATGGCGCCGGCGACCTCGGCGATCAGCTTCCGGTTGTCGCCGGTGCCGAAGGCGGCGTCGAGGTCGACCAGGTGCAGCCACTCGGCGCCGGCGCGCTGCCAGGCCAGGGCGGCCTCCAGCGGGGAGCCGTAGGAGGTCTCGGTGCCGGACTCGCCGTGCACCAGGCGGACGGCCTGGCCGTCGCGGACGTCGACGGCGGGGAGCAGTTCGAGCGTGGGCAGCGAGGAGGTCTCGGGCATCAGAGGGTCTCGATCCAGTTGGTCAGCAGCTGGGCTCCGGCGTCGCCGGACTTCTCGGGGTGGAACTGGGTGGCCCACAGCGGGCCGTTCTCCACGGCGGCCACGAAGGGCTCGCCGTGGGTGGCCCAGGTCACCTTGGGGGCGCGGATGTGCGGGTTGCCGACCTCCAGCTCCCACTGGCGCACCGCGTAGGAGTGCACGAAGTAGTAGCGGGTGTCCGGGTCCAGGCCGGCGAAGAGGTAGGAGCCCTCGGCCGCCTTGACGGTGTTCCAGCCCATGTGGGGGACGACGGGGGCGCGCAGCGGCTCGACCGTGCCGGGCCACTCGTCGAGGCCGTCGGTCTCCACGCCGTGCTCGATGCCGCGGGCGAAGAGGATCTGCATGCCGACGCAGATACCCATGACGGGCCGGCCGCCGGAGAGCCGGCGCCCGATGATCCAGTCGCCGCGAGCCTCGCGCAGCCCGCTCATGCAGGCGGCGAAGGCGCCGACACCGGGGACCAGCAGTCCGTCGGCGGCGAGGGCCTTGTCGTAGTCACGGGTGATCTCGACGTCGGCGCCGACGTGCGCCAGGGCCCGCTCGGCGGAGCGGACGTTGCCGAATCCGTAGTCGAAGACGACGACTCGCTTGCTCACTGGAACGTCTCCAGTCGCAGCAGGCCGGCGATGAGCGACATGCCGCCGCCGATGCCGAGCAGGACGATCACACTCTTGGGCATGCCCTGCTTGACGAAGGAGTAGACGCCGCTGAGGAGGAAGATGCCGAGGACGATGAAGGCGGTGGAGAGGCCGTTCATGCTGGTTACAGAGCGCCCTTCGTGGACGGGAGGATGCCGGCCGCGCGGGGGTCCCGCTCGCTGGCGTAGCGCAGCGCGCGGGCCAGCGCCTTGAACTGGCATTCGACGATGTGGTGGGCGTTGCGCCCGTACGGGACGTGCACGTGCAGCGCGATCTGCGCCTGGGCGACGAAGGACTCCAGGATGTGCCGGGTCATCGTGGTGTCGTAGGTGCCGATCATCGGCGCCATGTTCTCCGGCTCGCTGTGCACCAGGTACGGGCGGCCGGAGAGGTCCACCGTCACCTGGGCGAGCGACTCGTCCAGCGGCACCGTGCAGTTGCCGAACCGGTAGATCCCGACCTTGTCGCCGAGCGCCTGCCGGAAGGCGGCGCCGAGCGCGAGGGCGGTGTCCTCGATGGTGTGGTGGGTGTCGATGTGCAGGTCGCCGTCGGTCTTGACGGTGAGGTCGAAGAGGCCGTGTCGGCCGAGCTGGTCGAGCATGTGGTCGTAGAAGCCGACTCCCGTCGACACGGACACTTCGCCCGTACCGTCGAGATCGATCTCGACCAGCACCGAGGTTTCCTTGGTGGTGCGCTCCACGCGACCCACGCGGTTCATGACGTGCTCTCTTTCATCAGGTCGCGCACCGCGGCGAGGAACGCGTCGTTCTCGGCCGGGGTGCCGGCGGTGACCCGCAGCCGGCCCGGCACTCCGTTGTCGCGGACCAGGACGCCCCGGTCCAGCAGGCCCTGCCAGGCCGCGTGGGCGTCCGGGAACCGTCCGAACTGCACGAAGTTGGCGTCGGAGTCGGTGACCTCGCAGCCGAGGGCGCGCAGCTCCGTCACCAGGCGGTCGCGCTCCGCCTTGAGCTGCTGGACGTAGCCCAGCAGGGTGTCGGTGTGCTCCAGCGCCGCCAGCGCGGTGGCCTGGGTGACGGCGGACAGGTGGTAGGGCAGCCGCACCAGTTGGACGGCGTCGACCACCGCCGGGTCGGCGGCCAGGTAGCCGAGCCGGAGTCCGGCCGCGCCGAACGCCTTGGACATGGTGCGGGAGACGACGAGGTGGGGCCGGCCCTCGATCAGCGGGAGCAGCGAGGGCCGGTGGCTGAACTCGCCGTACGCCTCGTCCACGATCACCATCGACGGCTTGGCCGCCTGCGCCGCCTCGTACAGCGCCAGCACCGTCTCGGCGTCGACGGCGGTGCCGGTGGGGTTGTTGGGCGAGGTGATGAAGACGACGTCGGGGCGGTGCTCGGCGAGGGCGGCGCGCGCGGCCTTCACGTCGATGGTGAAGTCCTCGTGGCGCGGCCCGGAGATCCAGCCGGTGCCGGTGGAGCGCGAGATCAGCGCGTGCATGGAGTACGAGGGCTCGAAGCCGATCGCGGTGCGGCCGGGCCCGCCGAAGGTCTGCAGCAGCTGCTGGAGCACCTCGTTGGAGCCGTTGGCCGCCCAGACGTTGGCGGTCTCCACCGGGTGGCCGGCGGTGCGGCTCAGGTACTTCGCCAGCTCGGTGCGGAGCTCGACCGCGTCCCGGTCGGGGTAGCGGTTGAGGTGGCGGGCCGCCTCGGCGACCCGCTCGGCGATCCGGGCCACCAGCGGCTCGGGCAGCGGATAGGGGTTCTCGTTGGTGTTCAGGCGCACGGGCACGTCGAGCTGGGGGGCGCCGTACGGGGACTTGCCGCGCAGCTCGTCCCGGATGGGGAGCGCGTCCCAGGGGGACGCGGATGGGTTGCGGGTCACTTGCTCTGCGGAACCTTCCCGTCGAACCTCGCCTTGACCGCGGCGCCGTGGGCGGGCAGGTCCTCGGCCTCGGCCAGCGTCACCACGTGTCCGGCGACCTCCGCCAGCGCCTCCCGTGAGTAGTCCACGACGTGGATGCCGCGCAGGAAGGACTGGACCGACAGGCCCGAGGAGTGGCAGGCGCAACCGCCGGTGGGCAGCACGTGGTTGGAGCCCGCGGCGTAGTCGCCGAGGGACACCGGGGAGTACGGGCCGACGAAGATCGCGCCGGCGTTGCGCACCCGCGCGGCCACGGCGGAGGCGTCGGCGGTCTGGATCTCCAGGTGCTCGGCGGCGTAGGCGTCGACGACGGCGAGGCCCTCGTCGACGCCGTCGACCAGCACGATGCCGGACTGCCGACCGCTCAGCGCGGGCACGATCCGGTCCTCGACGTGGCGGGTGGCGGCGACCTGGACGGCCAGCTCCTTCTCCACGGCCGCCGCGAGCTCCTCGGAGTCGGTGACGAGCACCGAGGCGGCGAGCGGGTCGTGCTCGGCCTGGCTGATCAGGTCGGCGGCGACGTGCGCCGGGTCGGCGGTGTCGTCGGCGAGGATGGCGATCTCGGTCGGGCCGGCCTCGGCGTCGATGCCGATGCGGCCCTTGAGCAGCCGCTTGGCGGCCGCGACCCAGATGTTGCCGGGCCCGGTGACCAGGTCGGCGGGGCGGCACTCGTCGGTGCCGTACGCGAACATGGCGATGGCCTGGGCGCCGCCCGCCGCGTACACCTCGTCCACGCCCAGCAGCGCGCAGGCCGCCAGGATGGTGGGGTGCGGCAGGCCGCCGAAGTCGGCCTGCGGGGGCGAGGAGACGGCCATGGAGCCGACGCCGGCCTCCTGGGCCGGGACCACGTTCATGACGACGGAGGAGGGGTAGACGGACCGGCCGCCCGGCACGTACAACCCGACCCGCCGCACCGGGACCCAGCGCTCGGTCACCGTGCCGCCGGGCACGACGGTGACGGTGTGGTCGGTGCGCCGCTGCGCCCGGTGGACCAGCCGGGCGCGCCGGATGGACTCCTCCAGGGCGGCGCGCACCGCCGGGTCGAGCTCCTCCAGGGCGCGCTCGATCGCCTCGGTCGGCACCCGGACCCGGTCGATCGTCACGCCGTCGAAGCGCTCCGCGTACTCGATCAGCGCCGCCGTGCCGCGATGATGCACGTCGTCGCAGATGGGCCGCACCTTCTCCAGGGCGGCCTCGACGTCGAGCTCGGCACGGGGCAGCAGGTCGCGGTCGATCCCGTCCTGAGGGAAGGCGTCGCCGCGCAGATCGATTCGGGAGATCACGCGGTCAATTGTCTCAGACCGCTTCCACGGGCCGGTCCCCCGTATCACTCATTGATACGCACCCCATAAGTTGATCCTGACCGCTGGCGTTCAACCGATTACTCAGCGGGAATGGGGATCCGTGCGGGTGTACGGAGACGGGTGACGGGCGTCCGGTCGGCGGACCGGCGCCCGGGAGGGGAAACGGCTGTGACCGAGCCACACGACGGCGACCCGCCGGCGGGTCTGGATCTGACCACTCCGGAGTGGGGCATGTGGCAGGCGTTCCGCAACGGCAGCACCCTCGATCTGCGCACCCCGCACCCCCAGCGCAACGACCCGGCCGGGCCACACGCCTGGGGCCCGGAGCGCAGCGTGCGGGCCCGCGTGGTGGCGCTGCTGCTGCTGAGCAGCCCGCCGGCGCAGCCCGGCCGGGTCTCCGCGCTGAAGCTGAACGGGGTGCACATCACCGGCACCCTGGACCTGGCCGGCGGCTCCATCGCGCCCTACGTCGAGTTGCGCAACTGTCGCTTCGAGCAGGAGCTGCTGCTGCCCGAGAGCCGCTTCACCACGCTGCGGCTGGTCGGCTGCGCCGTCCCCCGGGTCGAGGCGGCCCGGCTGCACACCGAGGGCGATCTGCATCTACCGCGCTGCGTGGTCGAGCAGGGCATCCGGCTCACCGACGCGCACATAGGCACCGATCTGCTGCTGAACCAGCTGGTGGTGCGGCGCGACCGGCGTGGCCGGTCGATCACCGCGGACGGCCTCACCGTCGGCCAGGACCTCCAGGCCGAGATGATCGAGTCCTACGGGGAGCTGAGCCTGCGCGGCGCGAAGATCGGGGTGTCGCTGAGCCTGCGCGGCAGCCAGCTGCGCAATCCGTACGGGCGGCGGGCGCTCAACGCCCCGCAGCTGACCGTGGAGCGCACCCTGTACCTGACGGCCGCGGGGGTGAGCGGTTCGCCGTTCTCCAGCGGCGCCGGCTCCACCCCGCCGTACGGCACCGCCAACACGCCCACCCGTGGCACCCGCATCCAGCGCTTCGAGTGCGAGGGCGGGGTGCGGCTCGACGACGGCCGGTTCGGTGACGCGATCGACCTCGACCAGGCCCGCTTCGTCCTGGAGAACGACCAGGAGCTGTCCCTGCGCCGGGTGCAGACCCCGGAGCTGCGGTTCCTGGGCGAGCGGCCGCAGCGCGGTCGGGTGATCCTCTCCGGCGCGAAGGTGGTCAACCTGGTCGACCGCTCGGTCAGCTGGCCGGGGCCCGGCGGCCTGGCGATGGCCGGCTTCGGCTACGAGAACCTCATCCCGCGCGGCCACTTCCCGCTCTCCCGCCGACTGGAGTGGGTGGCCGCCGCCACGCCCGAGTACGCCCCCGACCCGTACGAGATGCTGGCGAACGCCCTCCGGGCCAGCGGCGAGGACGCCGACGCGCGCGAGGTGCTGCTGGCCAAGCAGCGCCGCCGCCGGGAGACCCTCCCGGTGGCCGGCAAGCTCTGGGGCTACCTCCAGGACTGGACGGTGGCGTACGGCTACCGGCCCGGGCGGGCGGCGGTGTGGATGGCGGTGCTGTGGGCCATCAGCACCGTCTTCTTCACCCGGCACCGCCCGGACGCGATCAAGCCGGGCGAGGCGCCGCACTGGAACGCGTACCTCTACACCCTGGACCTGCTGCTGCCCGTCATCGACCTGGGTCAGGACACCTACTGGCGGCCGGACGGGCTGGGCCAGTGGGCGGCGGCGGTCTTAGTCCTGCTGGGCTGGATCCTGGCGACGACGGTGGCGGCGGGCGCCTCGCGGCTGCTGCGCCGGCAGTAGCCGGGGAGACGGCCGTTACCGCCGGGTTGTGACGGCCGAGGAAGGACCGGGCGGGCCTACGGCCATTAGGCTTACGCGTCGTGACGTCCGCCCGCCTTCCGCTCTTCCCGCTGAACACCGTGCTGTTCCCGGGTCTGGTGCTGCCCCTCAACGTCTTCGAGGAGCGATACCGCGCCCTGGTGCGCGATCTCGCCGCGCTACCCGAGGAGGCGCCGCGCCGCTTCGGTGTGATCGCCATCCGCGACGGCCGGGAGGTCGCCCCGACCGCCCCCGGACTACCGGACCCGACCGCGCCCACCCGCCGCGGCGCGGCGGCCGGCTTCGGCGCCGATCCCATGCTGGCCTTCCACACCGTGGGCTGTGTGGCGGACGTGGCGACCATCCGGGAGCAGCGCGACGGCACCTACGAGCTCATCGCCACCGGCACCACCCGCTTCCGGCTGTTGTCCGTCGACGCCTCCGGTCCGTACCTGACCGGGGAGGTCGAGGAGTTGCCGGAGGAGCCGGGCGAGGGCGCCGGGGCGCTGGCCAACGGCGTGCTGCGGGCCTTCCGCACCTACCAGAAGCGACTGGCCGGGGCGCGCGAGTTGAGCCTGTCCGGCACCCAGGAGCTGCCCGACGAGCCGTCGGTGGTCTCCTATCTGGTCGCGGCCGCCGCGGTGCTCGACATCCCCGCCAAGCAGCGGCTGCTCCAGGCCCCGGACACCGCCTCCCGGCTGGCCGAGGAGCTGAAACTGCTGCGCGCCGAGACGGCGGTGATCGGTAAGCTCCCGTCGCTGCCCGCCGTGGAGCTGACGCGGCAGCCCACCAGCCCCAACTGACGACCATCCGGAGGCGATCGCACCGTGGCCAGGAAGTCCAGGAAGCAGAACACCGGCTCCGGCGGCTCGACCCCGGCGACGGTCGCGCTGACGGCGGCGGGCACGGACTTCACGGTGCGCGCCTACGACCACGACCCGGCCGCCCCCTCGTACGGCGAGGAGGCCGCCGAGGCGTTGGGCGTGGATCCCTCGCGGGTCTTCAAGACGCTGATCGCCTCCGTCGACGACGCGCTGACGGTGGCGATCGTGCCCGTCTCCGCCTCGCTCGACCTCAAGGCGCTGGCGGCGGCGGTCGGCGGCAAGCGCGCCGCCATGGCCGACCCGGCGGCCGCGGAGCGCACCACGGGCTACGTACGGGGCGGGATCTCCCCCCTGGGTCAACGGAAGCGGCTGCCCACCGCGCTCGACGCCTCAGCGACCGGGCACCCCACGGTGTGCGTCTCGGCGGGCCGCCGCGGGCTGGAGGTCGAGCTCTCCCCCGCCGACCTCGCGGCCCTCACCGACGCGGTGGTCGCCCCCATCGCCCGCTTCTGAACGCCCCCTCCCGGACCCTGGACGGTTCCGCCCGGCTCGGCTAGGTAGCAGAGGGGGACGCCGTCCGCGCGTCCCACCCGGGGAGGACCGTCATGTCCAAGAAGACCCGCAAACGCCGCTGGCGCCTCAAGAAGGGCCGGGCCAACCACGGACGTCGCCCGGCGTAGCGCTCGCCGCGCGGGCCGCTCCGCGCGAGCGGGTCGGTAGGGCCCGGTGCCCGCGGTAGGGGGTGAGCCCGGCGGGTTCGGCCGATGTCAGTCGCCGAGCGCACGAGGGCTGGTGTCGGCCTGGCACCGCCGGACTCCACCGTTGAGCGTCTCGCCATCGCGGCGGAATGGGGGGGGCGACCCCGCCGTCGCGGCGGAAGGAGAGTGGCCGGCCCGCCGTCGCGGCGGGACGGGGTGGCCGTCGTCGTGAGAGTGGGCTAGCCCTGGGGCTGGTGGGACCAGTCCGGGTCCGGTTCCGGGTCTCTCGGGCCGAAGAGGCCGGTGAGGGCCAAGTGGACGCCCATGGCGGCGACGGGCCAGGCGAGCAGCGCGCCCTTGGCCTGGAGTTGGAGGGGGCCGTCGAAGGTCGCGCCCTTGCCGGCCTCCTTGGCGCTCTCCACCATGTCGGCGTTCGGGTCGAGCCAGAGGCCGACCTTCCATGCGAGGTACGAGCCGATCAGCGAGCCGACCGCCAGGCCGACGACCAGCGGAATGCCGCCACGCCGCCGGAACCAGAAGACCGCCCCGGCGGTCACCAGGCCCATGCCGAGCCCGAGCAGCACGAAGGTGCCGTCGGCGCCGACCCGCTCCTCGCCCTCGGCGTTCATCAGATAGATGTTCTGGCCGTCGGTGTACAGCGGCACGCGCGGCGCCAGCCACAGCCACAGCAGGCCCAGCAGCACCCCGGTGACCGCGACGGCCAGGCCGACCAGCGCGGCTTCCAACACCTCGGCGCGCATCCCGCGCTCGTCCTCCGCCGCGGCCTGGTCCTCCGGGGCGGGCTCGGGGGTATGGGCGGCGTACGGGGTCTCGTCCCCGGCGGACTCCGGGCCGGGGGCGGGTTCGTCGTGCGGCGTCAACGGTGCGGTCACCCCGTCATCGTGCCAGGTGAGTGGCGTGGGCATGTCGGCAGGAGGGCCACTGTGTCGGAATCACCGCACCGCAGCCCGGCGGTAGGCCCAGGTGGCGGCGGCGAGCGAGACGACACCGACCCCCGCGCACACGCCCAGATCGGCACAGATCAGCAGCCAGTCGGGCCGCGCGTCGAAGGACCGGGCCAGCGCCTCCACACCGTACGTGGACGGCAGCAGATCGCGCGCGTACGACACCACCGCGGGCATCCGCTCCGCGGGCAGCACCCCCAACAGCAGCACGGCGGACATGCCCAGCTGGCCGCAGAGGGTGGCCAGTTCCGGCCGTGGCGCGAACAGGCCGAGCGCGGCGCCCAGCCCGGCCAGGGCGGCACCGGAGAGCGGGATCACCACGGCGAGCACCCACAGGTGGCCGAGCGGCAGCCCGAAGAGCAGGCTGCCCGCCACCGCGGTGAACACCGTGCCGGGCACGGTGAAGGAGGCGTACGCCGCCGCCGCGCCGAGCACCACCGCGGCCGGCGGCACCGGCAGCGTCGCGTAGTGGTCGAGTCCACCGCTGGCCCGCAGCTGGCCGAAGTACTGGGCCAACAGGTTGAGCGCCACGAACGCCACCACCAGCACGCTGGAGCCGGCGACCACCGCGCGTGCCTCGCTGCCGCCGTCGACCACCCCGCGCATCAGGATCATGATCCCGACGGACTGGAAGGTGGCCACGAACAGCAGCGGGATGCGGGCCACCCGGGCCCGTGAGAGCTGCGCCCGGTAGACGGCGGCGAGGGAGGGCAGCAGCCGCGCCCGCGCCGCGAGCGGGGCGGCTTCGCGGGCGGCGCCGGCGCCGGACCGCGAACGGGTGCGGTCGCGGGGCGGGGCCTCCAGAGGCACGGCAGTCACGTTGCGCGGCTCCTCTTCAGTTCTTCCTCTTCGATGCGGTCACTGGGGTCGGACGGGGCGGGGCCGGCGCGTCCGGGCACCCGGCACGGAGGTGCCGGCGGGCGCGCGGCGCGGGCCGCCCGCACGGCGGCGGGTCATGCCTTCACCAGCCCCTCCTTGCCCTCGGCGTGGCCGCCCAGCGCCAGGTAGACGTCCTCCAGGCTGGGCGTGGCGAGGGTGAAGTCGTCGAGCGCGGCGAAGGCCGGGCCGCCGGTCACCGCGGCGACGGCGGCGCGCGCCTCCTCCGGGGCGAGCCGCAGCAGCCAGCGCCGGCCGGACTCCCGCGCGCTGTCACGCAGCGCGGCGACCTCCGGCACATGCAGCGGGGCGTCGGTGCGCCACACCAGCTCGACCCGTACCTCGTCGGCGACCAGCGCCTTGAGGCCGGCCGGGGTGTCGCAGGCGATGACCTTGCCGCGCTCCATGACCGCGACCCGGTCCAGAACGGTCTCGGCCTCGATGACGTTGTGGGTGACGAGCAGGACGGTGGTGCCGCGCTCGGCGCGGCGTCGGTCGATCGCGGTCCACACCGCACGCCGCGCGATGGGGTCCATGCCGCTCGTCGGCTCGTCGAGCACCAGCAGGGGCCGCTCGCCGACCAGGGCCGCGGCCACGCACGCCAGCCGTCGCTGGCCGCCGGACAGCTTCTTCAGCGGCCGCCCGGCGATCTCCGTCAGCCCCAGCTCGTCCAGCACCGCGTCCCGCTCGGCGCGGGCCGCGCGCGCGTCCAGGCCGCGCAGTCGTCCGGTCGTCTCGGCCGCCAGCGACACGGTCAGCTCGTCGAGCGCCGAGGACTCCTGTCCGAGGTAGCCGACCAGGCGCGCCGCCCGCTCCGGGTGGCGTACGAGATCGTGGCCGAGCACCTCGACGCTGCCCTCGTCGGGCCGCAGGAGGCCCGTCAGCTGCCGTACGAGCGTCGTCTTTCCGGCCCCGTTGGGCCCCAGCAGTCCGAAGACCTCACCCCGCTCGACGGTGAGGTCCACTCCGTCGCTCGCTCGTACGGCCGGCGCCGCCGGCACCCCCCGACGCGAGCGCGCGGCTGGATAGGTCTTGACCAGGCCGCGCACGGTACACACCGCTTCGCCGCCCGCCACCTGTTTCGCGCCCGTCCTCACGAGCTACGAGGGTACGCGCCCTCGCCCCGGCGCTCGGCCTCGGGGCACGGGTTTGGCTCACCTCGTGACAGTTCGGCGCGCCCCGTGACGGAAGATCGTGGGCGCTCCGAACCCGGACGGCCCCGTCGGACCCGAGCACCGGCCGTCCCTCCGTCCCGCCCCGGGGGCGCACCACCACGGCGGCGGAGGCCGACGGTGCCGACCGCGTCCCGGCGGGAGCCGCGCCGGGCGACCCTCTCCCCGGCCGCCGCTCGCGGCCGGACGGGCGCCGCCGGATACGCCGTTCGGGCTTCCCGCGGCGGCCTACGGGGGGCGACGCACCGCGGGTCGCACCCCGGGGCGAGCGCGTCCCGGCTACTCCCCCGCGGGGGAGATCTCACGCCAGAAGCCGGCCCGGATCGCATAGCGGTCGTGCTCGTCGATCTGGTCGTCCTTGTGGGCGAGCAGACCGAACCGGGCCGCGTAGCGGAGCAGCTCGCCGTCGATGCGGTGCGGGATGCGGGGGTACTCGTGGGACAGCTGCTGCCGGTGCTGGGGGTCGGAGAGGCGTTCGATCCAGCGGCGGGCGAAGACCTGGCCGACCTCGAAGGGGTCGCCGCTGACCGCGGTGATGTCCTCCTCCCGGTCGGCCCAGCGCTGTTCCGCGGTGGTGAGCTGGGCCAGCATCGGGAGGCAGGCGGTCTCGGGCGGCTCGCCGAGGCCGGTGCCGCGCTCGATCCAGCCCTTGTCGGAGGACCAGCGGAGGGTGGCGCTGGGCACGGGCTGGCGGTCGGCGGTGCCGGCCGGTCCGCGGCCGAGGCCGGCGAGGTCCTTGGGGGTGGGCACGCCTCGGCCGGCGGTTCCCGCCCCCGCCTCGGCGGCGCTGTCCGCGGGACGGGAGGCGGCCTCTTCGGTGGCGTCCGTGGCCCGTTCCGCGACGGCCGGGGACCGGCCGCCCCCGTTGCGGGAGGCGGGCCGGTCGCCGGGGACGGCACCCGCGGCGGCCGCGCTGGTGGTCTCGGGCAGTGGGGCGGCGAGGATGGCGGCGATCTCGGGCCGGGTGCCGGGGGCGGGGGCGCAGGGCGCGCTGGGCTCCTTGGCGCGGACCGCCTGGGTGATCCAGGCCCGGTCCAGCACCCGGCGCTCGTCGGCCTCGGCGACGAGGTCCTCGGACTGGTTGTAGTCGCCGTCGGCGGCCTGGACGGCCCACAGGTGGACGGCGACGCCGTGCTCCTTGGCGGACATCAGGCCGGGCAGCAGATCGCCGTCGCCGGTGACCAGGACGATGTCGGAGCAGGCGCGGTTACGGGCGAGTTCGGTGAGCTCGGCGTGCATCGCCGCGTCGACGCCCTTCTGCGCCAGCCGGCCGTCGCTGCGGGTCAGGGCGCCCAGCCGGACGGTGACCCGGGGCATGACCCGCAGCCGCCGGTGCTCGGGTTGGGGGACCCGGTCGGGGGCGCCGTCGAACCAGTAGATGCGCAGCAAGGGGCGTTCGGTGTCGGCCTCGGCGCGCTCGCGCAGGCCGTGGATGAGGGTCGCGTGATCGACGGAGATGCGGGAGCGGACGGGTTCTCCGGCGAGCAGGCTCGCCGCGGCGCCCAGTAGGTACCCGGCGTCCACCAGGACGACGCAGCGGTCCACGTTCCACCCTCTTTCTGAAGTACGGACGTGTGGTCGCCCCCCGGCACGCCGTGCCCTGTCGCCTTCGGCTCTCTCCGAGTCTGCCCGACCGTACGGGGGTTATCAGTTCGAACTGGATCAACGGCGTGGTGGATACGGCCTACCCCCCACAAGCCCGCTTCTCACTCACGGTAATTGCCCGAAATGCACGATATGCCCCACCGTGACAGGGTGTCTTTCCAGGGGAACGACCCCGACTGGAGGCAGAACAGTCATGGCCAAGAACAAGAACCAGCAGCGCAGGCAGCAGCAGACCCGCAGCGCGGCGCAGCACTCGCCGGAGCACACCACGTCGTCCTCGATGGAGAGCCCGTCGGAGCAGGGGATGTCGCAGCACTCCTCGCCCACCAGCGTGGCCCACAAGGGACGCCAGAAGCGCTTCGGCCACAACTAGGCCACAACGCGTCCGCGCCACACAGCGCTTGAGGGGCGCGCCCGTCACCGGGCGCGCCCCTCGCGTACACCTATCTCCGAAGCGGAGTGCTAAGCCCCCAGGCAGGACGGCCCGAGCAGCACCTTGAGATCGCCGAACAGGGCCGGGTCGGGGGTGACCCGGTGCCGGTCCAACCGCAGCACCGTGGTCTTCCGGGCGCCCTGCAGCCTGATCCGCACCTCGGTCGAGCCCCGGTGGTGGGAGAGCACCTCACCCAACTTCTCCACCAGCGGAGGGGTGACCTTCAGCGCCGGAATGGTGATCGTCACCGGGGCGTTGGCCGACGCCTCCGAGAGGTCCGGCACCATCAGCTCCATGGCGACCAGCCGGGGCACGTCCTCCCGCTTGTCCAGCCGGCCCTTCACGAACACCACGGCGTCCTCGACCAACTGGGTGGACACCAGCTGGTAGGTGGCGGGGAAGAACATGCAGTCGATGGAGCCGGCCAGGTCCTCCACCGTGGCGATCGCCCAGGCGTTGCCCTGCTTGGTCATCTTCCGCTGGAGGCCGGAGATGATGCCGCCGATGGTCACGATCGCGCCGTCGGCGTGTTCACCGCCGGTGAGCTGGGCGATGGCGGCGTCGGTCTTGTCGTTGAGAACGTGCTCCAGACCGAAGAGCGGGTGGTCGGAGACGTAGAGACCGAGCATCTCCCGCTCCTGGGCGAGCAGATAGGTCTTGTCCCACTCGACGTCGGAGAACTCCACGTCGAGACCGAAGGCCGGGCCGTCGTCGGCACCGTCCTCCCCGCCCATGCCGCCGAAGAGGTCGAACTGGCCCTCGGCCTCCTTGCGCTTCACCGCGACCACGTTGTCGATCATCGGCTCGTAGTGCGCCATGAGGCCCTTGCGGGTGTGGCCCATCTCGTCGAAGGCGCCGGCCTTGATCAGCGACTCGGTGGTGCGCTTGTTGCAGACCACCGCCTCGACCTTGTCGAGGTAGTCGGGGAAGGAGGTGTACTTCCCCTTCGACTTCCGGGAACGGATGATCGCCTCGACGACGTTCGTACCGACGTTGCGGACGGCCGAGAGGCCGAAGAGGATCACATCGTCGCCCTGGGCGGCGAAGTTCTGCTCGGACTCGTTGACGTTCGGCGGCAGGACCTTGATGCCCATGCGGCGGCATTCGTTGAGGTAGACGGCCGATTTGTCCTTGTCGTCCTTCACCGAGGTGAGCAGCGCGGCCATGTACTCGGCCGGGAAGTTGGCCTTCAGATACGCGGTCCAGTAGGTGACGAGGCCGTACGCGGAGGAGTGGGCCTTGTTGAACGCGTATCCGGCGAAGGGGACCAGCACGTCCCACAGGGCCTGGATCGCCTCGTCGGAATAGCCGTTCTTGCGGGCGCCCGCCTGGAAGATGTCGAAGTTCTTCGCCAGCTCCTCGGGCTTCTTCTTGCCCATGACGCGGCGCAGGATGTCGGCCTCGCCGAGCGAGTAGCCGGCGACGATCTGGGCGGCCTTCTGCACCTGCTCCTGGTAGACGATCAGGCCGTAGGTGAGGCCGAGGGTCTCCTTGAGCGGCTCCTCCAGCTCCGGGTGGATCGGGGTGATCTCCTGGCGGCCGTTCTTGCGCTCGGCGTAGTTCGTGTGCGAGTTCATGCCCATCGGGCCCGGCCGGTACAGGGCCGAGACAGCGGAGATGTCCTCGAAGTTGTCGGGCTGCATCTGGCGCAGCAGCGAGCGCATCGGGCCGCCGTCGAACTGGAAGACGCCGAGCGTGTCACCGCGGCAGAGCATCTCGTAGGTCTTGGGGTCGTCCAGCGGTACGGAGAGCAGCTCCAGCTTGACGCCCTTGTTCTTCTCCACCATCTTGACGGCGTCGTCCATGATGGTGAGGTTGCGCAGGCCCAGGAAGTCCATCTTGAGCAGGCCGAGCGACTCACACTGGGGGTAGTCCCACTGTGTGATGGTCACGCCGTCGGTGTGCCGCACCCAGATCGGGGCGTGATCGATGATCGGCTCGCTGGACATGATCACGCCGGCCGCGTGCACACCCATCTGCCGGACCAGGCCCTCCACACCCTTGGCGGTGTCGATGACCTTCTTCACATCCGGTTCGTTCTCGTACATCCCCCGGATCTCGCCCGCCTCGTTGTAGCGCGGGTGCTGGGGGTTGGTGATGCCGTCGAGGTCGATCCCCTTGCCCAGGACGTCGGCGGGCATGGCCTTGGTGAGCCGGTCACCCATCGCGTAGGGGTATCCCAGGACGCGCGCGGAGTCCTTGATGGCGTTCTTGGCCTTGATCTTGCCGTAGGTGCCGATCATGGCGACCTTGTCGGCACCGTACTTTTCCGTGACATACCGGATCACTTCGACGCGCCTGCGCTCGTCGAAGTCGATGTCGACATCGGGCATGGACACGCGCTCGGGGTTGAGGAACCGCTCGAAGATCAGGCCATGCTCGATGGGGTCGAGGTCGGTGATGCCCATCGCGTACGCGACGATCGAGCCGGCCGCGGAGCCTCGGCCCGGCCCGACGGCGATGCCCTGGTTCTTGGCCCACATGATGAAGTCGGCGACGACGAGGAAGTAGCCGGGGAACCCCATCTGGATGATGACGTCCATCTCGTACTCGGCCTGCTTCTGCCGGTCCTCGGGGACACCGCCCGGGTAGCGGCGGTTCATGCCGGCCCGGACCTCCTCCTGGAACCAGGTGATCTCGGTGTAGCCCTCCGGGATGTCGAACTTCGGCATCAGGTCGCGCTTCTCGAACATCCCGGTGGTGTCGACCTGCTCGGCGACCAGGATCGTGTTGCGGCAGCCCTCCTGCCAGGCGTCGGAGGAGTCGATGGCGTACATCTCGTCCGTCGACTTCAGGTAGTAGCCGGTGCCGTCGAAGCGGAAGCGGTCCGGGTCGGAGAGGTTCTTGCCGGTCTGGATGCACAGCAGGGCGTCGTGCGCCGTCGCCTCATGGGCGTAGGTGTAGTGCGAGTCGTTGGTGACCAGCGGCGGGATGCCCAGCTCTTTGCCGATCTTGAGCAGGTCCTCGCGGACCCGGCGCTCGATCTCGATGCCGTGATCCATCAGCTCCAGGAAATACCGGTCCTTGCCGAAGATGTCCTGGTACTCGCCCGCGGCCTTGCGGGCCTCCTCGTACTGGCCCAGGCGCAGCCGGGTCTGGAGCTCGCCGGAGGGGCAGCCCGTGGAGGCGATGAGCCCCTCGGACCACTGGGCGATGGTCTCCTTGTCCATCCGGGGCCACTTCTGCAGCCAGCCCTCGGCATACGCGTCGGAGGAGAGCCGGAAGAGGTTGTGCAGACCGGTCTTGTCGGCCGCCCAGATGGTTTTGTGGGTATAACCACCGGAACCGGACACGTCGTCGCGCTTCTGGTGCGGCTGGCCCCACTGGATCTTACGCTTGGTCCGCCGCGACTCGGGCGCCACATACGCCTCGATGCCGATGATCGGCGTCACGCCGGCCTTCTGCGCGGAATGGAAGAAGTCGTACGCGCCGTGCAGGTTGCCGTGGTCGGACATGGCGATGTGCGTCATGCCCATGTCGTTGCACGCCTGGAACATGTCCTTGAGCCGCGCCGCACCGTCCAGCAGCGAGTACTGGGTGTGCACGTGCAGGTGCGTGAACGGCTGCTTGGCCACGACGGAAGACCTCCGGCGAATGCTCGATGACGGGTGGGAGAGACAGCTTTGAAGAGTACCCCTCCGCACCGACAGCCTCCGGGCACTCAGGAGTAGCCTCAGCCGTTGTCAGCGATGGAACACCTGTCTTGTGTGTCAGCACCCAGGAGGCACCCGGCGATGTCGGATCAGCACGTCCCCGTGACGGACGTCGAGCAGCGGGGGGAGCGGATCCTCTCCGTCTTCGCCACCGCCTTCGGTGAGCTGCTCGCCGCCGACCCGGCGGCCTTCCGGGTGAAGTTCCGCAAGATGGCGGCCTCCGCCTTCGCCTTCTACCGGGGCACCGCGTGCCTCTTCTACAGCGACCTGGAGGGCGAGCGCGACCGCGGCCCCTACCTGGACGAGCGCACCAGCCGGGTGTGGATCCACGGCGATCTGCACGCCGAGAACTTCGGCACCTACATGGATGCCAACGGTCGGCTGATCTTCAACGTGAACGACTTCGACGAGGCGTACGTCGGCCCCTTCACCTGGGACCTCAAGCGCTTCGCCGGCTCCGTGGCGCTCATCGGCTACGCCAAGGCGCTCAGCGACAAGCAGATCACCACCCTGGTGGAGACCTACGCCGCCGCCTACCGGGAGCGCGTCCGCGCCCTGGCCTCCGGGATCCAGGAGGGCCTCGACGGAGAGCAGCCGCCCTTCACCCTGGACACCGCCGAGGGCCCGCTGCTGACCGCGCTGCGCACCGCCCGCTCCCGCACCCGCTTCGGGCTGCTGGAGTCGATGACCGAGATCCGGGACCACGAGCGGCGCTTCTCGGCCGGCGGCGGCTCCATCGAGCTGGACGCGGCCACCCGCTACAAGGTCCTGGCCGCCTTCGACGGCTATCTGGAGACCCTCCCCGACTCCAGCCTGACCCGCCCCGACTCCTACCGGGTCAAGGACGTCGTCGGCCGCCGCGGCATCGGCATCGGCAGCGCCGGGCTTCCCTCCTACAACATCCTTCTCGAGGGCAACAGCGACGCCCTGGAGAACGATGTGGTGATCTACATGAAGCAGGGGCAGACCCCCGCGGTCTCCCGGCACATCACCGACCCGCGGGTGCGCTCCTACTTCCAGCACGAGGGCCACCGCACGGTGATCTCGCAGCGCGCCCTCCAGGCGCACGCCGACCCGTGGCTGGGCTGGACCGAGCTGGACGGCGCCGGGCAGCTGGTCGCCGAGGTGTCGCCGTACGCGGTGGACCTGGACTGGTCCGACCTGGACGACCCGGCCGAGATCGCCGCGGTCGTCGCGGACCTGGGGCGGGCGACGGCCACCATGCACGCGGCCGCCGACGACCAGAGCGGCCACTCCCTGGTGCCGTACTCCACCGAGCGCGCCATCGACGCGGTCATCGCCGCCGACGAGGAGGGCTTCGCCGCGATGCTGGTGGACTTCGCCCACTCCTACGGCGCGCGGGCCCGGGCCGACCACCAGATCTTCGTCGACCTGTTCCGCAACGGCCGGATCCCGGGGCTCTGACGCTCGGCCGAGCCGGGGGGAACCGGGCGCCGGCAGGTCTCGACCGCTCCGCGCCCCGCACGATCGCGCGGTCTTGACGCGCGACCTACACACGGCATGGCACACTACGCGCCGATGGACATCTCAGCGACTCACCTGCGGGCGGCACGCGCAGCGCTCTTCACGGCGCTGTGCGTGACGCTGTCCGCCGCGTCGCACGTCCTGCTGTCCGGTGTGCCGATCCCGGTCACGGTCGTCGGCGCGCTCAGCGCCACGGTCTTCGCCATCGCCTACGCGCTCGCCGGCCGCGAGCGCGGCTTCTGGCAGATCGCCGCGCTGATGGTGCCGCTGGAGCTGGCCGCCGACACGGCCTTCACCAGCGGGCAGCACGCCTGTTACGGCCCCACCGGAGGCCCGGTGACCGGGCCGCTGCGCGTCGTCGGGGTGGACTTCGTCTGCGCCGGCGGCGGTGTCGGCAGCCCGCTCACCCATCTGTCCGGCGGCGCCCCGATGAACGGCGTCGGCGTCTCGCCCTGGCTGCTGCTGACGGCGCACGTCGCCGTCGGCCTGGCCGCCGCGGCCTGGCTCCGACGCGGCGAAGCCGCCCTGGGCCAGCTGCTCCGCGCGATCGCCACCTTCGCCTTCCGGCCGCTCCTCATGGCGGTGGCGGCGGTAGCCGCGGCCACGTCCGCCGAGCGCCCGCCCGTACGTCCGGTCCACCGTGACCGTACGGCCCCCGCGCTTCCCCTGCTGGTGCACTCCGTCGTGCGTCGTGGGCCGCCCCGGTGCCCCACTCCGGCCGTCTGAGCACCCGCTCCGGCCGCAGACACCGCAATCACCCAGCATTCTCACGCACACGTGACATCCGACGGAGAAGAAACAGTCATGAGTAACCGGAACAGCCACGCCAACAAGCAGGCGGCTCGCGAGCGGATGCGCGCCGAGCGGGAGCGCCAGGCCAAGAAGGACAAGGTCCGTCGCCAGTTGACGGTGGCCGGCGCGATCGTCGTCGTCCTCGCGGTGGCCGGTGGCATCGGCGTCGCCGTGTCGAACATGAACAAGAAGAGCAGCACCGACAGCGCCTGGGACAAGGCCAAGACCGCCAAGTTCGTCAAGCCCGCGAACACCACGGGCAAGAACGGCGACATCGTCATCGGGAAGAAGGACGCCAAGGAGACCCTGGAGGTCTACGAGGACCCGCGCTGCCCGGCCTGCGCGGGCTTCGAGCAGTCCGCCGGCGAGCAGATGCTCAAGGACGTCGAGGACGGTCGCTACAAGGTGCGGTACGTCCTGTTCAACTTCATCGACTCGCCCGACATGGCCGGCGGCGTCGGCTCCAAGAACGCCGTCAGCGCGCTGGGCGCCGCCCTGAACGTCAGCCCCGAGGCGTTCATCGAGTACAAGAAGGCGCTCTTCTCCAAGGAGAACCACCCGTCCGAGCGGGATGACGCCTTCGCCGACGACGACCGGCTGATCGAGATCGCGCAGCAGGTGAAGGCGCTCAAGAAGAACAAGGCGTTCGACAAGGACGTGCGGAACGGCACCTACGACCGGTGGGCGCTGGAGATGGGCGAGCTCTTCGGCAAGAACGGCGTCCGGGGCACCCCGACCTTCCGGCACAACGGCAAGATCCTGGAGTCCAGCGACCAGCGGAGCGGCGGGGCGATCCTGGACCTGCCGTCGTTCGTCGAGGTGACCGACAAGCAGTTCCCCAAGAAGTAACCACCTGAAAGCGGATCACATCGGGCGGCCGTCGGCGGCCGCCGGTTGACGGGCGGGCGAACTCTTGGAGTTCGCCCGCCCGAAGTCTGTTCTCTTTTCTTACTTGCCAGTAAGGTCAGCGGCCGTGAACCCCCCTGACCCCATATCACGCCGCTCCGCGGTCACGGCCGTCGCCGCCACCGCCGCCCTGCTCCCCCTCGCCGCCGGCGTCGGCACCGCGCACGCCGAGGGCTCCGGCCCCGCCTTCCTGCACGGCGTCGCCTCCGGCGACCCGCTGCCGGACGGGATCCTGCTGTGGACCCGGGTCACCCCCGAGCCGGGGGCGCAGCCCGGCTCCGGGATCGGAGCCGACACCGAGGTCTCCTGGGAAGTGGCCGAGGACCAGGCGTTCCGCACCGTCGTCGCGCACGGCACCGTGACCGCGACCGCCGCCGCCGACCACACCGTGAAGGCCGATGTCCGGGGCCTGCGGCCGGCGAGCGCCTACTACTTCCGGTTCGCCGCGGGCGGGGTGACCTCCCCGGTGGGACGCACCCGCACCGCCCCCGCGCACGGCGCGGCCGCGAGCTCCGTCCGGTTCGGCGTGGTCTCCTGCGCCAACTGGGAGGCCGGCTACTTCTCCGCGTACCGCCACCTCGCCGCGCGCCGCGACCTGGACGCCGTGCTCCACCTCGGCGACTACATCTACGAGTACCGGACGGGCGAGTACCCGGAGCAGAAGTACACCGTCCGTCGCCACTCCCCCGCCCACGAGATCACCACCCTCGCCGACTACCGCACCCGGCACGGCCACTACAAGACCGACGCCGACCTCCAGGCGCTGCACGGCACCCACCCGATCATCGCCATCTGGGACGACCACGAGTTCGCCAACGACGCGTGGTCGGGTGGGGCGGAGAACCACACGCCGGGCGTCGAGGGCGCCTGGGCGGAGCGGGTGGCCGCCGCCAAGCAGGCGTACTTCGAGTGGATGCCGGTGCGGCCGTCCGTTGCGGGCACCACCTACCGGCGGCTGCGCTTCGGCACACTCGCCGATCTGCACCTGCTCGACCTGCGCTCGTTCCGCTCGCAGCAGGCGTCCCCCGGCAGCGGCAAGGTCGACGACCCGGAGCGCACCCTCACCGGCCGGGCTCAACTGGACTGGCTGAAGAGCGGGCTGGCCGGCTCCGACGCCACCTGGAAGCTGGTCGGCACCTCGGTGATGATCTCGCCGGTCGCCTTCGGCGCGGTGCCGGCCGCGGTGCTGGAGCCGCTGGCCGAGCTCCTCGGGCTGCCCAAGGAGGGCCTGACGATCAACGTCGACCAGTGGGACGGCTACACCGACGACCGGCGTGAGCTGCTGGCCCACCTCACCGACCGCGGCATCGACAACACCGTCTTCCTCACCGGCGACATCCACATGGCATGGGCCAACGACGTGCCGGTGAAGGCCGCCACCTACCCGCTGTCCCGGTCGGCCGCCACGGAGTTCGTGGTCACCTCGGTGACCTCGGAGAACATCGACGACCTGCTGCACGTGCTGCCGCACACCCTGTCGCTGGTCGCCGCGACCGCGATCAAGGCGGCCAACCGCCATGTGAAGTGGGTCGACATGGACTCGCACGGCTACGGCGTGCTCGACGTCACCGCCGAGCGGGCCCAGATGGACTACTACACGCTGTCCGACAGGACCGACCCCGGCGCCACGTCCTCGTGGGCCCGCTCGTACCGCACCCGATCGGGCACCCAGCGGGTGGAGCGGGTGGACCGGCCGGTCCGCTGAACGCGGAGCGGGGCGGCTCCGGTGCCCGGGGCCGCACCCGCCGGCGCTCGTGACCGGGGCGACGAAGCCGCCGGGTGAGGTCGGCCGCGGCCGGCTACAGCTCCGCGAGGAAGCCGAGCGCCACCCTCCAGGTGGCCTCGGCGGCCTCCGGGTCGAAGTCGGCCAGGTCCGGGTCGGTGTAGAGGTGACCGGCGCCCGGGTAGCGGTAGATCTCCACCTCGGCGCCGGCCCGCTGCATCCGCAGATACCAGGCGTTCAGCCAGTCGTGCGGCTCGAACGGGTCCGGGTCGGCGACGTGCAGCTGCACCGGCAGCCCGTCGGTCGCCGCGTCCTCCGCCAGGTCCGAGGTGCCGTGCAGCAGCAACAGGCCGCGGGCCTTGTCGTCGGCGAGGGCGAGGTTCTGGGCGATCGAGCCGCCGAGGGAGAAGCCCGCGTAGACCACGCCGCGGTCGGAGAGCGGCGCGGCGGCGGCCACGGCCCGGCGCAGCAGCTCCTCCTTGCCGATCCTGTCCTTGATCTCCATGCCCTCCTCGACGGACTCCACCGTCTTCACGGGCTGGTCGCTGTAGAGGTCGGGCACGTGGACCTCGTGCCCGGCGGCGCGCAGCCGGTCGGCGGCGGCGTGCACGGCGGGCCGCAGGCCGAAGGCCGAGTGCAGGAGGAGAATCGTCGAAGAGGGCGCCACGGCTGCCACTTCCCTGGTCGAGAGCTGTTCGATGGAGTGCGGGGTTGCTACGCGTCGGTACGCGGCCGCGCGAAAGATCGCGGCCACTCCCATCGTGCCAGCCGGCACCGACGGCGAGCCGCCCGTGCCGCCGGCAGTGGGGACGCGCCGTGCCGGGTGACGACGCGCGGAGGGGTCAGACGGCGGGGGTCACAGCGCCCGCCGCATCGCCCGGTGCGGGATGCCGGCGTCCTGGAACTCGGGGCCGTGCGCGGTGTAGCCGAGCCGCTCGTAGAAGCCCACGGCCTGGGTCTGGGCCTCCAGGTACACGCCGGAGAGACCGATCCTGCGGGCCTCGGCCTCGACGGCGCGCACCAGGGCCGCCCCCAGGCCGGTGCCGCGCGCGGCGCGACCGACCGCGAGGCGGCCGAGGGCGGCGGTGGTCCCGCCGTCGATGCCGGTGTGCCCGTACTTCCTGTCCGCCGCCGCGCCGTGCAGGAAGCGGATCGTGCCCACCGGGCGTCCGTCGGGCCCGGTGGCCAGCAGATGGACGGCCTCGGTGTCGTAGGCGTCCATCTCCAGCTCTTCGGGCACCCGCTGCTCGACGACGAAGACCTCCCGGCGCACCGCGTGGCAGCCGGCCAGGTCGCCGTCGTCGACGCGCCGGATCACATGGCCCGGGCGGAGTCCGCCGCCCGCCGCGTCCGCGGCTTCGGTCACGAGCTCTCCGCCCGCACGGTGTCCAGCGCGCCCTGGAGGTCGTCGGGGTAGGCGCTCTCGAACTCGACCCAGCCGCGGTCGTCCGGGTGCTCGAAGCCGAGCCGCACCGCGTGCAGCCACTGCCGGCTCACCCGCAGCCGCTTGGCCAGGGTGGGGTCGGCCCCGTAGGTGAGGTCGCCGACGCAGGGGTGGCGGTGGGCGGACATGTGCACCCGGATCTGGTGGGTGCGGCCGGTCTCCAGCTTGATGTCCAGCAGGCTGGCGGCGCGGAACGCCTCGATGAGGTCGTAGTGGGTGACGCTGGGCTTGCCCTCGGCCGTCACCGCCCACTTGTAGTCGTGCGTGGGGTGGCGGCCGATGGGGGCGTCGATGGTGCCGCTGAGCGGGTCCGGGTGGCCCTGCACCAGCGCGTGGTAGCGCTTGTCGACCGTGCGCTCCCGGAACTGCTGCTTGAGCAGGGAGTAGGCGCGCTCGGACTTGGCGACGACCATCAGCCCCGAGGTGCCGACGTCCAGGCGGTGCACGATGCCCTGGCGCTCGGCGGCGCCGGAGGTGGAGATGCGGTAGCCGGCCGCGGCCAGGCCGCCGATCACGGTCGGACCGGACCAGCCGGGGCTCGGGTGCGCGGCGACGCCGACCGGCTTGACGATCACGACGATGTCGTCGTCGTCGTGCACGATCTCCATGCCCTCGACGGGCTCGGCGACGATCCGCACCGCCGGCGCGGCCTGCGGCATCTCGACTTCGAGCCAGGCGCCGCCGGAGACCCGGTCGGACTTCCCGGCCAGGCTGCCGTCGAGCTGGACCTTGCCCGCCGCGGCGAGCTCTGCGGCCTTGGTTCGGGAAAACCCGAACATACGGGCGATGGCGGCGTCGACGCGCTCACCTTCGAGGCCGTCGGGCACGGGCAGGGTGCGGATCTCGGGAATCGTGCTCACCCGTCGAGTATGCCGGACCGCGCCCGGCACCTCGTACATCAGTCCTCGCCGCCCGCGCCCCCGGACCCCGGGGAACGGCCCGTACTTCAGTCCTTGTGCACCGTTCCGTCCGGATCCAGCCCACGGAAGGACAGGATCACGATCAGGAAGCCGCCACAGACGATCGCCGAGTCGGCCAGGTTGAAGACCGCGAAGTGGGCGGGCGCGATGAAGTCCACCACCGCGCCCTGGAGACCGCCGGGGGTGCGGAGGACGCGGTCGGTGAGGTTGCCGAAGGCGCCGCCCAGCAGCAGGCCGAGAGCGATCGCCCACGGCACGCTGTAGAGCTTGCGGGCGAGCCGCGCGATGACCACGATCACACTCGCCGCGATCACGGTGAAGACGATGGTCATCGCCTCGCCGAAGCCGAAGGCGGCGCCGCGGTTGCGGACCACCTCGAACTGCAGCCAGTCCCCGACCACCTCGACCGGCGCGTGGTGCTCGAGATTCGCCACCACGAACACCTTGCTCACCAGGTCGAGGAGGTAGGCGAAGGCGGCCACGCCAAGCAGCACGCCGATGCGCCGAGCGCCCCGGCCCGGGGTGCCGCTCGTGGCGTCACCGACCGGCCGGGCCTCGTCGCCCTTCTCGGCCCTCTCGGGGTTCGGCGTACCGATGGCCTGCTCCGCCTCTGTCACGTGAGTCCCTCAACGTCTGCGTCCGGCGCCAAGGCGCCCACCTGGCTGAGGACGAGACTACGGCACGTCCGTACGAACGGTCAGCGCCGCTCCTGTCGCTGCTTGCACTCCACACACAGCGTGGCGCGGGGAAACGCCTGCATCCGCGCCTTGCCGATCGGGCTTCCGCAGTTCTCGCACAGTCCGTACGTCCCGGCGTCCAGCCGATCGAGGGCGCGCTCGGTCTGGAGCAGCATCTCGCGGGCGTTGCTGGCCAGGGCCAGCTCGTGCTCTCGCGTGATGTTCTTGGTGCCGGTGTCGGCCTGGTCGTCGCCCGCGCCGTCGCCGGAGTCCCGCATCAGCCCGGTGATCGCCTCCTCGGAGGCGAGGATCTCGCTGCGCAGCCGGTGCGTCTCGTCCATCAGCTCGGTGCGGGCCTCCGCGACCTCGGCCGGCGACCAGGGCTCTTCACCAGGGCGTACGGCCAGCTCGCCGGGGGCGGCGGTGCGCGCCTTGGGGACGGCGGTCGCCGTCGCGGTGGCCTTCTGGCCGGCCGACGCCTCACCCGGAGTCTTCTTGGCAGCCATGTTCTCGGCTCCTGTCTTCTTCGCGGGCACCGCCTTCGGGGCCGGTGCGGCCTTCTGGGCTGTGGTCTGGGCTGTGTTCTTGCGCTCGGCGGGCTTCCGGGCCGTCGTTCGGGACGCCGCGGCCTTGGTGCCGGCGCCGTTCCCCGCCGTGACCTTGGCCGCGGTCTTGGCGGGGCTCTTCTTGCCCGTGGTCTTGGCGGCCGCCTGGGCGGTCGCGGTGGCGTTCTTGCCGCTGGTGGCGTTCTTGCCGGTGGCGGCCTTCCGCGCGGAGGGGGAGGGCGCGGCCTTGGCGGCGGTCGTGTTCTTCGCCGCGGTCGCGTTCTTCCTCTCGGTCGCGTTCTTCCTCTCGGTCGCGTTCTTCCTCTCGGTCGCGTTCTTCCTCTCGGTCGCGGCTCCTGCCTTCGCCGTCGCCTTCTTGGCGGTCTTCTTGGTCGCCGTCTGCTTCGCCACCTTCTTGGCCGTCTGCTGTGCGGTCTTCTTCGCGGGGGCCTTGGCCGGGGTGCCGGCCACCGCCGTGGCCGATGTGGTCTTGGCGGCCTTCTTCGCCGCCGTGGTCTTCGTGACGGCGGTCTTTCTTGCCACCATGGCCGCGGCCCCTTCACATATTGTGATCTTGCTCGCGAATCGTGCCGGAACGATAAATCGACTCCGGGCACGCGGCAACGGGGCACGCCGCCCGATTCGCCCGGCTTGCCCGAAGGAGAAGCCGGTCTTCACCGTTGTGCCCCTCTCTCCGCCCGGTAATCCGGGGTACCCGGCGCATCGTCCGGACGACCCGGCCCCCGTGGCCCCCCGTACCCCGGTCGGCGCAGCCGGTAATCCAGTCGGCCACCGCGTGGTGGGACCCGTACACTGGGCGCAGCGAAAGGCGTGGAAGGGGACGAGTAGCGCCGTACGCAGCCATGAGCGACCCGGGGACGGTGCGAGCCCGGGGGCGAGCGCGACGTGAAGCATCACCCCTGAGCTGCCGGAAGAAAGCCCGCGGAGGCGAGTAGAACCGGCGTCGCTGCCCCTAATGAGGGGACCGGGAGCCGTGCGGCTCACGGTCAAGGAGGGTGGTACCGCGGGAGCGCCAAGGCTCTCGTCCCTCCGACGGAACCGAAGCGACGTGTCCGCCGGAGGAAGACCTCGATGAGTCCACAGCCGCAGTATCGCCAGGTGCCAGCCCAGGTAGACCTGCCCGCCCTGGAGCACGCCGTGCTCGACTTCTGGCGTGAGGGCAAGATCTTCAGCCGCAGCCTGGAGCAGTCCGAGGGCCGGCCCGAGTGGGTCTTCTACGAGGGCCCGCCGACCGCCAACGGCATGCCCGGCGCCCACCACATCGAGGCCCGCGTCTTCAAGGACGTCTTCCCGCGCTTCCGCACCATGCAGGGCTACCACGTCGGCCGCAAGGCCGGCTGGGACTGCCACGGGCTGCCGGTCGAGCTCGCCGTCGAGAAGGAGCTGGGCTTCAGCGGCAAGCAGGACATCGAGGCGTACGGCATCGCCGCCTTCAACGCCAGGTGCCGCGAGTCGGTGACCCGGCACACCGACGCGTTCGCCGAGCTCACGACCCGTATGGGCTACTGGGTCGACCTGGACGACGCCTACCGCACGATGAACCCCGAGTACATCGAGTCGGTGTGGTGGTCGCTGAAGGAGATCTTCAACAAGGGGCTGCTGGTCCAGGACCACCGGGTCGCCCCCTGGTGCCCGCGCTGCGGCACCGGCCTGTCCGACCACGAGCTGGCCCAGGGCTACGAGACGGTCGTCGACCCCTCGGTCTTCGTGCGCTTCCCGCTGACCTCCGGCCCGCTGGCCGGCGAGGCGGACCTGCTGGTGTGGACGACCACGCCGTGGACGCTGGTCTCCAACACCGCGGTGGCCGCGCACCCGGACGTCACCTACGTGGTGGCCACGGACGGCGAGCGGAAGCTGGTCGTCGCCCAGCCGCTGCTGGAGAAGGCGCTCGGCGAGGGCTGGGAGGCCACCGGGCAGACCTTCACCGGTCGCGAGATGGAGCGCTGGACCTACCAGCGCCCGTTCTCCCTGGTGGAGATCGAGGACGCCCACTTCGTCGTCAACGCCGACTATGTGACCACCGAGGACGGCACCGGCCTCGTCCACCAGGCGCCCGCCTTCGGTGAGGACGACCTCAGGACCTGCCGCGCCTACGGGCTGCCGGTGGTCAACCCGGTCCGCCCGGACGGCACCTTCGCGGAGGACGTCGAGCTGGTCGGCGGGCAGTTCTTCAAGAAGGCCGACGAGGCCCTCACCGCCGACCTCAAGGCGCGCGGGCTGCTCTTCCGACACGTGCCCTACGAGCACAGCTACCCGCACTGCTGGCGCTGCCACACGGCGCTGCTCTACTACGCCCAGCCGTCCTGGTACATCCGCACCACCGCGATCAAGGACAAGCTGCTTCGGGAGAACGAGAACACCAACTGGTTCCCGGAGTCGGTCAAGCACGGCCGGTTCGGCGACTGGCTGAACAACAACATCGACTGGGCGCTGTCGCGCAACCGCTACTGGGGCACCCCGCTGCCCATCTGGCGCTGCGCGGAGTCCCACCTGACCTGCGTCGGCTCGCTGGCGGAGCTGTCCGAGCTGACCGGCACCGACCAGTCCGGGCTGGACCCGCACCGCCCGTTCATCGACGACGTCACCTTCACCTGCACCGCCGAGGGCTGCTCCCTGGAGGCGGTGCGCGTCCCGGAGGTCATCGACGCCTGGTACGACTCGGGCTCGATGCCGTTCGCGCAGTGGGGCTACCCCTACCGCAACAAGGAGCTCTTCGAGAAGCGCTACCCGGCGCAGTTCATCTCCGAGGCGATCGACCAGACCCGTGGCTGGTTCTACACCCTGATGGCCGTCGGCACCCTGGTCTTCGACAAGTCCTCCTACGAGAACGTGGTCTGCCTGGGCCACATCCTCGCCGAGGACGGCCGGAAGATGTCCAAGCACCTGGGCAACATCCTCCAGCCGATCCCGCTCATGGACCAGCACGGCGCGGACGCGGTCCGCTGGTTCATGGCGGCCGGCGGCTCCCCGTGGGCGGCGCGCCGCGTCGGCCACGGCACCATCCAGGAGGTCGTCCGCAAGACCCTCCTCACCTACTGGAACACCGTCGCCTTCCAGGCGCTGTACGCCCGGACCGCCGGCTGGGCGCCGAGCGCCGCCGACCCGACCCCGGCCGAGCGGCCGCTGCTGGACCGCTGGCTGCTCAGCGAGCTGCACGCGCTGACCGACCAGGTCACGCAGGCCATGGAGGCGTACGACACGCAGCGCGCCGGCAAGCTGCTGTCGGCCTTCGTCGACGATCTGTCCAACTGGTACGTGCGCCGCTCGCGGCGTCGCTTCTGGCAGGGAGACGCGGCCGCGCTGCGCACCCTGCACGAGGTCGTGGAGACCGTCACCCGGCTGATGGCCCCGCTGGTCCCGTTCATCACCGAGCGGGTCTGGCAGGACCTGGTGGCCCCGGTGACCCCGGACGCCCCGGAGTCGGTGCACCTGTCCACCTGGCCGGTGGCGGACCTGGACGCCATCGACCCGGAGCTGTCCCGGCAGATGGTGCTGGTCCGGCGGCTGGTCGAGCTGGGCCGCGCCACCCGCGCGGAGTCCGGCGTCAAGACCCGTCAGCCGCTGTCCCGGGCGCTGGTCGCCGCGGCGGGCTTCGAGGCGCTCTCGCCCGAGCTGCACACCCAGATCACCGAGGAGCTCAACATCTCCTCCCTGGCGTCCCTGAGCGAGGTCGGCGGCTCCCTGGTCGACACCACCGCCAAGGCCAACTTCCGCGCCCTGGGCCGCCGCTTCGGCAAGGGCGTGCAGGACGTGGCCAAGGCCATCGCCGGGGCCGACGCCGCCGCGCTGTCCCTGGCGCTGCGGGACGGCACGGCGTCCGTGGTGGTCGGCGACGAGACGGTCGAGCTCTCCCCCGACGAGGTCATCATCACCGAGACCCCGCGCGAGGGCTGGTCCGTCGCCTCCGACGCCGGCGCCACGGTCGCGCTCGACCTGGAGATCACCCAGGAGCTGCGCCGCGCGGGTGTCGCCCGTGACGCGATCCGGCTGATCCAGGAGGCGCGCAAGACCAGCGGGTTGGACGTCGCCGACCGGATCGCGCTGCGCTGGCAGGCCACGGACGAGGAGACCTCGACCGCCCTGGGCGAGCACGCGGGTCTGATCGCGGACGAGGTCCTGGCGACCGACTTCGCGAGCGGTGCGGCCGACGACTCGTACGGCCAGGAGTTCAGCGACGACTCCCTGGGCCTGACCTTCCGCCTCCGCAAGGCGTAACCGCTGCCGCGAGGCGCTCCCCCGAGGGCCCGGCCGGATTTCCTCCGGCCGGGCCCTCGGGCGTTCTCCTGGCCGGCCCCGGGCATTCCCCCTGGCCACGTGCCTCCCGGCCGACCCTCGGGTCCCCGACCGCCCTCCGCACGGCGGTGGAAGCAGCCCGCCGCAACGGCGCGCGACCACGACGCCGCGACCCGGCGGTGCCCGACGACGCGCGGTGTCGTCGTCGGGACGAGGAGCCCAACGGCGGCCGCCCAGGGCGCGCACAACGGGCCGGGGCCCCTGGGATCACTCCCAGGGGCCCCGGCCCGTAAAGACCCGCTGCGGCTCAGCGCCCAGCGACTAGTTGTCGTCCTCGTCGATGAGGAAGCCACGCATCGGGCTCGGCGCCTGCTGCATCGGCTGCGGGCTCTGCGGCCGCACCGGTGCCATCGGCTGGGTCATCGCCGGGGACATCTGCTGCTGACCACCGTAGGACGGGGCGCCGCCCATCGGCTGGTTGCCGCCCATGGACTGGTTGCCGCCCATGGTGTGGCCGCCCATCGGGCTGGCGCCGGCGGAGGCCATCGACGGGGACGGCGGCAGCGAGGCGGTCGCCGGGGTGCGCGGCGGGGCCAGCGAGTCGTCGGCCTGGTTCTCCAGCTGACGCAGCTGGCTCTCCAGGTACGACTTCAGTCGCGTGCGGTACTCGCGCTCGAAGCCGCGCAGGTCCTCGACCTTGCGCTCCAGCGTGGCGCGAGCGGACTCCAGGGAGCCCATCGCGACGCGGTGCTTCTCCTGAGCGTCCCGCTCCAGGGCGTCCGCCTTGGCGCGTGCGTCGCGCTCCAGGCCCTCGGCACGGCTGCGCGCCTCGCCGACGATCTTGTTGGCCTCGGAACGGGCCTCCGCGATCGCCTGGTCGGCGGTCTGCTGCGCCAGGGAGAGCACGCGCGCGGCGCTGTCACCGCCCGGGCCCTGGCCCGGCTGCGGCAGCTGCGGGCCGGGACCGCCCATCGGACCCTGCTGACCCATCGGGCTCTGCTGACCCATCGGACCCTGCTGGCCCATCGGGCCCTGACCCATCGGACCCTGCTGACCCATCGGGCCGGGGCCCATCGGGCCGCCCATGGGGCCACCCATGGGACCGGGGCCGCCCATCGGACCCTGCTGGCCCATCGGACCGGGACCACCGGTGCCGGCGGGCAGCTGGGGGGCACCACCCGGCAGTTGGGGCGGGCCGCCCATCTGCTGCTGCTGGGGCGGCACCGGCTGCGGTCCGGATATGGCGGCGGGCACCGGAGCGCCGGGGCGATCCTGCGGCTCCGGCGGTTTACGCATACCCTGCTGCTGGTTCTGCGCGGCGGCACGGGTCGCCGCGGCCAGCTTGGCCCGCAGGTCCTCGTTCTCGCGCAGCAGTCGGGTCAGCTCGGCCTCGACCTCGTCGAGGAACGCATCGACCTCGTCCTCGTCATAGCCTTCTCGGAGGCGGACGGTCGTGAACTGCTTGTTCCGCACGTCCTCGGGGGTCAACGGCATCTCTACTTCACCTCAACGTAGTCGTCGGCAATCGGCAAGACCGTCTCGTTCACACGCTGCTCGCAAGGTTGCTCACGACGGTGATCAGAATCCAGACGATGATCATCAGTACGAAGAAGGACAGGTCGAGCGCCACGCCCCCGAGACGCAGCGGCGGGATGAACCGCCGCAGAAGCTTCAGTGGCGGATCGGTGACAGTGTAGGCGGCCTCCAGAACGACCACCATCGCCTTGCCGGGTTGCCACGAGCGGGCGAACTGGAAGACATAGTCCATCACCAGTCGGAAGATCAGCACGATCAGGAAGCAATACAGCGCGATGTAGATCACCTGCAGTGCGATGTCCATCCCGCGCTTCCCTCTCCCCTTGCTCGTACGCGGCCTGAAGGCCGTCTGTGACTCGGTGCCACCGGTGCTGCGTCTCAGCTTTGGTTGAAGAACCCGCCCTCTGCGATACGGGCCTTGTCCTCCGCCGTGACATCGACGTTAGCAGGAGACAACAGGAACACCTTCTGGGTCACCCGCTCAATACTCCCGTGGAGGCCGAAGACCAGACCGGCCGCAAAGTCGACAAGTCGCTTCGCGTCGGTGTCGTCCATCTCCGTCAGATTCATGATCACCGGAGTGCCCTCGCGGAAGTGTTCCCCGATGGTACGGGCTTCGTTGTAGGTCCGGGGGTGAAGCGTGGTGATGCGGTACGGCTCCCGCTCGGACACAACCTTGGGCATGATCACCGGTGCGTTCTTCTCCAGGTTCTGACGTTCAGGTGTGATGGACGCCACGGGTGCGATTCGGGCGGGTCGTCCGCTTTCCGCTACGAGCGGAGCCGGTTCACGCTGTGCGGGCGGATGGACGACCCGTACCGATTCGTCCCGTTCCGGGCGCCGTTCGGGCGTGGTCTCGTGCCGTCGACGGTCCCGCTCGGGCTCCGGTTCGGGCTCGAAGTCGTCGTCGGGGTCGAAGCCCCGGCCGTCGTACCCATCGTCCTCCACGAGGCCGAGGTAGACCGCCATCTTGCGCATCGCGCCGGCCATGCTCTGCGTCCTCCGCTCTGTGGTGGATCGGCTCCGCCACCGGATGCCGTGGATCCACGCGGCCTGCCCGTCTTTTGACGGTAATGACCATATTTTCTGCTGTGGTCCGACTTCTTGGCGACGTTACCCGAGCCTGGGTCGGACTCCGAGTACCGCGGTGCCGACGCGCACATGTGTCGCCCCCGCGGCCACCGCTTCCTCGAGGTCCGCGCTCATGCCTGCCGAGACCATGTTCGCAGCAGGATGAGCCATGCGCAGGCTGGATGAGATTTCCAACAGTCGATCGAACGCCGCCCGGGGGCGTCCCGCGTACTCTCCGACCAGGGGCGCGACCGTCATGAGCCCGGCCGGTCGCAGCCCTTGGGCCTCGGCGATCACCTCGGCCAGCTCCGGCACGCCGTCGGGGGCGACGCCGCCGCGCCCCGAGCGCTGGCCCGACTCGGCGTCAAACGCCACCTGGATCAGGCAGTCCAGCTCGCGGCCGGCTCGGACCGCCGCCGCGGACAGCGCCTCAACCAGTCGCTTCCGGTCGACGGACTGCACCACATCGGCATAACTCGCCACCGAACGAACCTTGTTTGTCTGCAATTGCCCGACGAAGTGCCAGTTAAGGGACAGATCAGCGCACTCGGCGGCCTTGCCCGCAGCCTCCTGGTCCCGGTTCTCCGCCACCTGTCGGACGCCCAACTCCGCGAGCAGTCGGACATCGCTCGCCGGGTAGGTCTTGGTGACCACGATCAGGGTCACCTCGTCGCGATCGCGGCCGGCCGCGGCGCAGGCGGCAGAGATACGTTCCTCCACCCGCGCCAGGTTCGCGGCGAGTTCGGCCTTGCGGCCCGTCAGGTCGGTCACACCCGTCAGATCCGTCACAGTTTCAGCCGTCCAACCAGACATAGCTGGCGAGCCGCCCGGTGGTGCGCTCGCGTCGGTAGGAGAAGTGGTCCGCCGACTCCAGCGTGCAGATGTGAGATTGTCCACCGATTTCAATGCCAAGTCGGGCAAGTTGGGCGTGCACTCCCGCGGTCACATCCACCGCCGGGGTCCCCCAGCTGGTCTCGGACCATGCCTCCGGAACGACCTCGGCCACCGCGGCCCGCATCGCCTCGGGGACCTCGTAGCAGCGTCCGCAGACCGCGGGTCCGGTGTGCGCCACGATCCGGGCGGGATCGGCACCCAGCTCCAGCATCGCCGCCACGACCGCGGGCACCACCCCGGCCACCAGCCCCGGTCGTCCGGAGTGCGCCGCTCCGGCGACGCCCGCCTCCGGGTCGGCCAGCAGCACCGGGGTGCAGTCGGCGGTGAGCACGGCGAGCGCCAACCCCCGACGCGCCGTCACCACGGCGTCCACGGCGGGCACCGCGTCGGTGCCCCAGGGACCGTCCACGACGGCGACGTCCCGACCGTGCACCTGGTTCATCCAGACCACCGACGCCGGGTCGAGGCCGAGCTCCACCGCGACCCGCTCGCGGTTGGCCAGTACGGCGGCGGGGTCGTCGCCGACCGCCCCGCCCAGGTTGAGCGCCTCATACGGAGCGGCGCTCACCCCACCCCACCGGTCGGTGAAGGCGAAGTGCGCGCCGCTCGCTTCGTGCTGTTGCCCTATCACGTCACGCTGTCACTATCACGATGTCGCTCTGTCGTCCCGTCGGATCCGCGGTCTTACTTGAGGAAGTCCGGGACGTCCAGCTCCTCGGCCTGGCTGTCCTGGTAGGGACGGGCGGCCGGGACCTGCGGGGTGGCCACCGGGGGCGGCGGGACCTCGGCGATCGGAGCGCGCTCGGCGGGAGCCGGCTCCTCCTCCTCGCGCGGGGTGACGCCGCCGAGGCCGCCGAAGGACGGGCGGACGGGCTCGACCGGGGCGGACGGCCGGCTCGCGGTGCCGCTGCCGGACTCCTCCCGGCCACCGCCGCCGTAGGAGCCGAGCACCTTGTCGCGGTTCTTCGCGGGCGGCTGGCCGCCGTCGAATCCGGCCGCGATGACGGTGACGCGGACCTCGTCGCCGAGCGCGTCGTCGATGACCGCACCGAAGATGATGTTCGCCTCGGGGTGCGCGGCCTCGCTGACCAGCTGCGCGGCCTCGTTGATCTCGAACAGACCGAGGTCGGAGCCGCCGGAGATGGAGAGCAGCACGCCGCGGGCGCCGTCGATGGACGCCTCCAGCAGCGGCGAGGAGATCGCCATCTCGGCCGCGGCCACCGCGCGGTCGTCGCCGCGCGCCGAGCCGATGCCCATCAGCGCCGAGCCGGCCTCGGACATCACGGACTTGACGTCCGCGAAGTCGAGGTTGATCAGACCCGGGGTGGTGATCAGGTCGGTGATGCCCTGGACACCGGAGAGCAGCACCTGGTCCGCCGACTTGAACGCGTCGAGCACGCTCACCTGACGGTCCGAGATGGAGAGCAGCCGGTCGTTGGGGATCACGATGAGGGTGTCGACCTCGTCGCGCAGCTGCGCGATGCCGTCCTCGGCCTGGTTGGCGCGGCGACGGCCCTCGAAGGTGAACGGTCGGGTGACCACACCGATCGTCAGGGCGCCCAGCGAGCGGGCGATGTTGGCGACCACGGGGGCGCCGCCGGTGCCGGTGCCGCCGCCCTCGCCCGCGGTCACGAAGACCATGTCGGCCCCCTTGAGGACCTCCTCGATCTCCTCGCGGTGGTCCTCGGCCGCCTTCCGGCCGACCTCGGGGTTGGCTCCCGCGCCGAGGCCGCGGGTGAGCTCGCGACCGACGTCGAGCTTGACGTCCGCGTCGCTCATCAGCAGGGCCTGCGCATCGGTGTTGATCGCGATGAACTCGACGCCCTTGAGCCCGACCTCGATCATCCGGTTGATGGCGTTGACGCCACCGCCGCCGATGCCGACGACCTTGATGACTGCGAGGTAGTTCTGCGGTGCTGCCACGTCGAAGGCCTCTCGCCTCGATTACGTGTCGCCACGCCGCAGTTGCTGCGGTGCGCCGACGGATGCCGAATGGGGTGGTCCTCTGAGTCGACCCCAACCCTAACGCTGAAGTTTAGGGTTACTAGTGCCGCTGTTCCTTTGATTCTTCGGAACAGGACACTAAGTCGACAAGTGGCGCGCGTTCAATGAACACGCCGAACCTCCCGTTTTTCTTTTCACCCTATGTGATCACCCCTGAGGGTAGCCAACCAGGGTGCCGGCCCGTCGCGATGTGCGCCCACGTCAACTATCGGCCACCGCGGGGGCGCTCGGGGCACTGACGTCGAACCGCTTCGCGTCGGGCGCCGCCTTCATCAGCGCGGTCAGCGCGTCGGCCTTCGCCGCGCCGCGCTCCCCGCTCCCCCACACCACCGTGCGCCCCCCGGTCAGTTCCAGAGTGATCGAGTCGTACGAGCGCACCCGGATCACCCGGGTGTCCCGGTCGACCGCGGCGGGGAGGCGGGAGGCGGCGCGCATCGCCTCACGGCGCAGCCGGTCGGCGCCGAAACGGCGGGAACCCGGCGATGGCCGGATGTCCATTTCCAGCCGGGGCACCCCCTTGGGGGCGCGGGCCACGGTGGCGAATCGCACACCCTTGGCGTCCACTTCGATGAACTTTCCGCCCGACTTGATAACCGCTTCCGGTTGTCGTTCGGTCACTTTGAGACTGATGGTGTGCGGCCATGACCGCTCCACCTCGACCTCGTCGATCCGGGGCAGCCGCTTCCGCAGCCTGCGCTCGATCGCCGCGGTGTCCAGGGAGACCATCGGGGAGCCCAGCGGCACGTCCGCGGCCTCGCGCACCTGATGGGATGACAGGACGTCCGTGCCGCTGACTTTCACCCGTTCGGCCCGCAGCCAGTCCGAGCCGTAGAGCGCCCAGACCACGCCGGCGCCGAGCAGCACGGTGGCCACGCCGGTCAACACCAGGGTGCGGCGCCGTGGCAGCCGCAGCCGGCGGCGGGCGCGCAGCACCCGCGGCCGCGGGCCGGACGGCGACGCCTTGCGGTCACCGCGTCGGGCGGTCGTCGATCCGGCCACGCATCCCTGCCTTCTCGCGCGCTGCTCCGCGCGCCTGCTCGCGCCTGGCGGCGAGCCGCCCGCTCACCCCTGGCGGCGGGCGGCGATCGCCTCGTACACCATGCCGACGAGCAGCTCGTCGGCGTCCCGGCGACCGAACTCGGCGGCGTGCCGGGACATCTCGTACAGCCGGTGCGGGTCGGAGAGCACCGGGAGCACCTCGTTCTGGACCCACTCGGGCGTCAGTTCGGCGTCGTCGACCAGCAGTCCGCCGCCCGCCTTGACCACCGGCTGGGCGTTGAGCCGCTGTTCGCCGTTGCCGATCGGCAGCGGGACATAGGCGGCCGGCAGCCCGACGGCGGACAGTTCGGCGACGGTCATCGCGCCCGCGCGGCAGAGCATCATGTCCGCCGCCGCATACGCGAGGTCCATACGGTCCACGTACGATACCGGGATGTACGGCGGCATTCCGGGCATGTTGTCGACGTGCGGCAGTTCGTTCTTGGGGCCGACCGCGTGCAGGATCTGGATTCCCGCGCGCTGAAGGAAGGGGGCGACGGCCTGGACGACCTCGTTGAGTCTGCGGGCGCCCTGCGAGCCGCCGGAGACGAGCAGCGTGGGCAGGTTGGGGTCGAGGCCGAAGGCCGCGCGGGCCTCGGGGCGGACCGCCGCGCGGTCCAGGGTGGCGATCGAGCGGCGCAGCGGGATGCCGACGTAGCGGGCGTTGCGCAGCTTGCTGTCCGGGGTGCTGACCGCGACGTGCTTGGCGTAGCGCGAGCCGATCTTGTTGGCCAGGCCGGGGCGGGCGTTCGCCTCGTGCACCACGATCGGCACGCCGAGCCGCTTGGCGGCCAGATAGCCGGGCAGGGCCACATAACCGCCGAAGCCGACCACGCAGTCGGCCTTGGTGCGCTCCAGGATCTGCTCGGCGGCCTTGATGGTGCCGCGCAGTCGTCCGGGGACGGTGATCAGTTCGGGCGTGGGCCTGCGGGGCAGCGGAACGGCCGGGATCAGCCCGAGTTCGTAGCCCCGCTCGGGCACGAGTCGGGTCTCAAGACCCCGCTCGGTGCCGAGCGCCGTGATCCCCACGCTCGGGTCCTGCCTGCGCAGGGCGTCCGCGAGGGCGAGCGCGGGCTCGATGTGGCCGGCGGTCCCCCCACCGGCGAGTACGACATGCACCGAAATTCACCGCTCTCCGGACGACCGCTTCTTGACGCGCCGTCTCATCGTCTTCCATCTGGCCCCAGGTTTCCGCATGGCCAGGGCCGCTCGCGCACCGGGTTCCGCTCGCGCGAAGGCGATCAGCAGGCCGATGGCGAACATGGTCGGCAGCAGGGCGGACCCTCCGTAGGAGAACAGCGGGAGCGGGACCCCGGCGATCGGCAGCAGGCCCAGCACCGCGCCGATGTTGACCACGGCCTGGGCCGTGATCCAGGTGGTCACTCCTCCCGCGGCATACCTCACGAAGGGGTCCTCCGTGCGTCCGGCCACGCGGATACCCGCATAGCCTAGAGCCGCGAAGAGGGCGAGCACCGACAGCGTCCCCGCCAGGCCGAGTTCCTCCCCGGTAATCGCGAAGATGAAGTCGGTGTGCGGTTCGGGGAGTTCACCCCATTTCTCCATGCTCGCGCCGAGGCCGGAGCCGAACCAGCCGCCGTTGGCGAGCGCGTAGATGCCGTGCACGGCCTGCCAGCACTGGTCGCCCGGGCCGGGCTCGGTGGCGCCGAGGCAGGCGAGCCGCGCCATCCGGTTGGGGCTGGTGCGCACCAGCAGGGTGCCGATCAGCCCGGCGACGGCGAGCACGCCCACGAAGAGCCGGGTGGGCGCGCCGGCCAGCCAGAGCAGTCCGAAGAGGATCGCCGTGAGGATGATCGCGGTGCCCATGTCGCCGCCGAGCATGATCAGCCCCAGCAGGATGAAGGTGGCCGGCACCAGCGGGACCAGGAGGTGCTTCCACTGGGCGAGCAGGCGTTTGTCATGTTTGCGGGCGAGCAGATCGGCGCCCCACAGGACCAGCGCCAGCTTTCCGAACTCGCTCGGCTGGAGCAGGAAGGGGCCGCCGAAGGAGATCCAGTTCTGGTTGCCGTTGACCGCCACGCCTATCCCCGGCACCTGGACCAGGCACATGAGGAAGACCGAACCCGCGAGCAGCGGATAGGCCAACGCGCGGTGCAGCTTCACCGACGTGCGAGCCGCCAGCAGCATCAGCGCCCCGCCCAGGGCGGCCGCGAAGAGCTGCTTGCGGAAGAAGTAGGACGGGGCCAGGCCGGACTGCAGCGCCTTGATCTGCGAGGCCGAGTAGACCATCACCAGGCCCAGCACGATGATCAACAGGCTGCCGCCGAGGATGACGTAGTACGCGGTCAGCGGCCGGTCCCAGGCGCGCCTGGCGCGGGTGTGCAGCCGCCGCGCCCCGCCGAGCACGCTGCCGCGCGAGGGGCGGGGCATCCGGCTGGACCCGCCGGCGCGGCGCGGGCCGCCGCCCCGCGCGGGGCGTGAGCGCTGTCGCTCCCGTAGAGCCGTGATTCCGACCGCCGCGCTCTCGCGCCGCGCCGGCCCCCCGGTGACCGGGGCCCCGCCGGCCAGCGCGGGCTGGGGCAGCGGAGGGGCCGGCCAGCCGCGGAGGGCCGCGCGGTGTCGTGTCATGGCGCCCCGGACGTCGGCCCCCACCCGACGGGCCGCCCGCGCGGCGGCGCCGGGCCCCGGCTCCCGTGCGGGGGGATCCCCCGCACCGCGCGGAGCGCGGGCCGGGCCGGCCGCGGGCTCTTCAGGGCTCATGTCGGCTATCCCTCCAGCATCCCCGCGCGAGCGGTCCTCGCGCGGGGCCGGCGGGTCAGTTACCGCCCGTGGCCGGGCCGGGGGCCAGGTCGCGAACGGCCGCGGCGAAGGCGTCGCCCCGCGCGTTGTAGTTGACGAACATGTCCATCGAGGCGCAGGCGGGGGCCAGGAGGACCGTGTCGCCCCGCTCGGCGAGCCGAGCCGCCTCCCGGACGGCCGCCGCCATCGCCCCAGTGTCGGTCCGGTCGAGGTCCACGACCGGGACATCCGGCGCGTGTCGCGCGAGCGCTTCGCGGATCAGCTCGCGGTCGGCGCCCATGAGGACGGCGCCGCGCAGCCGGCCCGCGGAGGCGGTGACGAGCTCGTCGAAGGTGGCGCCCTTGGCGAGGCCGCCGGCGATCCACACGATGGACTCGTAGGCGGCCAACGACGCCTGGGCGGCGTGGGTGTTGGTGGCCTTGGAGTCGTCGACGTAGGCGACGCCGTCCACGTCGGCGACGTGCGCGATGCGGTGCGCGTCGGGCCGGAAGGCCCGCAGCCCGTCCCGTACGGCCGTCGGGGGCACGCCGAAGGCGCGCGCCAGGGCGGCCGCCGCCAGCGCGTTGGCGATGTTGTGCGGCGCGGACGGCTGCACGTCGGAGACCTCGGCGAGCTCCTGCGCCTGCTTCTGGCGGTTGGGGACGAAGGCCCGGTCGACCAGGATGCCGTCGACGACGCCCAGCTGGGAGAGGCCGGGCGGGCCGAGGGTGAAGCCGATCGCCCGGCAGCCCTCCTCCACGTCGGCCTCGCGCACCAGGTCCTCGGTGGCCGGGTCGGCCACGTTGTAGACGCACGCCACCGTGTTGCCCTCGTAGATCCGGCCCTTGTCGGCGGCGTAGGCCGCCATGGAGCCGTGCCAGTCGAGGTGGTCGGGGGCGAGGTTGAGGACGGCGGCGGAGTGGGCGCGCAGCGACGGCGCCCAGTGCAGCTGGTAGCTGGACAGCTCCACGGCCAGCACGTCGTACGGGGTGTCCCCGAGCACCACGTCCAGCAGCGAGACGCCGATGTTGCCGACCGCGGCGGTGCGCAGCCCGGCGGCCTCCAGGATGGAGGCCAGCATCTGCACGGTGGTGGTCTTGCCGTTGGTGCCGGTGACCGCCAGCCACGGGGCGGCGTCGGCCCCCCGCAGCCGCCAGGCCAGCTCCACGTCGCCCCAGATCTCCACGCCCGCCGCGGCGGCGGCCTGGAACAGCGGCTTGTCCGGCCGCCATCCCGGGGTGGTGACGACCAGGTCGGTGCCCTCGGGCAGGGTGTCGCCGTCGCCGAGCCGGACGGTGAGGCCCGCCCGGTCCGAGCCGCCAGCGCCGTCCGCGCCGGAGCGTCGCTCCGCGGCCCAGGCCGTCAGCTCGGCGGCCTGGGCGCGCGCCCGCTCGTCGTCGCCGTCGTTGACGACCGTCACGTCGGCGCCGAGGTCGTGCAGCACCCGGGCCGCCGGGATCCCGGAGACTCCGAGCCCGGCGACCGTGACGTGCTTGCCCGTGAAGTCCAGCGTCACTTGTTGGCCCGCCAGCCCGCGTAGAAGATGCCCAGTCCCACGATGACGCACATGCCCTGAATGATCCAGAATCTGACCACGACCAGGACCTCACTCCACCCCTTCAACTCGAAGTGGTGCTGGAGTGGCGCCATCCGGAAGACCCGTCGGCCGGTGAGCCGGAAGGAGCCGACCTGGATGACCACGGACATGGTGATCAGGACGAACAGACCGCCCAGGATCGCCAGCAGCAGCTCGGTGCGGGAGCAGATCGCCAGACCCGCGAGCGCGCCGCCGAGCGCGAGCGAACCGGTGTCGCCCATGAAGATCTTGGCGGGCGAGGTGTTCCACCACAGGAAGCCGAAGCAGGCACCCATCAGGGCCGAGGCGACCACGGCCAGGTCGAGCGGGTCGCGCACCTCGTAACAGCCGGGGCCGGCGGTGATCTGGTTGGCGCAGGACTCCTGGTACTGCCAGACGCCGATGAAGGTGTACGCGCCGAAGACCATCACCGAGGCGCCGGTGGCCAGGCCGTCGAGGCCGTCGGTGAGGTTCACGCCGTTGGACATCGCCAGGATCATGAACAGCGCCCAGATCGCGAAGATCACCGGGCCGATCTGCCAGCCGAAGTCCTGGGTGAAGGAGAGCCGGTCGGAGGCCGGAGTCTGGTTGCGGCTGTCCGCGAAGTTGAGCGACAGGATCGCGAAGGCGATACCGACGATCAGCTGTCCGGCCATCTTCGCCTTGGCCCGCAGGCCCAGGCTGCGCTGCTTGACGATCTTGATGTAGTCGTCCAGGAAGCCGACCAGGCCCATGCCCGCGAACAGGAACAGCACCAGCACGCCGGAGAAGGTGGGCTCGCTGGAGGTGATCACCTTCGTCAGGGCGTAGGCGATGATCGTGGCCAGGATGAAGGCGATGCCACCCATGGTGGGCGTCCCCTTCTTGCTGCCATGGGTGCGCGGGCCGTCGTCGCGGATGAACTGCCCGTACCCCTTGCGCGCCAGCAGCTTGATCAGCAGCGGCGTGCCGATCAGGGTCAGGAAGAGCCCGATGGCTCCGGAGAAGAGGATCTGCCTCATGCCCATCGGCCGGCGACCTCGCCCTCAGTTTCGAGCAGCGCCTGCGCGACGCGCTCCAGACCCACCGCTCTGGATGCCTTCACCAGCACGACGTCCCCCGGTCGCAGCTCACTGCGCAACAGGTCGACCGCCGCACGCACGTCGGACACGTGCACCGACTCCTCACCCCACGAACCCTCGTTCTTGGCGCCCATGTCGAGCCAGGCGGCCTCCTGGCCGCCGACCGCCACGAGCTTGCTGACGTTGAGCCGGACGGCCAGCCGCCCGACCGCGTCGTGCTCGGCGAGTGACTCCTCGCCCAGCTCGGCCATCTGGCCCAGCACCGCCCACGTACGACCCCCCCGGGCCTCGCCGGCCTTGCCCATGGCGACCAGCGCGCGCAGCGCGGCTCGCATGGAGTCGGGGTTCGCGTTGTAGGCGTCGTTGACGACCGTCACGCCGTCCGCGCGCTCGGTGACCTCCATACGCCAGCGGGAGAGCTGCCCCGCCTCGGAGAGCGCCTTGGCGATCTCGTCGACGGGCATGCCCAACTCATGGGCGACGGCGGCCGCGGCGAGCGCGTTCGACACGTGGTGCTCACCGTACAGGCGCAAGGTCACGTCGCTGCACCCGGTGGGGGTGTGAAGCGTGAAGGCAGGCCGGCCTTCCGCCGTGAGCCGGACATTCTCGGCACGCACGGCGGCGTCCTCGGCCTCACCGAAGAGCACGGTACGGGCCTTCGTACGGGACGCCATGGCGCGGACCAGCGGGTCGTCGGCGTTGAGCACGGCCACCCCGCCCTCATCCGCGGCGGGCAGCGACTCGACCAGCTCGCCCTTGGCCGCGGCGATCTGCTCGCGGCCGCCGAACTCCCCGAGGTGCGCGGTGCCCACGTTGAGCACCACGCCGATCCGCGGCGGGGTGAGCCGCGTGAGGTAGTCGATGTGGCCGATGCCTCGGGCGCCCATCTCCAGCACGAGGTGCCGGGTGCCGGCGTCGGCGCGCAGCGCGGTCAGCGGCAGGCCGATCTCGTTGTTGAAGGAGCCGGGCGGCCACACGGTCGGGCCGAGACGCTCCAGCAGCTGGGCGATGAGGTCCTTGGTGCTGGTCTTGCCCGCCGAGCCGGTGAGCGCGACGACGGTGGTGCCCAGGCGGTCCACGATGCCGCGCGCGAGCGCGCCCAGCGCCGCGACGACGTCGTCGACGACGATCACCGGGACGGGGTGCTCCGCGTCGCCGACGGGGCGGGAGGCCAGCACGGCCGTCGCGCCCGCCTCGACGGCGCGGCGGGCGAAGTCATGGCCGTCGACGCGGTCGCCGGGCAGGGCGGCGAACAGGCTGCCCGGCCGCACCTCGCGGGAGTCGATGACGACCGGCCCGGTGACCTGCGCCTCCGGGTCCGGTATGTCGTACGGCCGGCCGCCGACGAGGCTGGTGATCTCGGCGAGGGACAGTGCGATCACTGGTCACCTCCGGCGGTACACGGGAGCTGCCTGGTGGCGGCTGGTGCGCGCATGTCGGTCTGTCATCCCTGGTCGTGACGGTGCGAGGAAGGGGTGGGGGGCTCTGCGGTGTCGGCCGGGCCGGCCGACTCGGCGGCAGCGGGGGCGGCGCCGGCGTCGGCGGACCCCGTGCCCGCGCGGGAGCGCTCGATCGCGTCCCGCAGCACCTGGCGGTCGTCGAAGGGCCGGACCACCCCGGCGATGTCCTGGCCCTGCTCGTGCCCCTTGCCCGCTACGAGGACGGTGTCGTCGGGCTGGGCACGGGCCACGGCGGCGGCGATGGCGGCCGCGCGGTCGGCGTCGACCAGCACCTCGCCGCGCTCGTGGGCGGGCACCTCGGCGGCGCCGGCGAGCATGGCGGCGAGGATCGCCAGCGGGTCCTCGGAGCGGGGGTTGTCGGAGGTCAGCACGGCCGTGTCGGCGTACCGCGCGAGGGCGGCGCCCATGGGGGCGCGCTTGGTCTGGTCGCGGTCGCCGCCGCAGCCCAGGACGGCGTGCAGCCGGCCCTTGGTGACCTTGCGCAGGGCGCGCAGGACCGATTCGACGGCGTCGGTCTTGTGGGCGTAGTCCACCACGGCGAGGTACGGCTGGCCGGCGTCGACGCGCTCCAGGCGACCGGGCACGCCGGGCACGGCGGCGACGCCGTCGGCGGCGGTCTGCGGGTCCACCCCGGCGACCACCAGCGCGGTGATCGCGGCGAGGGCGTTGGCCACGTTGAAGGGCCCGGGGATCGGCGCGGCGGCGCGCACAGAGCGGCCGTCGGGGCCGAGGACGGTGAAGGTGGAGCCGAGCGGGCCGACCTCCACGTCGGTGGCGCGCCAGTCGGCGTCCGGGTGGCCCTCGGCGGAGAAGGTGGTGACCGGGACCTCGGAGATCCCGACCAGACGCTTGCCGTACTCGTCGTCGTAGTTGATCACGCCGGCCTGGCTGCGGGCCTTGGTGAACAACTGCGCCTTGGCCTGGAAGTAGTCCTCCATGCCGGAGTGGAACTCCATGTGCTCCGGGCTGAGGTTGTTGAAGACGGCGACGTCGAAGACGCAGCCGTCGACCCGGCCGAGGACCAGCGCGTGGCTGGAGACCTCCATGACGACCGAGCCGACGCCGCGCTCGCGCATGACCGCGAACAGCGCCTGAAGATCGGTGGCCTCGGGCGTCGTGCGCTCCGATTTCAGCCGCTCGTCGCCGATGCGGGACTCGACGGTGCCGATGAGCCCGGTCATCCCGGCGTCCGCGCCGCGCGCCCGCTCGGCGGCGCGCAGGCCGCCCTCGATGAGGTACGCGGTGGTGGTCTTGCCGGAGGTGCCGGTGATCCCGATCTGGAGCAGCTCGTGGCCGGGCGCGCCGTAGATCGTGACGGCGAGGGCGCCCATGCGGCCGCGCGGGTCGCCGACGACCAGGACGGGCAGCCCGGTGGCGGCCGCGCGGTCGGCACCCGCCGGGTCGGTCAGGATCGCCGCGGCGCCGAGGTCGGCGGCCTGGGTGGCGAAGTCGGCGCCGTGCATGCGGGCGCCGGGCAGCGCCGCGTACAGGTCGCCGGGGCGCACCGCGCGGGAGTCGTGGGTGATGCCGGTGATCGGCCCGCCGGCGGGTTCTGGGGACCTGACGCCCAGCTGATCGGCGAGCTCCGCCAGTGAGGTGGAACGGACCTGGCGGGGACGCGGCGCTCCCGGGTAGGCCGGGGAGGCGTCCTTCTGGGTGGTTTGGGACTGATCAGCGTGGGGCACGGCGGTGAGCGTACCGGGCGGACCGGGGTCCGGGCGAAACAAGGTCCGCGCGGGAGCGCGCCGGACCCCGTGGTTCCAGGGATCCGGCGTGATCGTTGTCACGGCGGCATCCGCTCAGGCACCGGGCGTGTAGTTCACCGGAAGCCGCGCCGGGGGCTTACCGGAGGGCGCGACCCGCAGCGTCTTGAGAGCGAACTCCATCACCTGTTTGAAGATCGGCCCACAGACCTGACCGCCGAAGTAGCTGCCCTTCGTCGGGTTCTGCACCGCGCAGTAGACGGTCACCCGGGGTTGGTCGGCGGGGGCGAAGCCGGCGAAGGAAGCGGTGTAGCCGTGGTAGCGGCCGGTCTTGGGGTCCACCCGGTTGGAGGTGCCGGTCTTGCCGGCGACGCGGTAGCCGGGGATCTTGGCCTTGGTGCCGGTGCCCTCGCGGTCGTCGACCACGGACTCCAGCATCTTGGCGAGCGTCCCGGCGGTCTCCTTGCTCACCACCCGGCTCCTGGCGGGCTCCGGAGCGGCCCTGAAGGTGCCGTCGGGGCCCCTGGTGCCCCGCACCAGGCTCGGTGCCACCCGCTCGCCGCCGTTGGCGATGGTGGAGTAGACGGAGGCCGCCTGTACGGCGTTGAGCGACAGTCCCTGCCCGAAGGGGATCGTGTACTGCTGGGAGTCGCTCCAGTCGCCGGGCTTGGCGAGGATGCCCGGGGTCTCCCCCGGGAAGTCGAGCCCGGTCGGCCGGCCGACGCCGAACTTGCGCAGGTAGGAGTAGAGCACCTGGTTGGCCTGGCCGCGGGTCTTGCCCAGCTGCTCGGTGGCGAGGATCGTGCCGATGTTGCTGGACTTCGCGAGCACGCCGTTGAGCGTGAGGTGCCAGGTGGCGTGGTCGATGTCGTCGGCGAAGGCGCGGTCCGCGCGGGGCAGCCGGTTGGGCACCACGACGGGGGTGTTCCAGGTGGCGGCGCGCTCCTCCAGGACGGCGGCCATCGACATCACCTTGCTGACGCTGCCGGGCTCGTACGCGTCGGTGAGCGCCGCGTTGCCCAGGGCCTCGGCGTCGGCCTTCCGGATCTCGTTGGGGTCGAACCCGGGGGCGTTGGCCAGGGCCAGGATCTGTCCGGTGCGGGTGTCCTGGACCACGACGTAACCGCGGTCCGCGCGGGAGTCGGCGACCTGCTTGCTGATGGCGCTCTGGGCGGCCCACTGGATGTCGCGGTCGAGCGTCAGCTCGACGTCGGCGCCGGGGACCGCGGGCTGTTCCTCGAGGTCTCCGGTGGGGACCTGGCGACCGCCGGACTGGGCGTAGACCCGCTTGCCGTCCTTGCCCGCGAGCTGGGCGTCGAGCAGCTGCTCGACGCCCGCGGAGCCCTTGCCCTGGGCGTTGACGAAGCCCAGTATCCCGGCGGCCAGGTCGCCGTTGGGGTACACCCGCTTGCTGTGCGCCTCCCGGTTGATTCCGGCCAGCACGTTCACGCCCTTGCGCTCGCTCTCCTTGTCGGCGAGGGCGCTCTTGAGGTCCTTGATCTGCTTCCAGACCTGGGGGGTCTGCTGGCGCGCCAGGACGACGTACTTGGACTTCGGATTGGCGGTGAGCTTCTCCTCCAGGGCGGCCTGGTTCTCGCCCAGGATCGGCGCCAGCAGCGACGCCGCCCGCCGCGGGGCGTCGTCGGTCTTGGTGGTCTCGCGGGTGAGCAGATCGGGGGCGGCGGTGATGTCGTAGGCGTCCACCGTGGTGGCCAGGTCGACGCCCGTCCGGTCGGTGATGGAGCCGCGCTCGGCGGCGAGCCGCACCGGGATGTAGCGGTTGACGTTGGCCTTGGCCGCGTACGTGCTGGCGTCCACCGCCTGCACCTGGAGCAGCCGCACCACGAAGGCCAGCATGACCAGGGTCAGGCCGAGGCTCACCAGCCGCAGCCGGGGGCGCGGGCTGCCCAGACGCAGCGGCGGGTTCCCTCGGCCGCCCCGCGCGGGGCGCGCCGCGGGACGGGAGCCGGCGCGCGCGTCGGGACGGGCGGCGGGGCGCGCACCGGAGCGCTGTGCGGGGCCTCTGCCTTTGCCCGCGGCGCCCTGGCGGGGCCGTCCCACACCGCCCTCACCGCGCGGGCGGGCGGGGCGCGGCACGCGGCGCCGAGGATCTCGCGGGGCCGTCATACGAGGTCACCTGCCGGATGTCGGGGTGGGCTTCGCGGGGGCGGTGGCTCCGGGCGCGGCCGGGGCGGGGGCGAGCGGCGCGACGGAGGGGGCCGCGGCCGGCGAGGGGAGCGGAACGGGCGCGTTCGGCGACGCGGACGCGGAGGCCGCCGGTGGCGCGGCGGGGCTCGCCGAGGTCGGGGCGGCGGACGGGGCCGGGCTGGGGGCGGGCAGCGGGCGGGGGGGGGGGGGGGGGGGC